>NZ_JAKWJU010000002.1:1938750-2261875 GCF_022524345.1 Streptomyces marispadix | reverse complement strand
TTCCTCCTCGCCCATCCACACCCTGTGGGAGTCGACGTCGATGCGCACGCCGTGGGTGGCGGGCGGCGGCGTCGGCTCCGCCGCGGCGCCGCGCCGCAGCAGCGCACGCACACGGGCCAGCAGTTCGGCCAGCCGGAAGGGCTTGGTGACGTAGTCGTCGGCACCCGCGTCCAGGCCGACGACGGTGTCCACCTCGTCGGCGCGCGCCGTGAGGACCAGCACGGGGAAGGCGTGCCCCTCGTTGCGCAGCCGGCGGCAGACCTCCAGGCCGTCCATGCCGGGCAGCCCGAGGTCGAGCACGACCAGATCGATGCCCTCCTTGAGGCCGGCGTCGAGCGCCCCGGGGCCGTCCTCGCGCACCTCGACCTCGTATCCCTCCCGGCGCAGCGCGCGGGCGAGGGGTTCCGAGATCGCGGCGTCATCCTCGGCGAGCAGTACACGGGTCATGCGCCGATGGTAGTCCTCGTGGCCGAGGGCAAGGCCGGTCCCCGTCAACCCGCCCGGATCCTCGGCGATGCGAACTCGTTACCTTCGGATTGACTGGGAATTTACTGCTTGTACCTGTGATCCTGCTCCCAAACCCTTCCGTTACGGGCACCCATCTGACGTATGGTGAGCTGGCTTCCGGCGTGATCACCCAGGGGCGGCGCCCGGCGGGGCGGAGACCAGTACGGCGGTGATCCTGTGTCGTCGGCCATGCGAGCCCAGTGCCGTGGCCGGCCGGTCCGGCGGCGGACTTTCCGCCAAGGGGGGCGGGCGAGCACGCGCATGAGCCGGCCCCGTGATGCCCGGACTTCTCAGGAACGTCCGCCCGCAAGGGCCCACCCGCCGCTTCCCGGCCTCGGGGACCGTGCGGCGGAAGCGGCACCACAGCCACATGTCCCCAGCGCCGGGCCCTGCCGTGTGAGAAGCACGCGGGGCTCGCCGTAGGCCGGCAGCACCCCGTCGGCGTCCGGCACCGGCCCCCTTCTCACACAGCGAGGAACCCCCCACATGGCCTCCACAGCAGCGTCCAAGGACGCGTCGCAGCATCCGCCTGCGGCCGACGGCAAGACCTTCTTCGGTCACCCCCGCGGTCTCGCCACCCTCTTCATGACCGAGATGTGGGAGCGCTTCAGCTTCTACGGGATGCGCGCCCTGCTCGTCCTCTATCTGACGGCCGCCGTCACCGAGGGCGGCATGGGCATGGCCTCGGCGACCGCCGTGGCGCTCTACTCCGTCTACAACGCCACCGTCTACCTGATGGCGATGCCGGGCGGCTGGCTCGGCGACCGCGTCTGGGGCCCCCGCAAGACGGTCGCGATCTCGGCGTTCGTCATCATGATCGGTCACGCGCTGCTGGCCGTGGGCGTGGACGCCCTCTTCTTCGCCGGGCTGGTCTTCATCGGCGTCGGCTCCGGCCTGCTGAAGGCCAACATCTCCACGATGGTCGGCCAGCTCTACGCGGGCCCCAACGACCCGCGCAGGGACGGCGGATTCACCGTCTTCTACATGGGCATCAACATAGGCGCCTTCGCCGCCCCGCTCCTCATCGGCTGGGCGGGCCAGAAGGTGAGCTGGCACCTGGGCTTCGGCCTGGCCGCCGTCGGCATGGCCCTGGGCCTCATCCAGTTCCTGGTCGGCACCCGCCACCTCGCCCCCGAGTCCAGCGTCGTGCCGCAGCCGATGGACGACGAGGACCGCAGCAAGGCGATCCGCAACACCGTGATCGCCGCCGTCGTCGCGGGCGTCTTCTACGCGGCGGTCGTGCTCGCCGACCTCTTCACCATCGACTGGGTTCTGTGGCCGCTGAGCATCGCCGGTCTCGTGCTGCCGACGTACTACTTCGTACGGATGCGCCGCGACCGCGAAGTCACGGAGGACGAGCGGAAGAAGCTCAGCGGCTACATCTGGTTCTTCGTGGCCGCCGCGATCTTCTGGATGATCTTCGACCAGTCCGGCTCGACGCTGAGCCTCTTCGCCGAGAAGAGCACCGCGACCGACCTGTTCGGGATCGAGTTCCCCACGAGCTGGTTCCAGTCGGTCAACCCGCTCTGGGTGATGATCATCGCCCCCGTGCTGGCCGCCCTCTGGGTCAAGCTCGGCAGCCGCAACCCGGCCACCACCACGAAGTTCTCCTTCGGCCTCATCGGCATCGGCGTCTCCTTCGGCGTGATGATGCTGGCCATCGCCTCCGCCGACGGCGGCGCCAAGGTCACCCCGCTGTGGCTGATCACCGTGTATCTGCTTCAGACCGTCGCGGAGCTGTGCCTCTCGCCGGTCGGTCTTTCGGTGACCACGAAGCTGGCGCCCGCCAAGTACGCCAGCCAGCTCATGGGCGTCTGGTTCCTGGCCGTCACCGCGGGTGACTGCGTCTTCGCGATCGTCCAGCTCGTCATCGGCGACGCCGCGAGCAGCACCACGGGCTTCGCGGTGCAGGGCGTGATCGCGGCGCTCGCGGGCTTCGCCTTCCTGGCGGCCCGCAGGAAGGTCAACCCGTTGCTGGGCTCCGTGAAGTAGTACGGACCCAGCGCAGCGAGGCTCTGCTGCGAGGCAGTACGGCCCTCGCGCCGGAGGCCCCGGTTCCGCACCGTGCGACGCGGAGCCGGGGCCTCCGTACGTATGACCTGTGACGCACGGTCATGGAAGTGCTGTTGCGGCGCCCCACCGTGGCGCCGACGCTGGGAACGTGCGCAGCCTCCCCCTCCTGCTGGTCACGTGCCTGGCGCTGGTCTTCTGCACCTCACCGGTCGTACGGGGCGCCGCCGAGCGCCCGGGGCCGCGGGGACCGGGGGCCTACGATCCGGGCGCGGATCGTGCCGGAGCGGGCAGCCGCGAAGGGGAGGGGCCCGGGGTACACCGGCCCGGCGTACGGAAGCCCGGCGCGCAGCGGCCCGGCGTACAGCGGCCTGGCTTGCGGGTGCCCCGCCTAGGGCGTGCGGGCGTGAAGGGACGGGTGTACTCCTACGGGCCGCTGCCTCGTGAGCGCCTGATCGCCTACAGCGGCTCGGGTTCCGCCCGCCCGGGACCGCGCCGCCCCGGTGTCGTGATCGTGCACGGCGGCTTCTGGTACCAGCAGCGGTCGTCCGGCTGGAACAGATGGGCCGTGCGGATCGCGGCCACGGGCCCCGCCGTCTTCAGCCTCGAATACCGCCGCAACGTCGACGCCCCCTGGCCCGCCCAGCGCACGGACGTGCTGCGTGCCCTGCGCTGGATCAGGAAGCATGCCGACCGGCTCGGCGTGGACCCGCACAGGCTGGTGCTGCTGGGCTCCTCGGCGGGCGGACAGATCGCCACCGCCGCCGCTACGTACGGGCCGGGCCGGCGCCACCTCGCCGGCGTCGTGGCACTCTCCCCGGTGGCCGACCCGTACCGCGCATGGCGCACTCCGAAGGCTCCCGGAGGCGACCGCGCGGGCATGGCCGTACTGCGGGCCAGCGCGGCACGGCTCGCGGGCTGCGACCCCTCCGCGCCACGTCGTCAGCGAGCGGCTGGACGCGGCGGGGAGCACGCGGCTGACCGCACGCGCGACCCGAAGCTGTGCCGCCGGGCCTGGCGGGACATGTCGGCGGCCCGGCGTGCCTCGGGCGCCGACGATCCGCCGATGCTGCTCATCCACTCCCGCCACGACTTCGTACCCGTCGCGCACTCGACTGCCCTGCGCGACGCGGAACTTCGGCACGGCATGGCGGAGGACGGCGTCACGGTCATGACCGTACCGGGCGCGAAGCACGGCGGCGGGCTGATGACCTTGCCCGGCGTCGAGCGGACGGTGCTGAGCTGGATCGCGGCCAGGTCGAGCACGGCACCGCCGCCCTTCGGCCGCAACCACCGGTGAACGGACCGGACTTGGGCGGGCGCGTACACCGCCGTGCACACGCCCACGCCCGCACCCGCGCATCCGCAGGCGCGCGGACCCGAAGACCCGCGTGCCCCGACGCCCCCGCGCCTACGGCAGGTTGCGGGCCATCACGATCCGCTGTACCTGGTTCGTGCCCTCGTAGATCTGCGTGATCTTGGCGTCGCGCATCATGCGCTCGACCGGGTAGTCACGGGTGTAGCCGTAGCCGCCCAGAAGCTGCACCGCGTCGGTCGTGATCTCCATCGCCGCGTCCGACGCGTAGCACTTGGCGGCGGCGCCGAAGAACGTCAGATCCTCGTCGGGGCCACCGAGCGAGATGCGCTCGGACTTGGCCGCCGCCGCGTAAGTGAGCTGACGTGCCGCCTCCAGCTTCATCGCCATGTCGGCCAGCATGAACTGCACGCCCTGGAAGTCGCCGATCGGCTTGCCGAACTGCTTGCGCTCGGCGACGTACCCCTTGGCGTAGTCGAGCGCGCCCTGCGCGATGCCGAGGGCCTGTGCCGCGATGGTGATGCGGGTGTGGTCCAGGGTCTTCATCGCGGTGGCGAAGCCGGTGCCCTCCTCGCCGAGCATGCGGTCCGCGGGGATGCGCACGTTGTCGAGGTAGACCTCCCTGGTCGGGGAGCCCTTGATGCCGAGCTTCTTCTCCGGGGCGCCGAAGGAGACGCCCTCGTCGTCCTTCTCCACGACGAACGCGGAGATGCCCTTGGTGCGCTTGTCCGGGTCGGTCACCGCCATGACCGTGTAGTAGTCCGAGACACCGGCGTTGGTGATCCAGCGCTTCACGCCGTTGAGCACGTAGTGGTCGCCGTCGCGTACGGCCTTGGTCTTCATCCCGCCCGCGTCGGAACCGGCGTCCGGCTCGCTCAGGCAGTACGAGAACATCGCTTCGCCGGCGGCGAGCGGCGTGAGATACCGCTTCTTCAGCTCCTCCGAGCCGGAGAGCACCACCGGCAGCGAACCGAGCTTGTTGACCGCGGGAATCAGCGAGGACGAGGCGCAGACCCGGGCGACCTCCTCGATGACGATGACGGTCGCGAGCGCGTCGGCGCCCGCACCGCCGTAGGACTCCGGCACGTGCACGGCGTGCAGGTCGTTGGCCTCCAGCGCGTCCCGGGCCTCCTGGGGGAAGCGGCCCTCCTCGTCCACTTCGGCGGCGAAGGGCGCGATCTTCGCCTCGGAGAGGGCGCGCACCGACTCCCTGAGCATGTCGTGCTCTTCGGACGGCCGGTAGAGACCGAAGTCAGCGGCTGCGCTTTTTCCCGATGGCGCCAAGGTTTCTCACTCCTCATCAGCGGTGCTGTCCGGATACGGCGAAGGGCATTGCTAATTACCGTTAAGTAACCCGATTCTAGGGCCCGCTGCCCGGCCCGGGATACGTGAGTTTCGCGACAGGCGGCCCCCGATATGCTGCGCGGGCAGCGTTTTACCGGAGCGTGCGGACCGTCGTCGAAGTCGTCCTACAGGAGCAACCCAACCATGGCCAACAGGGCTCCGCTCAAGATCACAGTGATCGGTACCGGCTATCTCGGCGCCACGCATGCCGCCGCCATGGCCGAACTCGGCTTCGAGGTCCTGGGGCTGGACATCTCGCCCGAGAAGATCGCGATGCTGGAACGCGGCGAGACCCCGATGTACGAGCCGGGGCTGGAGGAGCTGCTGCGCAGGCACGTCGCGGGGTTCCCGGACTCCAGCGGGCGGCTGCGCTTCACCACGTCCTACGAGGAGGTGGGCGAGTTCGGCGACGTCCACTTCATCTGCGTCAACACCCCGCAGAAGCACGGCGAGTACGGCTGCGACATGAGCTACGTCGACAGCGCCTTCGAATCGCTCGCGCGCCATCTGCACCGCCCCGCCCTGGTCGTGGGCAAGTCGACGGTGCCGGTGGGCAGCGCCGAGCGGCTCGCGACCGCGCTGGCCGAGCTGGCCCCCGTGGGCGAGGACGCCGAACTGGCCTGGAACCCGGAGTTCCTGCGCGAGGGCTTCGCCGTCGAGGACACCCTCCACCCGGACCGCATCGTCGTAGGCGTACGGAGCGAGAAGGCCGAGCGGTTGCTGCGCGAGGTCTATGCGACGCCGCTCGCGGAGGGCTCGCCCTTCGTCGTCACCGACTTCCCGACCGCGGAGCTGGTGAAGACCTCCGCCAACTCCTTCCTCGCCACGAAGATCTCCTTCATCAACGCCATGGCCGAGGTCTGCGAGGCGGCCGACGGCGACGTGGTCAAGCTCGCCGAGGCCATCGGGTACGACGACCGCATCGGGAAGAAGTTCCTGCGCGCCGGGATCGGCTTCGGCGGCGGCTGCCTGCCGAAGGACATCCGCGCATTCATGGCCCGCGCGGGCGAGTTGGGCGCGTCCCAGGCGCTGACGTTCCTGCGCGAGGTCGACTCCATCAACATGCGGCGCCGGGCGCAGATGGTCGAACTGGCCCGTGAGGCCGTCGGCGGGACTCTCCTGGGCACCCGCATCGGCGTCCTCGGGGCCACCTTCAAGCCCGACTCCGACGACGTACGGGACTCGCCCGCGCTGAACGTCGCCGGTCAACTGCACCTACAGGGCGCCCAGGTGACCGTCTACGACCCGAAGGGCATGGAGAACGCCCGCGCGGTCTTCCCCACCCTGCGGTACGCGCCGAGCGCGCTGGAAGCCGTACGGGGCGCGGACGCGGTGCTGCATCTGACGGAGTGGCGCGAATTCCAGCAGCTCGACCCGGCGGCGCTGGGCGAGGTCGTGGCGGTCCGCCGCGTACTGGACGGCCGCAACACGCTGGACCCGGCGCTCTGGCGCAAGGAGAACTGGACGTTCCGCGCCCTGGGCCGCCCGACGGCATAGCGCCCGAGGCTTTTTAGCGCCCGACGGCGTAGGGCGACGTGTCCGGGGCGTGCTGCGCCGGGTGCCGGGCGCCCACGCCCTTGCCGCCGTCCCCGGCGAACCGCTTCGGCGGCGCCCCAACTGCCGTAAAGGCGAAGCGACTTGACGCCTGGCCCGGTCCGGCTCCGGTTCGGCTCCGGCTCGACTTCGGTTCAGCGCCGGATACCGCCGGCCAGCACCGACTAACGCCGACTAGCGACGCTTCGCCCGGTACGTCCGCATCTTCGCCCTGCTCCCGCACACCGCCATCGAGCACCACCGCCCCCGGCCCGCCGGGCTGCGGTCGTAGAAGACCCACAGGCAGTCGCACGCCTCGCACGCCTTGAGACGCTGCCAGGTGCCGTCCGCCTCCGCCGTCGCGATGCCGACCGCGATACGGGCGGTCAGCAGCGGAAGCCCGGAGAGCCCCTTCGCGGGACGCAGCTCCGCACGGCCCGCCGCGTCCACGTCCACCGTGAGCGGCGCCTCCGCCAGCAGTCGCCGCAGCGCCTCGGATGCGGCCGGCTCCATGTCCGTGCCCGTGTGCGCCAGGCACGCCGCGCGCAGCGCCTCCCGCAACTCGCGCATCCCGTCGAGTTCCTCGGCCGCCTTGTGCTCCCCGCCGCCGAGGCCCTCGACGCCGTGACGCCGTGCGAAGCGGGCGACGCCGCCCGGCGCGGCGAGTGCGTCCTCGCCCGTCTCGACGTCGAGCGTGTTCGTGAGCTCCCGCACCAGTACGAGTGCTTCCGGGGGCGATCGGTCCGTCACTCTTGCAACGTTACCGATGAACGGCCATCATCTGGTAACTGAGAGCGTTACCGGTTGACGACATCAAGGGGTAACAATGGCCATCGCCAGCATGAACACCGTCGTTCTCGACTGTCCCGACACACGCCGCCTCGCCGAGTTCTACGCGGGCGTCCTCGACTGGACCGTGGAGCCGGGCGGCACGAAGGAGTGGGTGGACGTCGCCGGCCCCGACGGGCAGCGGCTCTCCTTCCAGGAGTCGCCCGGATTCATTCCGCCGCAGTGGCCGAGCCTGGAGCACGCCCAGCAGCTGCACCTGGATCTGGACGTGCCGAGGGAGCGCCTGGACGCGGCGGAGAAAGAGGTGATCGAACTGGGTGCCCGGCTGGTCCAGGGCGACGACGGAGGCAAGCGGGGCTTCCGCGTCTATCTGGACCCTGCCGGGCACCCGTTCTGTCTGTGCGCCTGTGACTGAGGGCGGCCCGGCCGGCTGCGGCCGGCGGCGCCCGTGCGGGGGCGGCGCTCATGAGGAGCGGCGGTCGGCGTGACGCCTGGCCGCCGCCGCCTCAGCGGTCGGAGGTGACCGTGACCGTCTCGTCGTTCTTGAGCTGCTGCGTGAGCTTCTGCACCTTGGCCTTGTCCCACTGAAGCGAACCGGCCGGTGCGGGCCCGGAGATGGGCATGTTCATCCGCTTGCCCTCGCCGCTGTTGACGTCCTTCATCGCGAAGAACATCGAGCCCAGGTTCCACAGGCTCATGTCCTTGTCGACGACGAGGGTGTCGAGGCCCGCACCCATGGTCGGGTACAGCCTGAAGGGGTTGAGGACCGTCCCGGGCGTCGCCGTCTGGTTGGCCAGCGCCGCGAGGAACTTCTGCTGGTTCTTCGTACGTCCCAGGTCGCTGTCGCCGGTGCCCGCGTGCCGGTTGCGCACGAAGGACAGGGCCTGCTTGCCGTCGAGGACCTGCTTGCCCTTCTTGAAGTCCGCCCCGGAGTTCTTGTCCTTGATGTCCTGCGGGATGTTCATCTCGACGCCGCCGACCGCGTCCACGATCTGCGCGAAGCCGCCGAAGCCGATCTCCGCGTAGTGGTCGATCTTCAGCCCGGTGTTGTGCTCGACCGTACGGACGAGAAGCGGCGCACCGTCCTGCGAGTACGCGGCGTTCAGCTTGGTCTGCTGGGTGTTGTCGTAGTGCTTGCCGGACTTCGACCCGGTGAACGGCGGGATCGTGACCCACGAGTCACGCGGCAGCGAGATCAGCGTCGGGCCGCCGCTGCCGACGTGCAGGATCATCATCGAGTCGGTCCGCTTGCCCGCCGCCGAGCCCGTGTGCAGCTCCTGCTTCTCCTGCGCGGACAGGCCCTCGCGGCTGTCGGAGCCGACGATCAGGTAGTTGGTGCCCTCGCCCGTCTCCGGACGGTCCTCGACGATGCTGAGGTCTACCTCGCGGCGCAGCTTGGAGTCGGCCCAGAAGTAGGTACCGACCGCCCAGGCCAGCAGGACGACCACGAGGGATATGATCACCGTCTTCGCACGGGGTCCGCGCCGCCTCCGCGGCTCGTCGTACGGCTCGTAGTCGTCGTAGCCGCGGTTGCCGCCGCCGTAGACCTGCCCGGTGCTGTATCCGGAGTCGTAACCGGCGCCCGGGTCGTCGTAGTACCCGGGCTGCCCGCCGTAGCCCGGGTCATAGCCGCCCCTCGACTGCGGCGGCACGCCTCTGTGGGCTCGCGGGCTGCCGTACCTGTCGTGTGAGTCGTTGTATCCACCGGGCCAGTCAGTCATGGGGGGCAGTCTGCCTTGACCCGCCCGGAGGAACACAGCCCGGGGGCGAGATCGGACAGATGCTGTAGCCGTTCTGATGCAAAGGCACTGTTCGCCCCCTGTTCGGCCCCGGTACGGCCACGGGCCGGTCACAGCCGGTTCACGCTCTAGGCTGGGGTCATGGCCGACCAGGTTCCCGCCGGTGAGGAAGCCGGGAAGGAGGGCGTCCCGGGCAAGCCCACCGCCGCCTCCCGGACCACGCTCTCGCACATCATGTCGCGCAACGAGACCAATCTGCTCGGCACCGTGCACGGCGGCGTGATCATGAAACTCGTCGACGACGCCGCGGGCGCGGTCGCGGGACGGCACTCCGGCGGGCCCGCCGTGACGGCCTCGATGGACGAGATGGTCTTCCTGGAGCCCGTACGCGTCGGAGACCTCGTCCACGTCAAGGCACAGGTCAACTGGACGGGCCGCTCCTCGATGGAGGTCGGGGTGCGGGTGCTGGCGGAGCGCTGGAACGAGGCGGTGCCCGCGACCCATGTCGGTTCCGCCTATCTGGTCTTCGCCGCCGTGGACTCCGCCGGCAGGCCCCGTCCCGTACCGGCCGTACTGCCCGAGACGGAGGAGGACGAGCGGCGCCACCAGGAGGCCGGTATCCGCCGCACGCACCGGCTGGCCAGCCGGCGTGCCATCAGGGAACTGCGTGCCCGCAGGCGCCGCGAGCAGCAGGGGCCGGGGGAGCCGGGCGTCTGACCTCCTCCTGGACCTGAACTGAACGGGCCGGGACCTGAACGGCCGGGCTTCGAACGGACCTGAACGGACAGGACCTGACCGGGACCGGGACCGAACCGGCGGGTGGGCGTCTGCCGGCCGTCAGGCGCAGGACGCCTGCTCGCCGCCCTTGACCGCTCCATGCCCGGACGAGCCGCCGTCCGAGGACGACCCGGACCCGTCGGACGGCGCACCCCCCGAGTGCGAACCGACGCGCACTTTCCGCACGCTGTGGCTCTCACGGCCCACCGTGACCCGCATCACGGGGCCCCTGCCCGGCTCCTCCACCAGTTCGGAGCCGGGCAGCGCCTCGCCGAGCGCCCGCGCCGAGCGCGTCCAGCGCGGGTCGTAGGCGATCTGCGTGCGGGAGACGTCGTTGCGCTCCGCGGTACCGGGGGAGCCGGTCGTGGCGAAGCCGGTGCCGCGCAGCTTTCTCTCGACCCGGCGGGCGAGCCCTTCGCGGTGCGTGCCGTTGTCCACCTGCACCTGGACCGCGCTCGGCGGGATGCCGACGACGGCTGCGGGAGTGCCGCCCGCCGCCTCGCCGCCCCCGGAGCCCTCCGCACGTTCGGTGTCCCGGTGCTTCTGCTTCGTCAGCGGCTTGTCGTCGCGCAGCGCGCCGAAGAGCTTGCGGGCCTTGCGCATGTCCCACCTCACCGTGGAACCCAGCTCCGGCACCCGGTGGTCGGCGTCGGCGACGGGCACGGATACGAACTCGGAGGAGTTCGAGTCGAAGCGCCGCAGCGCACGCCCGAGTTCGAGCATCTGCTCGCTCCCGAGCCCGGAGTCGGCGCGTACGGAGTCGAGGACGGTGGAGGCGACCTTCCGCAGCTTCACGGGGTTCATCAGCACGCCGCTGTCGGTGGCCTTCTCGATGACGGCCGCGAGGAAGTGCTGCTGGCGCTCCATCCTGCTCAGGTCGGACCCGTCGCCGAGGTGCCGTGCCCTCACATACTGAAGCGCGCGGCCGCCGTCGAGCTTCGTGGTGCCCGCGGGCAGATCGAGACCGGAGTAGGTGTCGTGGAGCGAGTTCTCCGTGCAGACGGGCACTCCGCCAAGCACGTCGACGGTGCGCATGAAGCTCGTGAAGTCGACCTCCAGATAGTGGTCGACGTGGATGCCGCTCATGGCCTCGACGGTGCGCACGGTCAGGGGCGCACCGCCGTGCGCGTAGGCCGAGTTGAGCTTGGCGGGCTCGGCCGGGTGCCGTTTGCCGCTGCCCGGATCGGTGTGTGCGGGAAGCTTCGTGTACGAGTCGCGGGGGAGGCTGACGATGCTGGCGCGGTCGTGCCCGGCGGAGAGATGCACCAGCATCAGGGTGTCCGTGCAGTCGCAGGCCGAGCCGCCGAGCCGGTATCTCTGGCGTTCCTCGTCGGAGAGCTTGTCGCGCCGGTCGGTGCCTACGACAAGGAAGTTGACGCCTCCGGTGTCCCGCGGCCGGTCGGTCAGGCCCTGGAACGGATCGACCCTGTTCACATCGGCGTTGAGCCCGCTCACCATGACGTGCCCGACGCCGCTCGCCCCCAGCACCAGCACGGAGAGAGCCGTTGCCAGGCGCAGTCCCCAACGAGGCTTACGGCCGTTTCTGTGTGCTTCCGCGCGCATTGCCATAACGTAGGGCGATACGATCTGCGGCACTTGACCACACGCCGTCGCGCGACGACGAGGGCACCCGGCTGGCGTGCGGGGGCCTTCGCCGGTCGCGGTAACGTGAACACGTGACTGATTGGACTTCCCCGGGCGCGGAGCTGCCGGCGGTTTCGGTGATCATGCCGGTCCTCAATGAGGAACGGCATCTGCGCAGCTCCGTAACGCACATCCTCCAGCAGGAATACGACGGTGAGCTGGAGGTCGTCATCGCACTCGGGCCCTCCGAGGACCGTACGGACGAGATCGCCGCGGAGTTGGCCGCCGAGGATCCCCGCGTGCACACGGTCCCCAACCCGAGCGGCCGCACGCCCGCCGCGCTGAACGCCGCCATCAAGGCCTCCCGGCATCCGGTCGTCGTGCGCGTGGACGGGCACGGCATGCTCTCGCCCGGGTACATCGCCACGGCGGTACGGCTGCTGTCGGAGACCGGCGCCGCGAACGTCGGCGGAATCATGCACGCCGAGGGCGAGAACGACTGGGAGCGTGCCGTCGCCGCCGCGATGACCTCCAGGATCGGCGTCGGCAACGCCGCGTTCCACACGGGCGGGCAGGCAGGCGAGGCGGAGACCGTCTACCTCGGGGTGTTCCGGCGTGACGTGCTGGAGCAACAGGGCGGCTACAACGAGGAGTTCATCCGCGCACAGGACTGGGAGCTGAACTTCCGCATCCGTGAGTCCGGCGGCAGGATCTGGTTCTCGCCCGAGCTGAAGGTCGAGTACCGGCCCCGGCCGAGCGTCCGCGCGCTGGCCAAGCAGTACCGGAACTACGGGCGTTGGCGCCATGTCGTCGCGCGCTACCACCCCGGGTCGATCAATCTGCGCTATCTCGCGCCGCCTGCCGCGGTGTGCGCGATCGCGCTGGGGACGGGCCTCGGCCTGGCCGGGTTCCCCCTGGGGTTCGTCGTGCCGGGCGGTTATCTGGCGGCCGTACTCCTCGGGTCGCTGCCCGCGGGCAAGGGGCTGCCGGTGAAGAGCCGTGCGTGGATACCGGTGGCGCTGGCGACGATGCACATGTCGTGGGGCTGGGGCTTTCTGACGAGCCCGCGGAAACTGGCGCGCAAGGTGATCGCGTCCCGCAGGGAGCCGGTGCCCGCGACGCACTGACGCCGCGCGACCGCAAGGAAGCCGAGCGACGCACTGACGACGAACGCGACGAACATGACTGAGGGGCAGCCGCTTCGGGCGGCTGCCCCTCAGTTCATTCGTCTCGCCGACAGGCTCACCACACGTTGGCGGGATTGACCTCCATGCACGCCTTGTCGTTGTCGCCGCGCAGCGCGTCGGCACTGTCGGGCGCCTTGTTCTCCTGCTTCTCGCCGGAGGCGCCGCCCGCGCCCTTCGGGTAGGCGGTGCCCTCGCGCCAGTCGCCGCCGATCACCAGCGTCACGCCCTGCACCCCGCTGGAGTGCTTGACCGCGCCCTCGGGCAGACCGATCGCCTTCGCCACGGCGAGCGCGTTGCCGCGCTGGCTCTCGCGCGGGTAGCTGATCGTCGTGTCCGCCTGTGACTTGGGAGTCTGGTCGGCCGTGGCCTGAGCGAAGCCCTGGCGTCCGAGCTGTTCGGAGATGACCCCGGCCCGTCCGCTGACGGGCGCTTGCAGCGCGCTTCCGGTGCCGTTCATCACCCTTACGGGAATCTCCGCCTTGGGCACGGTGGGCTTCGTGGGCTCCGGCTTCTTGTCGGGCTTCTTCTTCTTGTCCTTGCCGTCGAGGGCGATGTCGTTCCGTATCAGCGAGAACGTGTGGTCGGCGTCGCCCTTCTTCGGTACGACGTAGCCGCCCGGCGCGTACTGCCACGGCATCGTCACCATGGTGATGCGCTTCGTCGGCACCCGCTTGAGGTCGTTGCCGAGGTCGTAGAGCTTCTTCACGCTGCCGAGGCCCTCGTCGACGGTGAGTGCCTTGGTGGCGGCCTCGGCCAGGCCGCGCATCTTGCCGGGGTCGGTGAGCTTCGTACCGGCCTTGAGCTGGCGGACCATCGAGTTCATGTACATGTGCTGGGCGCGGGCCCTGCCGATGTCGCTGCCGTCTCCGAAGCCATGTCGGGTGCGCAGCCAGTGCAGGGCCTGCTCGCCGCGTACGACCGAGTTGCCCTTCTTCAGCCGCAGCTTGGACTGAGGGTCGTAGACGTTGTTGTCCACGCACACCGGGACGCCGCCGACGGCGTCCGCCATGGAGACCACACCGGCGAAGTCGATCATCATGAAGTGGTCGATCGGGATGCCCGTCAGCTCCTCCCAGGTGGCCACGGTGCAGCCCGGACCGCCGTGCTGGAGGCTGGTGTTGATCTTGTCCGTGGTCTCCCGGTAGACCTGCTGGTCGTCGGGGTCCGTGCACTTGGGGATCGTGGCCTTGGTGTCACGCGGTACGGAGATCACGGAGATGTTGCTGCGGTCCGCGGAGACGTGGAGCAGCATCTGCACGTCTGCCAGGGGAGGGCGCCCGCTGTCGCCCTTCGCGCCGCCGAGTTCGACGTTCGCCTTCGACCGCCGGGAGTCCGAGCCCAGCAGCAGGATGTTCATCGGGGTCTGGCCCGCGGCGTTCGGATCGCTCTTGTCGAGCTTGCGGTCACCGAGGTTGAGCACGTCACGGGCGAGGTTGCCGTTCAGGTGCTCTATGTAGAAGTAGCCCGCGCCCGCGGTCGCCAGTATCAGCAGCGACAGGCACACGGTGAACCACCGCAGGACACGTCTCTTCTTGCGGGGCGGGCCGCCGCCCTCGCCCCCGCCTCCGCCGAAGTCGTCGTGTCCCATACCGCCGCCGCCTGTCTGTGTGTACCGCTGTCGCTGTCGCGGCACGCGGCCTGCCTCGTACTGCGAGTCCCATCCGCGGTCGCGCACCGGCGCGCCGCCCTGCATCCCCCGGGCACCTCCGGTGCCGTTCCGCTGCCGCACGGGACCTCCCCGTCTTCGGCCCCACGCGGCGTGTACAGGCCCTTCGTGCGCCTGGCGGGGCGTACGAAGGGCGCTTACGTCACTTCGCGCAGACCTTCTTGTCGTTCGCCTTGACGTTCTGGACGCCGTCAGGCGCCTTCTCGGGTGCGGAGACCGGCTCCCCGGCCTTGGTGAAGTCCTTGCCCAGGGTGAGTTCCATGGCCTTGCCGACGCTCGAACTCTGCTTCATCGCCGACTTCGGCAGGCCCAGCATGTCGGCGAGCGTAGCCGCCTGCCCGGCCTGGCTGGAGGAGAACTCCAACGTGGTCTTGGACAGTTGGGCATCGGCGTTGCCGGCGTTGGTCGAGAGCCGGACGCCCTGCTGGTTCTGGAGCCAGTCCACCGTCTCCTGGGCCGCGCCCACGGGTCCGCCGCCGTTGCGCACATCGACGCGCACCTGCGACGCGGGTACCTTCTCCGCCTTCGACGGCTCCTTCCCCTTGGACCCCTTCTTCGTCTTGGTGAGCGACTTGTCCGCCTGCACCATCTTGAAGAGAGGGTTCGCCTTCGCCTCGTCAAGTACGACGGTTGCGGGGTCCTCAGGGTTGTCCACGACGGGGACCGTGGCGAAGGTGATGTTCTTGATGTTGACCCGCTGAAGGTCCTTGGCGAGGTCCGTCAGCTTTCCGACGGTGCCGATCCCCGTGTCGACGGTCAGCGCCTTGGTCATGGCGTTGGCCAGGTCGAACAGCTTCGACGGATTGCTGAGCGTGTCCCCGGACTTCATCTTCCGGATCATCGAGCTGAGGAACTGCTGCTGGAGCTTGATCCGGTCCAGGTCGCTTCCGAAACCGACCGAGTGCCGCGTACGTACGAAGGCCAGCGCCTGCTCGCCCTTCACGACGTGCTTGCCGGCCGTGAGGTTCAGATGCGACTTGGGGTCCTTGATGGGCTTGGCCGTGCACACCTGCACGCCGCCGATCGCGCTGGAGAGCGCCTTCACGGCGTTGAAGTCGGCCATCATGAAGTGGTTGATCTTGACGCCGGTCATCTTCTCGACCGTCCGCCAGGTGCAACCCGGGTCGCGCCCGGACTGCCCGAGGCTGGTGTTGAACCGCACGTCCTGCTGCCCCGGGACGGTCTTCGTGGAGCCGTCCTTCTGCTTCGTGGGGCAGTTGGGAATGTCCGTGATCATGTCGCGCGGGATGGACAGCGCGGTGGCGTTGCTGCGGTCCTTCGAGACGTGGAAGAGGAACGTGGTGTCGGCGTGGCCGACGCTCGCGTTGTCCCCGTAGCCGGAATTGCCCTTGCCCTTACGGGAGTCGGTGCCGAGGACCAGTATGTTCACCGGGCCGTCGGTCACGGCGGCGTTGCTCTTGCCGACGTCGATCTTGCTGATGTTGCCGTTGAAGTGGTCGTACAGGAAGTAGCCCACGGTGCCGCCGGCGACCAGTATCAGCCCCAGGGTGCCCGCGCTCCAGCGCAGCACCTTCTGCTTCCTCGACGGGCCCGGCTTGCGCTTGCGGCGCCCATGGCCGGCCGGCGGCGCCGGCGGCTGCGAGCGGGCGCCGCGGCGCCGCTGTGAGGGAAGCCGCGGTTCGCTCTGCTGGGCGGCGGAGGCTCTCCGCTGGCGCGGCGCGTCGGGACGGCTGCGTGCCGGCGGATTCGGGGAATCGCCGGCACCAGGGTTCAGCCGCAGCTTGTAGCTGCCGGTGCTCGGGTCGAACACCCACTGATCCGCGGGATCCACGTCTCCCGCCTGCCCACGGCCTTGCGCGTTCACGATTGCGTAAGTCCTCCATTTGCCGCCTGGCGTCGCCCTGTCGGGGCGGACCGGAGCGGCCACACTATCCGGCAGGTTCGGCGCCGAGCGACGTCGGTGGCAAATTCCACGGGCTCGAAAGTGGTCAAGTCATCCCAATCTCAATGTGGTCGACGGTGGAGATGTCATGTACGGCAGACATCGCGCGCCGCGGTCGTTCCCCGGTAGACCGGCGCCGGTTTCCCCGGCCGGCCGCTGCCGTCCGGTGCCGGGCTCTCCGCGTCCTGACGCACCGAGGGTCTGACGGCCCCGCCCGCGGCTTGGTTCCTGCCGGTCTGATCAGGGCTTCGTGAGCTGCGGGAGGCCGCCGTGCCGGATTCCGGGGCGGCAGTGCCGCCTCCGGACGTGCCGGTGCCGCCGTCGCCCTGTTCGCCGATCCGCACGGTGCGGTCGGCCCGCAACTGTGCGAAGAGCCGCCCCGCGTCGGGCTGTACCAGCTCGTCGCGATTGCGGTCGAGTCTGTACGACTGCCGAGGAACGGTGAGGAAACGCACCTGTTCCTCGGGGATGTCGCGTACGCCGCGGGCGAGTTCGTACAGCTCCCCCAGGGAATCGAGCCCTTCGTCGGCCGTCACCGCGGACGTCGCGGAGTGCAGCACGGGGTAGAGCTTCGCGGGATTGAGCAGCACACCGTTGCTCCGCACTTTCTTCACCAGCGACCCGAGGAACTGCTGCTGCCGGCTCATGCGGTCGGTGTCGCTGCCGTTGCCGAGCCCGTGCCGTGCACGCACGTAGCCGAGGGCGTCCTCACCGCCCAGCGTCTGCCGCCCGGCGGCGAGTTCGAGCTTGGCGTCCCGGTCGCGCACCGCGCCCGGGAGGCAGACCTCGACGCCGCCCACCGTGTCCACCAGGGACTTGAAGCCGGTGAAGTCGACGACGAGGTGATGGTCGACGCGCAGTCCCGTCAGCGTCTCGACCGTGCGGATCGCGCAGGCCGCACCGCCGTTCTGGAACGCGCTGTTGAACTGTGTGAAGCGGGCCTTCGTGCGGACGCCGTCCCGGCCGGTGCAGGACGGCACGCGCACCATCAGATCCCGCGGGATCGAGACTCCGGTCGCGCTGCGGTGGTCGGCGGCGACATGCAGCAGGATCGCGGTGTCGGAGTGCTGGCCGCCCTGGTCGCGTCCGTATGCGCTGTTGCCGCCGAGACGGCTGTCGGAGCCGAGCAGCAGGATGTTCTCGGCCTCGCCTGTGGGGCGGTCGGGGCGCTGTGCCTCGTAGTCCTTCAGGTCGCGGGCGGTGGCGTCGTCGGTACGGATGTTGCCGTCGAGCCGGTTGTAGAGGGTCCAGCCGACGCCGGCAGCGGTGAGTACGAGCAGCGAGGCGACGAGCGAGGCGAGGCGCATCCAGCGCCGGCGGCGCCGTGACCGTGGTGGACGAGGGTGCCGCGGGGCGCTCTCGGGGTCCGGCGCGGGCGGTGCGCCCGGCGGTTCGGCGTCGGCGCCGCCCGAACTGGTCGCCGCATCCGCGGAGTTGGCGGCGGAGGGGGCGGGGGCACCGGCGCCCGGTGTACGCGCGGAAGGTGTGCGCGCTGGAGACGTGTGCGCGGTCGGTGTGTGCGCGCCCGGCGTGCGTGCCGCCGGTGTGCGCGTGCCCGGTGTGCGCGTGCCCTGGTCGTCCGCTGCCGGTGCGGCCGTCGCTGTCGTTCTGTCCTCGTCTGTCCCGGAGTCGGTCACGTCTGCGTCCATCCCTCGTGGTCTCGGCGGCGCATGCGGGACGCGTACGGGCGTGAGGGCGCCTTCGTTCACGCAGGCAGATGCCCAGAACCCATACGAGGTTGTACGCAGCGCTGAGCGCTGCTGATCACAACTGATTACCGACGATCATCGCCGACCGGGCCGAGCGGTGCCGGGAGGAGAAGCGGGGCGTCCGTGCCGCTCAGTCGATTGTGTGGGTGACGCGCTCGTCCTCGGCACGTTTACGCAGGCCGGAGGCGTCGACCTCGGAGCGGTCACGGCACAGCACGACCGATCCGCCGACGGCCAACGGGGCCAGCAGCCCGGCGCTGAGCCCGTCCCAGCCGTCGTAAGCGCGGAGCGAGAGCACACGCGAACCGGGCTCAAGGCCCAGCGACTCCGCGTCCGCGAGCGCACGCCGTACGGTCTCGCCACCGGAGAGGGCTTCACCGCCGGGCAGCCGCAGGAACGGATCGTCCGCGCCGACCGGCGCATACGGCATGAACCGGTCGCCTTGGCCCGGCACTTCGGCCGCGTAGTCGACGAACCCCTCGGGCCGCTGCGGGAAGCGCGCACCGAGCGGGAGGAGGCTCAGCGCGACGCGCTCGCCGCCGCACGCACGGGCCGCATCGAGGCGGTCGGGTCCCGCGACGACGAGCGACGCAGCGGCCGGGTCGCCTCCCAGGTCGGCGACGACTCCGGCGGAGGAGCAGGCCAGCAGCCAGACGGCCGTCTGCCAGTGAGCGGGCAGCAGCAGGGCGAGCCGGTCGCCGGGCTCGGTGGCCAGTTCGTCCTGGAGTAGATTCGCGGTCTTGGCGGTCCAGTTGGCGAAGGTGGCCACGGACAGCTCGACGCGTTCGCCGGTGGCGTCGTCGTAGTACGTCACCAGGGGACGCCCGGGGTCCTGGTCGAGGGCGGAACTCAGCAGGTCGGCAGGTGTGCGCGGCGGATTGCTCACCCGGCAAGCGTACGCGGGCGCGCACGGCGCCCATGAACCGAGGGGCCGTCGTGCGAGGGGCTCCGGCGGTCTCCCCGACGGTTGACGCAGCGTTACGGGGGTATCGGACGGAGCATCATTTACCTACCTCTTTGCCCGAATAGACAGACAAGTGAGGCTATGTGCACGATCGCGTCATGCGAGCACTACTAGTCACCTCGATCGGAGTCGCGTGTGCGGGAGCCCTGCTCCTGCCGCTAGCGCCCACCGAGTCCGCCGAATCCATGCTGCACGGCAAGCGCTCGTCGTCCGGCGGGGACGCCGCACCGCCCGCGGCTCCCCGCGGCCCCGGCGGAGCGGACAGAGGAAGCCGGGCCACCGCCGCGGACAGCGGGGGCCCGGTCCCCGGCAGTACCCGCTCCCTCTCGCTGCGTGCCGGCGGTGACGGCAAACGCGCAGGCGACAAGCTGCTCTCCGCATGGGAGGACGACCCGTCGGGCGGCAGACGCGTGACGTCCCGCGACGTGAAGCCCTTCTCGCTGGTGGGCGTCGTCTGGGACGACGTGGGCGCCGTGCCGGAGGGACGGCTCCAGGTGCAGACGCGTGCGTCCGGCAGCGGCAAGTGGTCCGCGTGGCGGACGCTCGACACCCACGGGGACGGCACGCCGCAGCCCGGCGAGCGCGACCGCGGCGGCAAGAAGGCCGTGGGCGCCACGGCACCCGTGTGGACCGGCGACTCGACGGCGGTACGGGTACGGATCGTCCCCGACGGCGCCAAGGGGCCGAAGGCAGGCGGCGCCTCCGGCGACCGCACCGGCGACCGCAAGGCGGGGGAGACCCGCTTGCCGGAGGGCGCACGGCTCGAACTCGTAGACCCTGGGAAGACACCCGGCAGCGGCTCCCGTAAGGGCTCTCGTACGGGCTCCGGGGCCGGTGACGCTCCTGGAGGGGGCGGCCCGCGCGGTGACGACCCGGCGAAGCGCCCCGGCGGCGTGCTGCCCCGGCTGACCAGGGCGGACACCCGTTCCACATACGGCGACGAGGCGGCCGACGCCACGCCCTCGAAGAGCGACCGCGCGCAGGACAGCCGCATCGGGCCGCGCCCGGCGATCGTCACGCGAAAGGGGTGGGGTGCGGACGAGGGCCTGCGCGAGCGGGAGTTCAGCTACAGCAGGACGGTCAAGGCGGCGTTCGTCCACCACTCCGCCGAGACGAACGACTACGCCTGCGGCGATGTGCCCGCGATCATCCGCAGCATCTACCGCTACCACGTCCAGAGCAGCCACTGGCGGGACATCGGCTACAACTTCCTGGTCGACAAGTGCGGAAAGATCTACGAGGGCCGCGCCGGCGGGGTGGCCAAACCCGTGATGGGGGCTCACACTCTGGGCTTCAACACCGACACCACGGGGATCGCCGTGCTCGGCACCTACTCCAGGGAAGCGCCGTCGAAGGCCGCCAAGGAGGCGCTGTCCAGGCTGACGGCATGGAAGCTCGGCGTGCACGGCGTCAACGCCGCAGGCAAGGTCACGCTGACCTCGGGCGGCAGCAACAAGCACAGACGAGGCAGCAAAGTGTCGTTCAACGCCGTCTCGGGCCACCGCGACGGATTCACCACGGAGTGCCCCGGCGAGAGGCTCTACCGCGAACTGCCCGCCGTACGCACCGAGGCGGGACGCTTGCAGGGGCGGCGCTGATCCCGGCGAAGCCCGGCGGCCCCCGGACCCGGCGGCCCCTGGCTTCGCCGGGAGCACCGCAGGGGTGCCGCCGCGTACGCACCCCCGGCCCCGCCCCGCCTTGCGCCCGGCCGCCCCCGTCCCCACACCCGCGCGACCCGGCCCTCCGTCCGCCCCGGCAGTGCGAGGGTCCTGCATAAACTGGCCGCCGAAACCCGGCTCAGGCCGCCTCCTCCACCAGTCAGGAAGCGAAGAAAACCGGTGACAGAAGCGATCCTCCTGGTCGGGGGCAAGGGCACCCGGCTGCGTCCGCTGACAGTGCGCACACCGAAGCCGATGGTGCCGGCGGCGGGCGTCCCGTTCCTCGCCCATCAACTGGCCAGAGCGCGGGCGGCGGGCGTCGACCACGTCGTGATGGCCACCTCCTATCTCGCGGAGGTCTTCGAGCCGTACTTCGGCGACGGCTCCCAACTGGGCCTGCACCTGGAGTACGTCACCGAGGAGGAGCCGCTGGGCACGGGCGGAGCCATCCGCAACGTCGCGTCAAGGCTGCGCTCCGCGTCGTCCGATCCGGTGCTCATCTTCAACGGCGACATCCTCACCGGACTCGACATCGGCGGCCTCGTCGACACCCACATCCGCACCGGCGCCGACGTCTCGCTCCACCTCACGCGAGTCGACGATCCCCGCGCGTACGGACTGGTCCCCACGGACGGGGACGGGCGCGTGACCGCGTTCCTGGAGAAGCCGCAGACGCCCGAGGAGATCGTCACCGACCAGATCAACGCGGGCGCCTACGTCTTCGACCGCTCCGTCATCGACACCATCCCCGAGGGCCGTCCCGTGTCCGTCGAGCGTGAGACCTTTCCCGGGCTGCTCACCGACGGCGCGCACCTCCAGGGCATGGTCGACTCCACGTACTGGCTCGACCTGGGCACGCCGCAGGCGTTCGTACGGGGCTCCGCCGACCTCGTGCTCGGCAGGGCCCCCTCTCCCGCTGTGCCGGGCCGCTGCGGCGACCGGCTCGTACTGGACACGGCCGAAGTCGCGCCCGACGCCAAGCTGACGGGCGGCACGGTCGTCGGCGCCGGTGCGACGGTCGGCGCCGGTGCACGCGTCGACGGTTCGGCCGTGCTGGACGGCGCCGTCATCGAACCGGGCGTCCACGTAAGGGACTCGCTGATCGGCACCGGTGCCCGCATCGGCGCCGGTGCCGTGCTCGACGGTGCGGTCGTGGGCGACGGCGCCGTGGTCGGCGAGGGCAACGAACTCCGGGACGGCATCCGCGTGTGGTGCGATGCGCGGATCCCGGCAGGCGCTGTGCGCTTCTCCTCCGACCAGTGACGCCTCCGTCCGACCGGTGACCGCTATCCCGGCCCGGGGCCCGCGCCCCTGGGCCGCGCCGCCGACTCGCGTACCGGGCAGGTGAGTTGGGCCCAGGCCCGGTGCCTCGCCCACGGGCGGCCGGACCGGCATACGGCCCGGCCGGTTCGCGGCCCGCGCCGCGCACATACGCTGTCGGGCGTGTCTGCCACCCGTACCTGGACCGCGCCCGAGTCGTACGACCTCAAGGGCAATCTGCGTGTGCTGCGGCGCGGCCCGTACGACCCCTGCTACCGCATCGAGGGCGGCGCGGTCTGGCGCGGGACCCGCACACCGGCGGGACCTGCGACGCTGCGCATCACCGCCGACGCCGCGGCCGGCACCGTGAGCGCTCAGGCATGGGGGCCGGGCGGCGACTGGTGCCTGGACCGGCTTCCCGCGCTGCTCGGCGCGGAGGACGACCCGTCAGCCTTCGTGCCGCACCACCCGTTGACGAGGACCGCTCACCGGCGCCACCCGGGGCTGCGGCTGGCACGTACCGGGCTCGTCATGGAGGCGCTGATCCCGTCGGTGCTGGAGCAGAAGGTGACCACCCATGAGGCGTACCGCGCGTGGCGGCTGCTCGTACGCCGGTACGGAGAGCGCGCACCCGGACCGCATCAGAACCTCCATGTGATGCCGGAGCCGCGCGCCTGGTGCCGCATCCCCTCCTGGGAGTGGCACCGCGCCGGAGTCGACAACAAGCGCTCCGCCACCGTGATACGAGCGGCACAGCGCGCACCGCGTCTGGAGGAGGCCGCCTCGATGGAGCTGGCGGGGGCGATGCGGCGGCTTCAGCTCATCCCCGGCATCGGCCCGTGGACCGCCGCCGAGAC
This sequence comes from Streptomyces marispadix, assembly GCF_022524345.1. Taxonomy (NCBI): domain Bacteria; kingdom Bacillati; phylum Actinomycetota; class Actinomycetes; order Kitasatosporales; family Streptomycetaceae; genus Streptomyces; species Streptomyces marispadix. The sequence goes on along the minus strand of NZ_JAKWJU010000002.1, from coordinate 2,239,073 downwards.
GCTTCAGCGCAGCAACGGCGACCCCGACGCTCTCACCGTCGGCGACCTTCATCTGCCGCGCATCATCGGCTACTCCCTCACCGGCGCCCGCAACACCGACGACGCGGGAATGCTGGAACTGCTCGCCCCCTACGAGGGACAGCGCCACCGCGCGGCCCGGCTGATCCTGCTCGCGGGACGGGCACCCGCGCGGCGCGAACCCCGTTTCCCGATCGGCGACATCGCCAGGCTGTGAGAGACAGCGGGGCGCCTTACGGACCTCGCCGGGTCAGCGCACCTCGATGAAGTCGCCGCTGCCGCGTGGCGGTCGCTGCCGCGGCGGGGCCGCCGCACGCCCTACGGCCACGGCACCCATCGGGTCCCAGTCGCCGGGCAGTTTCAGTTCACGGCGTACGACGTCCCGGCAGAACATCGTCGACGAGACCCACGCCGAGCCCAACTGCTCCCCGGCCAGCGCCACGAGGAAGTTCTGGATGCCCGCGCCGCACGCGACGACGAACATCTCCCGCTCGGCCGCCGAGCGCCGCGCGTCCGGATAGTCGTGCGAACCGTCCGCGACGAGGCAGGGCACCACGAGATACGGGGCGTTGCGCAGCACGTCGCCGCGCCGCACGCGCTTGGCGATGCTCTCCTCGCTCTTGCCGTCCGCCCGCAGATCCTCGATCCACTGCTCGCGCATCGCGTCGAGCAGCCCCAGCCGTGCCTCGGGCGACTCCAGCAGTACGAAGCGCCACGGCGTCGTGTGATGCGGTGCGGGCGCCGTCACGGCCGCCTCGACGGCGCGGCGGACCGCACCGCCGTCCACCGGGTCGGATGTGAACTCGCGGACGGTACGCCGCAGTCCGAGCGCTTCCCTCACGGCCTCGGAGGTGCCCAGCCGGAACATGTCGTGCGCGGCGTCGCGCACGAGCGCCCTCGCGCTGCCGGCCGGCAGGGGGCCGGACCCGCGCGGATCGCCGCCGTGGTCGTCGGCGCCGCGACCGACGGCAGCGTGGTCCAGCACATGGCGCGGCAGCCCGCGTACGACCGCGACGGGGAATCCGTCCGCCTTGCCCTTCACCAACTCGCCCGCGGCGGCCAGTTCGTCCCCCACGGCGGTCACGGTCACACCCAGCGGATTGCCGAACGTGTCGACACCGCCGCGCAGATCCTCCAGCACGCGTACGCCCGCGGCGCCGATCGCCACATCCGTCTGCCCCTCGCGCCACGGCCGTCCGAAGGTGTCGGTGACGACGACGCCGACGTCGGCGCCGAGCGCGTCGCGTACTCCCTCGCGGATGCGCCGGGCCGAGGCGTCGGGATCCTCCGGGAGCAACAGCACGGTGCCCTTAGGGGTGTTGGAGGCGTCCACACCCGCCGCGGCCATGACGAATCCGTGCCGGCTCTCCACGATCCGTGCGGGACCCCTGCGCGCGACCACGCGCACGGTCTCCGCCTCGATGGCCGCCTCGCGGTCGTCGGCGCGGACGATGCGCCCCTCGGCCTTGCTCACGATCTTCGACGTGACGATCAGTACGTCGCCGTCGGCGAGCCCGGCGGGCGGATCGCCGTTCTCTGAACTCGCCGCGAGCGCCGCGCCGTTCGCCGGTACGGCCGTGGCCGCGCCGGTGCCCGTGCCCGCCGCCGTGCTGATCACCGCGTCGACGATGAGCTTCACCAGGTCGTCGCCGGGGCGCACTTCGGGAATCCCGGGCAGTGCCCACACCCGGTACGCGGGCGCGGAAGCGGAACCGGTCCGCTCTCTGCCGCCGTCCGCGCCGCCGTGCGCCGTCATGCGCCCACCTCTTCCGCCAGTGCCAGCGCTTCCCGCGCCATCTGGGCCGTGGCCTCCGTGCCGTTCATCATCAACGGGACGGCGCGGCAACGGATTCCGGCGTCCTCAACGGCCTGGGCCGAGCCCGCGTCGACCGTGTCGACGAGCCAGCCGTCCAGCAGCCCGCTGCCGTAGTGCTGTGCGACCGCCGCCGCCGTGGACTCGACGCCGATCGCCGAGAGCACCTTGTCCGCCATGCCGTGCACCGGTGCGTCCCCGACGATCGGCGACAGTCCTACGACCGGCACCCCGGCGTCGGCGATGGCCTCCCTGATCCCCGGTACGGCCAGGATCGTGCCCACGCTGACCACGGGGTTGGAGGGCGGGAAGAGGATGACGTCCGCGTCCGCGATGGCGTCGAGCACGCCCGGCGCGGGCTTGGCGCTCTCGGCACCCACCGGCACCACCGCGTGCGCCTCGACGGAGGCACGCAGCCGCACCCAGTACTCCTGGAAGTGCACGGCCTTGCGCCTGTCGCCGCCGGGACCGCCGCCGGGACCGTGGCCGGAGCCGCCACCGGCGCCGTTGCCCGGACTCTCGTCCAACTCCGCGGTGTCGATCAGCACATGCGTCTCGACCCGGTCGTCCGTCATGGGCAGCAGCCGCACTCCCGGCTGCCAGCGCGCGCACAGCGCCTCGGTGACCGCGCTGAGCGGATAGCCCGCGCTCATCATCTGCGTACGGACGATATGGGTCGCGAAGTCGCGGTCGCCGAGTCCGAACCACTCGGGGCCGACGCCGTACGCCGCCAACTCCTCCTTCACGGTGAAGGATTCGTCGGCGCGTCCCCAGCCCTGCTCCTCGTTGATGCCGCCGCCGAGCGTGTACATCACGGTGTCCAGGTCGGGGCAGACCTTCAGCCCGAAGAGATGGATGTCGTCGCCGGTGTTGCCGACGACGGTGACGTCCGCGTCGGGCACCGCCGCCTTCAGCCCGCGCAGGAAGCGGGCACCACCGATGCCCCCGGCCAGAACCACGATCCGCTCCATGCGGACCAGTGTGTCAGCAGACGGCCTTCGAACAGCAGGGCGGTCACCCCGCCCGGCGATGCCCGAGCGCCTTGTTCAGCCGCTGTTCACCCGGCGGTGAGCGTCTCCGGCGCCGCGGTGCACGCGCCGACCACGGCCGACGGCTCGTCCATCGGCATCTCGGTCAACCCTGGGAAGTAGATGTGCAGACTGACGATGGGGAAGAGACCGTCGTTGACGACCTCGTGCACATATCCGGGCGCGAACGTACGCAACGCGTCGGAACCGAGCGTGCGGCTCTCCCCGCGCGAGTGCTCGGTCAACTCGCCCTCCAGCACCGTGAACACACCGGAGGACGGCCCGTGATGGTGGCGTCCGCTGCCCTGTCCGGGCAGCCAGCTCAGCAGCCACACCTCGTATCCGGGCCCGGTGCGCAGCCGGTGGTACCAGCGGCTGACCGGGTCGTAGCGCACCAGCGGCTCCCAGCCGGAGCGGTCGGCGGCGATCGTACGGGCCAGCCCGGCGAAGCCGGCCACGGTGGACGGATGCGCGGGGGCGGGGGGCATGAGATGGGGCAGTGCGAGCGGGTCGCCCGCGATCTGAATGTCGCTGCTGGTCACGTCGGTGATGATCTTTCGCGCTGTAGGGAGACCCGGAAGGCGGCCGGGCCGGTTACGAGGAACCTGTTACGAGGAGGGGCGGGCCGTCGGTCAGCGGCGAGGCGCTCGGCCGCACCGGCCGCGATGTCCGCCTGCGATGTCCGCCTGGATGTCCGTCCGCGGCGAATGACCGGGTCGCGACGAACGGACCGGCCGTCGAGGCGGATCAGGCGTGGCGATCGGAGAAGCCGCCCACGGAGCCGCCGGTGGCGGTGCCGTACGGCGGCGGGCCCGCGACGGGCCTGAGGGGATCGCTCAACAACAGCGACAGAGACAGCGACAGTGACCCGTGGCGACGCGAGCAGCGCGAAGAGGCCGCATGGCGGCGGCCGTGAAGGGCTCGGGAGTCACTGGCATGCGGTCAAGGAGACCGACTTGCCCAGGGGGCTGTCAACTCAGCCGTCGTGTTTGTGATCGACGCTTCATCCCTTCCGGTAGCCGTTCACGCCGAAAGGTTTGTGCCCCGCCGATCCCGGACACGTGGCGCAACACCCGCGCACATGAACGTCGTTGTACATCCGTGATCCAGCAGTGATCACGGATGTACGGGCCGCTCCGCCGCCGGCTCCCGCGAATGCGGTGCGAACTCGGAACCTCGCGGTTCCGGACGCTGCGCGGGGAGGCTATATGGTGCGGTTCCGGGTGATATCAACACTTTCAAGTTCCCCTTGGTTCCGCAGAGTGAATAACGGACCCAGTAGCAGATCTCGGCTTGACTGGTGCGGATCGGCACACTTGTAATTTCACACGTGTCGTTCAGCCGCGATCGATAACGACGGCATCACGGGGACGCAAAGACGGACGAGGGGCGCACATGACCGAGCTGTTCCAGGAAGTGCTGGTCGAAGAAGTAGACGAGGAGCTCGGCTGGCAGGAACGCGCGTTGTGCGCCCAGACCGACCCCGAATCGTTCTTCCCCGAGAAAGGCGGCTCCACAAGGGAGGCCAAGAAGGTCTGCCTCGCCTGCGAAGTGCGATCCGAGTGCCTCGAATACGCGCTGGCGAACGACGAGCGCTTCGGAATCTGGGGCGGCCTGTCCGAGCGTGAGCGGCGCCGGCTGAAGAAGGCCGCTGTCTGATCAACTCCCGTGCGGCGGATGCCGGTACATGCACGGACCGCTGTCTCGGGCGACGCGGAAGATCCCAGGGCGGCGACACCCGAAGGCGACACCGACCGCGGTGCCGCCCGCGACGACGAAGGCGGCAGCGGACAGCCGCCGTCACGTGACCGTGGACACGGTCACCGGCGCCGATAACGGCGCAGCCGCGGACGAGAAGTCCCCCCGGTTGTACGACAGGTTGCAGGACCGGATGGGCACTGAGCACTGAGCCGTTAGTGTGTGGCCCGTCCTAGGTGCACGGCCCCTCAGCGGGGCGGTGCGCCGTGAAGTCCGTCGCAGCGTCTTCGGGGGATCGCCCCCGCACCCCCGGGAGGGGCCCGCACCTCGATGTCCGTGCACAGCCATACGGCTGCCCAGTACGAGGCGGCCACACCTGAGTTCCCTCGGCACGTCGTCACCGCCGTGCTCGTCTCCCACGACGGCGCGAGGTGGCTGCCCGAGGCGCTGTCGGGTCTGCTCTCCCAGGAACGGCCTGTGCAGGACGTCATCGCGGCCGACACCGGAAGCGCCGACGAGTCGGCCCAGTTGCTGACCGAATCCCTCGGGCCCGACCGCGTGCTGCACATGGCGCGACGTACGGGCTTCGGCGCCGCCGTCGACGAGGCGGCACGCACCGCCCGCGTACCGACGCCGGACGATCTGCCGTATCTCAAGCGCCCCAGCGGCTGGGACCCCGTCAACCGCACCTGGCGCGACGACGCCTACGACATGCCCGAGCTGCCGCACGGCGAGCCCGTGCAGTGGCTGTGGCTGCTGCACGACGACTGCGCTCCCGAACCGGACGCGCTGGCCCGCCTGTTGAGGATCGTCGACGCCGACCCCGAGGCCACCCTCGTCGGACCCAAGCTGCGTAGCTGGTACGACCGCAGGCAGTTGCTCGAAGCCGGTGTCACCATCGCCAACAGCGGGCGCCGCTGGACCGGTGTGGAGCGCCGCGAGCAGGACCAGGGGCAGCACGACCAGGTGCGTGCGGTGCTGTCGGTATCCAGCGCCGGGATGCTCGTGAGGCGGGACGTCTTCGAGGAACTCGGCGGCTTCGACCGGCACTTGCCGCTGATGCGTGACGACGTCGACCTGTGCTGGCGTGCGCACTCCGCCGGGCACAAGGTGCTGATCGTCCCCGACGCCGTGGTACGGCACGCGGAGGCGGCAGCGCGTGAGCGGCGCCCCGTCGACTGCGTCGGCCGAGGCGCACGCGGCGGCGCCAGCCCGCACCGGGTCGACAAGGCCGGAGCCGTCTACACGCTGCTCGCCAACGTGCCCGGTTCGAAGCTCTTCTGGGTGATGCTGCGGCTCGTGCTCGGCACGATGCTGCGCACCCTCGCCTATCTGGTGGGGAAGGTTCCCGGGCGGGCGCTCGACGAAGTGCGCGGACTCACCGGGACGTTGCTGCGCCCGGGGCGGATCATCGGCGCGCGCCGCAGGCGCGGCAGACCGGCCGTCCCCTACAGCGAGCTGCGGCATCTCTTCCCGCCGCCCGGAGCGACCGTACGGGCCACCGCCGAGCAGGTCGCGAGCAACTTCGGCGGACGTGCCGAGCCCGACATGTCCTCGGGCGGGCGGCACGGCGCGGTGGAGTCCGGTCCCGGCGACGACGACGCGGACTTTCTGGAGGTCGAGCAGTTCGCGCGGCTGAAGCAGATCGCCCGCAAGCCCGGCCCGGTGCTCTTCGCCGTGCTGCTCGTGGTCTCCCTGATCGCCTGCCGTGAACTGCTGGGCGGCGGCGCTCTCGCCGGGGGCGCGCTGCTGCCGGCGCCCGCGGAGGTCTCCGACCTGTGGGGCCGCTACGTCGACGGCTGGCATCCGGTCGGCGTCGGCGGCACGCAGACGGCGCCGCCCTACCTCGCGATCGTCGCCATGGTCGCCACCGTTTTCTTCGGCAGCACCGGCTTCGCGCTGACGCTGCTGCTGGTCTGCTCGGTGCCGCTGGCCGGTTTCACCGCGTACTTCACTTCGAGGCCGCTGGTGGAGTCCCGTCTGCTGCGTGCGTGGGGGAGCGTCGCCTACGCCTTCCTCCCGGCCGCTACGGGAGCCCTCGCGGGCGGGCGCATCGGCACCGCCGTGCTCGCGGTGACGCTGCCGCTGCTGGCGCGTTCCGCCGTCGCCGTGAGCGGGCTGCGCGGCAGGCCGGGGTGGCGCGCCGTGTGGGGCTATGCGCTGCTGCTGACCTTGACGAGTGCCTTCACGCCGCTGGTGTGGCTGATTGCGGTGACGCTCGCCGCGGTGCTGCTCGTACTGAGGCGCCTGGACCTGGTCGACGGCCCGGAGCAGTCGGCCGACGGGCCGGTGCGGGGCATTGCCGTGCGCAACGGCATCGCGCTGCTGACGCCGATGGTGCTGCTGGCCCCCTGGTCGCTTTCGCTGCTGACGGACCCGGCGTCGCTCTTCCGCGAGGCGGGGCTCCAGTACGGGGCGGGGTCCGGCGACGCACTCGGACTGCTGACGCTGACGCCCGGCGGTCCCGGTGCCGCGGGCGGGCTGCTGCTGGTGGGCGTGGTGCTGGCGGCGCTGGCCGCACTGCTGCGCGACGAGCGGCAGTCGACGATCCGTGCCGCATGGGTCGTGGCCCTGGTGGGGCTGCTGTATGCGGGGATCTCCAACAGCGTCGCGTGGGCCGGTCCCGCCACGCTCGTCTACGGGCTGGCGCTGCTGTGCGCAGCCGTGGTGGGAGCGGAGGGCGCCAAGGAGCGGGTCGCGGAGCAGAACTTCGGCTGGAAGCAGCCCGCTGCGGCACTGGTCGCCGCGGCGGCGGTGGCCGCGCCGCTCGTGGCCGCCGTCGGCTGGATGGTGGGAGGCGCCGACGGGCCGCTGTCCCGGCGCGACCCGGTGCAGGTCCCCGCGTTCGTCGCGGAGGAGAGCCGTACCAGCGACCAGGCACGCACGCTGGTGCTCTCCGGTGAGGCGGACGACGCCTCCAGCGCACCGGCGAACGTCTCGTACTCGATCGTGCGCGGCTCCGGCGCGAGGCTCGGCGACGGCGATCTGGCCGTGGCGGGCGGCGACGACGCCCGGCTGGGACGGGTGGTCGCCAACCTCGTCGCCGGTTCCGGCGCCGACCAGACCGAACAGCTCGGCGGCTACGCGGTGCGCTACGTACTCGTGAAGGACGACGCGCCCCGCCAGATGAGCCGCGTACTCGACGCGACGCCCGGCCTCACACGGCGCAGCCAGGAGGACGGAAGCGCACTGTGGCGGGTCGACCGCCAGGTCTCCAGGGTCAGCGTGCTGCCCGCGGGCGCCGGTTCGGGCTCGGGCCGGGCAGGAGGCGCGGCGGGGGAGAAGGCGGACCCGGTCCCCGTGCCCGCCGGGCCGCTGGAGGTCCATACGGAGCTGAGGCCCGGCGACGCGGGGCGCGTGCTGCGCATCGCCGACGCCGCCGACCCCGGCTGGCAGGCCACGCTGAACGGACGGCCGCTCGATCCCGTCACCCTCGACGGCTGGGCGCAGGGCTTCGAACTGCCTGCGGGCGGCGGGCAGTTGGACGTCACGCACGAGACGAGCGCCGCACACACCGCCTGGGTGTGGTTGCAGGGCTTCCTGGCGCTGGTCGTGGTCGTACTCGCGCTGCCCGGCAGGCGCCGGCAGGTGGACGACGACCTTCCGGAGACGGCGGCAGCGGTGCCCGCCCCGGGCGCGGAGGGCGGCCGGCGGGCACGCAGGCTGGCGGCGGCCGAGGCGGCACGTGCCGCCGAGGGCCGGGACGACTCGGACTCGGACGCGGACGGCGTGCCGGACGCCGACCCGCGCGGCGCGGAGGTGCCCGCACAGTCGCCGTATGAACAGCCGCGCGACGGCCGGGAGTTCGAGCCCGCTTCGGGCTACGAGCCCTCCGCCTACGGGTCCTCCGGCTATGACTCGCGGTACGGCGCGTCCGGCGCTTCCTCGTATGAATCGTCCTCGTATGAATCGTCCGCTTACGAGTCGCCCTCGTACGAACCGTCGTACGACACGGCCCCGTCGGAGCCGCGTCAGCGCCCGTACGGCGACGGCGGGACCTACGACGAGGGCTACGGGCAGCAGTACGACGACGGCTACGCGACGCGGCAGTTCGACTCGCGCCAGTACGACGCTTACGAAGGGCAGACCGACCCGTACGGCTACGACCCGCGGTACGGCAACAGGAGCGATCAGCAGTGAACCGCACCAGCACGACCCTCATCGGCGCGGTCGCGGCGCTCGCCGCCGTGACCGGTGTCTCGGCGCTCGCGGCCCCCGGCGGCGAGGAGAACGGCGGGGCGGCGGCCGGGCGCAGGCCGGTCGAGCGCTCCACGCTGGTCTGCCCGCAGCCCAGCGTCTCCGATGTGGCCGAGACCCGGTACACGGCCTTCGCGCCCGAGGGCGGCAAGGGCAAGGGGAAGGCCGAGCTGTACGCGGCGGAGAAGGCGGACGACGGCTCGGGCGGCGACGGCGGCAAGGGCAAGGACGACAAGGGCGACAAGGGCGACAAGGACAAGGGCGGCAAGCGCGAGCGCAACAGGGCAGGGGAGAAGAAGCCCGAGCCCAAGCCGTTCCTGCCGCTGAGCACACCGGGCAAGCCCGTCACGGCCGATGCCGGAGCCTCCGACTCCTCGGCCTACTTCGGCTCCGCCGACGGCCGGGTCGCTCCGGGGTGGACCGTCCAGCAGACGACCGCCGTCGCGGTCGGCGCCGGGCGCGGAATCCAGGGCACGGCATGCTCCGTACCGGACACCGACTTCTGGTTCCCGGGCGCGAGCACCGACAAGCAGCGGCAGGACTACGTCCATCTCACCAACCCGGACGACTCCAGCGCCGTCGTCGACGTGAACCTGTACGGCAAGAAGGGACGCATCGCTTCCGAGGCCGGTGAGGGAATCACCGTGCCGCCGCGCTCCACGGTGCCCGTGCTGCTCTCCACGCTGACGCCCGAACCGGCGATCAACCTCGGCGTGCACGTGGTGGCACGTGCCGGACGTGTGGGCGCCCAAGTGCAGGCCGTCGACGAGAAGATCGGCGGCGACTGGGTGCCGTCGGTCACCGACCCGTCCCCGGACGCGGTGCTGCCGGGCATCCCCGGCGACGCCACGGCCGTACGCCTGGTCGTACTGGCACCGGGCGAGAACGACGCGGACCTCAAGCTGCGTCTCGCCACCTCATCCGGGCAGATCGCCCCGGCCGGTCACGAGACGCTGCACGCACGCGCGGGCATGACCACCGCGGTCGACCTCAAGGACCTCACGAAGGGCGAGGCGGGTTCGCTCCTGCTCACGCCCACGGAGGGCGGCAGCGACGCGACTCCTGTGGTGGCGGCGCTGCGAGTGACACGGGGGAAGGGCTCGAAGCAGGAGACGGCGTTCATCCCCGCGACCGCGCCCCTCGCGGACCGTGCCACGGCCGCCGACAACCGGGAGAAGGGCTCCCGGCTGTCGCTCACCGCACCCGGCAAGTCGGTGAAGGTGCGGGTGACTTCGTCGGCGGGCAGCAAGGGCGGCAAGCCGGTCAGCCGTACGTACACGGTGAAGGGCAAGACGACCAAGTCCCTTGCCCCGCCCCCGCCCCAGGGGGTCGACGGCAGCTTCGCGGTGACCGTGGACCGGCTCTCCGGCGGGCAGTTGTACGCGTCGAGGATGCTGGAGCAGAGGAAGGGCAAGCTGCCCGCGTTCACCGTGCAGACGCTGCCGGACGACAGGGGCAAGGTGCTGGTTCCGCACTCCGGCCAGAACCTCTCGGTGCTGACGGACGGCGACGGCAACTGAGCTTCGGGGCCCGCCGGTCGGGCCCGGTCGGGCGGCCCTTCCCGGTTGCCCGCGTACTCGTGATCGGGGCTCCTCGGTGCACCTGACCCGAAGTCTCCCGAAGTCTCCGTCCGCGGACCCTCGTTGAGGGACATCTCGTACGGGACCCCTTGCCCGTGGACCCTTCGTACGGATTGCCCGTGGACCCTTCGTACGGATCGTGCGGAGCCTTTCGTGCAGGAACCTCGGGGGTCTTCGTGCGGGAGTCTCAGGGGCCTTCGTCGGACATCCCGGGGACCGGTGCGCCCGAGGGCATGCCCGAGGCGACGTACTCGTCGTAGACGGGGCGGAATGGACCGGCGGATTCGCTGTGGGGCCCTCGGCGGTGACGCCCTCGAGATGCTTGCCGAGTTCGGCCAGGCATACGGTCCATCCGGCGGCGTTGCGAGCTGCGGTGTTCGCCTCCAGCACGTTGATCAGCGTGAGCGTGCAGCCGCCGTCTGCGGGGTCGATCTCGAAGTGCAGCTCGTCGCCGCCCCATGTGTAGGCGAGGCGCCGCGGCGGCTCGTAGACCAGTACGGTGCCCGAACTGTGCTCGACGTTCGGATCGCCGGAGAACTCGATCGTGCCGCCCGCGTGCGTGTCCATGCGTACGGCGCTGGGGAACCAGTGCGCCAGCTCCTCGGATTCGGTGACCGCGGCCCACAGCCTTTCGACGGGGAAGGGGTACGTGCGCTGGAAGCGCACTGCCGGGCGGCCGTTGTGCTCGATGTAGGTTCCACGGTCCATGATCCGCTCTTCCGTTCTGCCCTTGTGCGCCGGGCTGTTGGGCTGTCGTGCCGTTGGGCCGTCGGCCGTTTCCGTTGGGTCGTTTCCGTTTCCGCGCTGCGCGCTCTCGCGCTCTTCCGCTCTGCCGCTTTCCGTTCCGCCCCGGCCGCGGTCCGCGCTCGTCAACGACCCCGTTCGCGGGCGTCGTCCTGCTGCTCGCCGGACTCGGCGACGTCGAGATGTCTGCCGAGCGCGTCGAGCCGTTCGTTCCACAACTGCCGGAACGGGGCCAGCCACGCGTCGAGTTCGGCCATCCGCTCCAGGTCGACCGAGTAGATCCGCCGCTGTGCGTGCGTACGGACCTTCACCAGCCGCGCCTCGCGCAGCACCCGCAGATGCTTGGAGGTCGTCGGCTGCGTGTAACCGAGTTCCTCGACGAGTTCGCCCACGGCACACGCGCGTTCGCGCAGCACATCGAGCATCGCCCGCCGATGGGGGTCGGCCAGCGCCGTCCACGTGGCATCCGTCACGGAAGACAATATGCCTCCTCGCGTATATACGCGTCAAGGAATATGAGGCCGGTCGGGTTCCGGCGGGGGAGAGCGGGCCCGTAGCCCGTCGTGCGGCGGCGCGTCCCCGAGGGACACCCGGCCGACCTGACCCGGTGGCGCTCAGCCCGGCGCGGCGCAGCCCAGCTCAGCCCGGCCCGACCCGATTGCATTCGCGCCCGGACCCTCCACGCCCGGACCCGCCACGCCCGGCCCCTCCACGCCATGTAACGCCGTTCCGGCCGCGTACCGCGCGGAACGCACCCCGGCCGACGGCCGCCCAACTGCCCCTGCACGCCCGCCCGGTGGGCCCAATCCGTCTGACCCGCCCTGGCCGTGCGCCTAATCCTGCCCGTAGCGCGGATCGACCGACTCCGGTGAGAGGCCCAGCAGTTCGGCCACCTGCTCGACGACGACCTCGTGCACGAGCAGCGCCCGCTCGTCGCGGTTGCGCGTACGGATCTCCACCGGGCGCCGGTAGACCACGATCCGGTCCGGCCGTCCGCCCTTGGACTCGGCGACCCTGCCCAGCGGTACGGCCTCGGTCTGTTCCTCCGCCTCGCCGTCGTCCCCGCGCGGCACCTCCTGAACGGCGAACTCCACGCTGGTCAGTTGGGGCCAGCGCCGCTCCAGCCTGCTGACCGAGTCGCGGACCAGATCGTCGAAGGCCTCCGAACGGCTTACGGCCAGGGGCACTTGGGGCGGCGCGACGGGCCCGCGCATGCCGCGGCCATGACGATCGCGTCTGCGCGGCCCGGGGCCGTCGGCCCCCATCTCGCCGTCCTCGTCCCGGAGTTCCCTGTGTTCCCCCCGGTCTCGGTGTGCCCCCCGGTCCGGGTGGTCCGGGTGGTCCCGGTGATCCGGGCGGTCACCGTCGTCGCGGTGGTCCCCGTCTTCCCGGTCGTTCCGGCCCGGCCCGCCGGGCGTCGCAGGGCTGTTCATCGTGATGAGACTAGCGGCCGTACGCCCGCGAACCCCGATCGCCGGACCATTACCGGCCGTGTCGGAAGGTGACCGGTGTCATGACCTTTCACGGCGATTCCTGTGCTCGACGCGACCGGTGATCTCGCATCCGGCGCACCCTTCAGGACAGCTCACGACCACTTCGCGCCAGATCCCCGACTCGCCCTGGGCGCAAGGGTGTCGGCGCTCAGGACTTCCCGCAGATCAGGTGTTTCAGGCGAACCGGGACGACACGACCGAGTGACGTCAAGGAGAGTCGTCGCAGGCCGCTCAAGAGTGCGGTACGGTCCATCGTCGTGAGCCCTGTACGTCGCTGTTCGCGAACCGCCTGCGGCCGTCCCGCCGTCGCGACGCTGACGTACGTCTACGCGGACTCCACCGCGGTGCTCGGTCCGCTCGCCACATACGCCGAACCGCACTGCTACGACCTGTGTTCGGAGCATTCCGAGCGCCTGACGGCCCCCCGCGGCTGGGAGGTCGTACGACTCGCGGTGGACCCCGGCCCCGCCCGGCCGAGCGGCGACGATCTCGAAGCGCTCGCCAACGCCGTTCGTGAGGCGGCCCGTACACCACGGCGCGACCCTTCGGCGGCGGCGCCCTCGGACGCCGTAGGCGGACCGGAAGGACGCGACTCCGACCCGATGGAGGTCGCTCGGCGCGGCCATCTCCGTGTGCTGAGGTCGCCGGAGCAGCAGTAGGCGACACCGGCCCGACTGGCCCTGCGCACAACGGAGATCGACTTCGCGCCCGGTAGATTTGTGCCCCGGTGAGCTGCCGGACCACGTATGAGCGAGTACCGGACGACCGGCCGCCGACAACCGAGAATCCCAGAACCCGAGGACCCAGGAGAGGGCTGCCCCGTGGCTGATCTGTCGGAGATCGTGAAGGCGTACGACGTGCGCGGCGTCGTGCCGGACGAGTGGGACGAGCCGCTGGCCGAACTGTTCGGAGCCGCTTTCGTACGGGTGACGGACGCGTCGGCGATCGTCGTCGGGCACGATATGAGGCCGTCGTCGCCGGGCCTGTCACGGGCGTTCGGACGCGGCGCGGCCGGCCAGGGCGCCGACGTCACCGAGATCGGCCTGTGCTCGACCGACCAGCTCTACTTCGCCAGCGGCCAACTCGGCCTGCCTGGCGCGATGTTCACCGCGAGCCACAACCCCGCCCGCTACAACGGCATCAAGATGTGCCGCTCGGGCGCACAGCCCGTCGGCCAGGACAGCGGACTCGCGGACATCCGCCAACTCGTCGAGGAATGGGCCGAGTCGGGCCCGCCGCAGCGCCAGGAGGGCGTCGCGGAAGGGGCGATCGGCGAGCGCGACGTGCTCTCCGACTACGCGGAGCACCTGCGCACGCTCGTGGACCTCACCTCGATCCGTCCGCTGTCCGTCGTCGTCGACGCGGGCAACGGCATGGGCGGGCACACCGTCCCGACCGTCTTCGAGGGACTGCCGCTCCGACTGGACGCCATGTACTTCGAGTTGGACGGCACGTTCCCCAACCACGAGGCCAATCCGCTCGATCCGAAGAACATCGTCGACCTCCAGCAGCGTGTGCGGGAGACCGGCGCGGACATCGGCCTCGCCTTCGACGGCGACGCCGACCGCTGCTTCGTGGTGGACGAGAAGGGCGATCCCGTACCGCCGTCCGCGGTCACCGCGCTCGTCGCCGCACGCGAACTGGCCAAGTCGCCCGGCTCCACCGTCATCCACAACCTGATCACGTCGTGGTCCGTGCCCGAGGTCGTACGGGAATCGGGCGGCACGCCGCTGCGCACACGCGTGGGCCACTCCTTCATCAAGGCCGAAATGGCCCGCACGGGCGCGATCTTCGGCGGCGAGCACTCCGCGCACTACTACTTCCGCGACTTCTGGAACGCCGACACGGGCATGCTCGCCGCCCTCCACGTGCTCGCAGCGCTGGGCGGTCAGCAGGGGACCCTGTCGCAACTCGTAGCGGAGTACGACCGGTACGCGGCCTCCGGCGAGATCAACAGCAGGGTCGACGACCAGGCGGGGCGCGCCGCCGCCGTCAAGGCCGCCTACCAGGACCGGGAGGGCGTCGAGCTGGACGAGCTGGACGGGCTGACGGTCACGGCCGCCGACTGGTGGTTCAACCTGCGGGCCTCCAACACCGAGCCGCTGCTGCGGCTCAACGTGGAGGCAAGGGACCGGGAGACGGCGGATGCGGTACGGGACGAGGTGCTCGCGATCGTAAGGGCGTGAGCGGGGACTTGAGCCCGGGGGCCGGGGGCGGGGCGCGCTGGTGACGGCCGGGCGGTGAGCGGCGGCCGGTGAGCGTGACTCACCGGCCGCACTCCGCGCCCCTCCGCCGCGCCCCCGCCCTCGCGCCGTCGTGGTTATCCACAGGCCGCCCGCCCGCACGGCACGGTCCGCGCCCCCGGCGGTACCCTGGCCGCCAGCCGCCCCCGCCCGCGAAGGGACGAAGTCATGCCGCTCGAAGCCGGTCTTCTGGAGATCCTCGCCTGCCCGGCGTGCCATGCGCCGCTCCGTGAGGAGGCAGGAGACCCGGAGGAGCTGGTGTGCACGGGCGGCGCCGAGTGCGGCCTCGCGTACCCGGTGCGTGACGGGATCCCCGTCCTCCTCGTCGACGAGGCCCGGCGCCCCGGCTGACGCGACGGGCCCGGCCCCCGGCCGCCCCACCCGGCAATACGCCCCTCACTCACGTCACGCGGCGCGGGCTGCCCGCCGTCCCGCGGCCGATCGGAGGCTCCGGAAGATGCTCGACGAGTCACTCCTCGACTCTCCAGACGCCCTCGCCCGCGCGGACACCGGCGGGCTGCTGCGCGGCACGGCCCAGGCGGGCGCCCATGTACGCACGGCCGTGCGCGGCGCGAGCGAGACCGGCCTCGCCGGACTGCGTCCCGACGGCAGACCGCGGGCGGTGTTCGTCGCCGGTCCCGGTCCGGCGCCCGGCTGCGCCGCCGATCTGCTCGCGGCACTCGGCACCGACGCCGTCCCGGTCACACTGCTGCGGCCCACCGGCGCGCTCGCCGCACCGGGCGCGCTTCGCTGGGCGCTTCCCGGCTGGGCCGGCTCCCTCGACCTGCTGCTCGTGACGACTCCCGACGGGAGCGAGGCCGGGCTGACGGCACTGATCGAGCAGGCGTACCGGCGCGGATGCACCGTCGTGACCCTCTGCCCGGCGGGAGTGCCCGCCGCGGAGCTGACAAAGGAGACCCATGGGCTGGCGGTGCCGCTGAGCGCCGACCTGCCTGCGACTTGGAGCGGCCCACCGGAGGCGACCGGCGCGCCCGGCGCACCCACCCGCGGCCTTGAAGCCCCCGGCAGCTCCGCCAGCCCCGCCAGTTCCGGCGCTCCCGCAGGCCCCGACGGCGGCGGGCCGCCGCACCCCCGGCCCGTCGAACCGCGCACGATGACCGCCGCCCCCGGGCTGCTGTGGCCGCTGCTGACGCCCCTCCTCGTTCTCTCCGCCCGCCTCGGCCTCCTCGACGCCACCGATTCCGCACTGGAGTCGCTGGCCGACCGGCTCGACGAGGTCGCCGAGCGCTGCGGCCCCGCCGTCGCCGCCTACTCCAACCCCGCGAAGTCCCTCGCGGCCGAACTCTCCGACAGCCTCCCGCTGTTGTGGAGCGAGGGCGAAGTGGCGGGCGCCGTCGCACGTCACATGACCTCCACCCTCACCGGCCTCCCCGGGCTGCCCGCCCTCGCCGCCGCCCTTCCCGAGGCGATGGCGGCGCACGGTGCGCTGCTGTCCGGCGCCCTCGCCCAGGCCGCGGGGGAGGACGACTTCTTCCGCGACCGCGTCGAGGAACCGGAGCCGCTGCGCGCCCGCGTCCTCCTGCTGCGTGACCGGTCGCCGTCCGCCGAGTCCGCCGTCGTCGGAGCCCGCGACATCGCCTACGCACACGACGTACCGCTCAGCGAACTCGAACCAGCCGAAGGCAGCACCCCCCTCGAAGCCGCCGCCGAACTGATCGCCACCGTGGATTTCGCCGCCGTTTACCTCGTGCTGGCCGGCACCGGCACATCATCGGCCCCGTAACCGCCGCAGCAGCCCAAGGAAGCGAAGCGCCACCGCATGGACCGCCTCACCAACACCGTCAGGCCCTACGCATGGGGCTCCACCACGGCCATCCCCGAACTCCTCGGTACGCCGCCCACCGGCGAACCCCAGGCCGAGCTGTGGATGGGAGCGCACCCGGGCGCACCGTCCGCCGTCGTACGCGACGGCCGCGAGACGACGCTGACGGAGGTCATCGAGGCAGATCCGGAAGGGGAGCTGGGGCCGGAGGCCGTCCGGGCCTTCGGGCCTCGGCTGCCGTTCCTGCTGAAGATCCTCGCGGCCGCCTCGCCGCTCTCGCTTCAGGTGCACCCCGACCCTCAGCAGGCACGCGAGGGTTACGCGGACGAGGAGGCACGCGGCGTCCCCCTGGACGCGCCCGAGCGCAACTACAAGGACGCCAGCCACAAACCCGAACTCATCTGCGCGCTCACGGACTTCGACGGCCTGTGCGGCTTCCGCCGGGCGCCCGAGGCGGCGGATCTGCTGGCAGGGCTGGACGTCGACGCGGTCAAGCCGTATGTCGACATCCTGCGGGCGAGCCCCGCGAGCGACGCCCTGCGCGAGGTGCTGACCGCGGTGCTCACCGCCGGCCGGGAAGAGATCGCCGCGACGGTCCAGGAGGCGGCACGGGCGGCGGAGCGGCTCTCGACCGGGCACCCCGCCGCCGAGACCGCAGCCGAGACCGCTGACCAGACCGCCGCCGAGACCGCCTCCGAACCTGGCATCGCAGCCCCCGGGACACACGCCCGCGCTTACGCCCTCTGCGCCTCTCTCGCCCGCCACTACCCGGGCGACCCGGGCGTGCTCGCCGCCATGCTCCTCAACCATGTACGCCTCAGCCCGGGGGAGGCCCTGTATCTCGGCGCGGGCGTCCCGCACGCCTATCTGAGCGGCCTCGGCGTGGAGATCATGGCGAACTCCGACAATGTGCTCCGCTGCGGCCTCACCCCGAAGCACGTCGACGTACCCGAACTGCTGCGTATCGTCCGCTTCGAGCCCGGAGCACCCGCCGTGCTGCGCCCGGAAGCAGGTCCGGGCGGTGAGGAGCGCTACGAGGTCCCCGTCGACGAATTCCGCCTCTCCCGCTGCACGGTCGCCCCGGGCGCCCCTGCGACGCCGCTCGACGCCCGTACACCGCAGATCCTGCTGTGCACCGACGGTCAGGTGCGGATACGGAAAGTAGTGAACGGAGGCGGCGGAGAGGACGCCCAACTGCCCCTGGAACGCGGGCAATCCGCCTACGTACCGGCCGGGGAGCGGGTCGAGGCGACCGGTGACGGTACGCTCTTCCGGGCCACAGTGGCCGTCTGACCGAGCCCCGCGAGAGGCGGGGAAGTCCGGGCCGGCAGGGGCCCGTACGGACCGGGGACAGCGCGGATCCACACGTATCACCGAGAGAGGGACGAGCGACTCGTATGAGTGCATCAGGCGGTTCGAAGGCGATCATCGCCGCGCTGGGCGCGAACTTGGCCATCGCCGCAGGCAAGTTCGTCGCCTTCGTATTCAGCGGCTCGTCCTCCATGCTCGCGGAGAGCGTGCACTCGGTAGCCGACTCCGGAAACCAGGCGCTGCTGCTGCTCGGCGGCAAGAAGGCCAAGAAGGCGGCGAACGAGGAGCACCCCTTCGGCTACGGCCGCGAGCGCTACATCTACGGGTTCCTGGTCTCCATCGTCCTGTTCACCATCGGCGGCGTCTTCGCCCTCTACGAGGGATACGAGAAGATCAAGCACCCGCACGAACTGGACAGTTGGTACTGGCCGGTCGGCGTGCTGGTCTTCGCGATCGCCGCCGAGGCGGTCTCCTTCCGTACGGCCATCAAGGAGTCCAACGTCGTACGGGGCTCGCTGAGTTGGAGCCAGTTCGTACGCCGGGCCAAGGCGCCCGAACTGCCCATCGTGCTGCTGGAGGACCTCGGCGCGCTCGTCGGCCTCGTGCTGGCACTCTTCGGCGTCGGCGCCGCCCTCGCGACCGGCAACGGCGTATGGGACGGCATCGGCACGCTGTGCATCGGTGTGCTCCTCGTGGCCATCGCGATCGTGCTGGCCGCGGAGACCAAGTCGCTGCTGCTGGGCGAATCGGCCGATCCCGACGAGCGGGAGAAGATCCGCAGCGCGCTCGTGGACGGCGAGACCGTGACGGGAATCATCCACATGCGGACGCTCCATCTCGGCCCCGAGGAACTGCTGGTCGCCGCGAAGGTGGCGGTGCAGCACGACGACACGGCGGCGGAGGTCGCGCGGGCGATCGACGCGGCCGAGGGCCGCATAAGGGAGTCCGTGCCGAGCGCGCGTGTGATCTATCTGGAGCCCGACATCTACCGGCCGACGGCCGCCTCCTCATCGGGCGCCGCGTCGGATTCGAAGTCCGAGTGATCGCGTCTCTGTCGAACTGATCACGCCGCTATGTCCGGATTCGCCCATCACTGAGCGTTTCCAACTCCCCACGTACTGAAGGGGAATGCATCACCACACCCTCTTTGTCAAATTATGCGACGAGGTGTGGAACGGCGCAGTGTTGGGCATCGGCACAACTGCGCGCACTGAGCGGCCGAAACCAGACCAGGCCCGCCCTTGCTCGCACCGTGGACAATCCGTTCGACTGGACGAGCGGTGTATTTTCGTAGTGCACAGACGTCGCTGCTGATGGCAGATCGGCCGGCCCGCACAGCGGGCCACCGAGGGAGAGAGGGCCTCCGACGGACTGGGCTGCGAGCAAGGGATCAGTGTGCCCGTGAGTGCTGTGTACGTACGCAGCGCAGGCACCGCACACGGAGCCCGGCGCCGCAGCACGGACCTGTCAGCCATGACCTCGACATCGAGGAGAGCAGCTCGCATGACGACGACCTCCACCGGCCAGGACTTCAAGGTCGCGGACCTTTCGCTTGCGGCCTTCGGCCGCAAGGAGATCAGCCTGGCCGAGCACGAGATGCCCGGCCTGATGGCGATCCGCAAGGAGTACGCCGCTGACAAACCGCTGTCCGGGGCCCGCATCACCGGGTCTCTCCACATGACCGTGCAGACGGCCGTCCTGATCGAGACCCTGACCGCCCTCGGCGCAGAGGTCCGCTGGGCGTCCTGCAACATCTTCTCCACCCAGGACCACGCGGCCGCCGCCGTCGCCGTGGGCCCCAACGGCACCCCGGAAGACCCCCAGGGCATCCCCGTCTTCGCATGGAAGGGCGAGACGCTGGAGGAGTACTGGTGGTGCACCGAGCAGGCCCTCACCTGGCCCGGCGCCGCCACCGGCGGACCCAACATGATCCTCGACGACGGCGGTGACGCCACCCTCCTCGTACACAAGGGCGTCGAGTACGAGAAGGCCGGAGCCGCCCCCTCCGTCGACACCGCCGAGAACGACGAGCACCGGGTGATCCTGGAGCTGCTGAACCGCACCCTGCGCGAGAGCCCGCAGAAGTGGACCCAGCTCGCCTCCGAGATCCGCGGCGTGACCGAGGAGACCACCACCGGCGTCCACCGCCTCTACGAGATGCAGCAGGAGGGCGCCCTCCTCTTCCCGGCGATCAACGTCAACGACTCCGTCACCAAGTCGAAGTTCGACAACAAGTACGGCTGCCGGCACTCGCTGATCGACGGCATCAACCGCGCCACCGACGTCCTCATCGGCGGCAAGACCGCCGTGGTCTTCGGCTACGGCGACGTCGGCAAGGGCTGCGCGGACTCACTGCGCGGCCAGGGCGCCCGCGTGCTGATCACCGAGATCGACCCGATCTGCGCGCTCCAGGCCGCGATGGACGGCTACCAGGTGGTGACCCTCGAGGACGTCGTGGAGACGGCGGACATCTTCATCACCACCACGGGCAACAAGGACATCATCATGGCCTCGGACATGGCCCGGATGAAGCACCAGGCGATCGTGGGCAACATCGGCCACTTCGACAACGAGATCGACATGGCGGGCCTCGCCGAGATCGAAGGCGTCGTCAAGGAAGAGGTCAAGCCCCAGGTGCACACCTGGACCTTCTCCGACGGCAAGATGATCATCGTGCTCTCGGAGGGCCGTCTGCTCAACCTGGGCAACGCGACCGGGCACCCCTCGTTCGTGATGTCCAACAGCTTCGCGAACCAGACGATCGCCCAGATCGAGCTGTTCACGAAGACCGACGAGTACCCGACCGGCGTCTACGTGCTGCCCAAGCACCTCGACGAGAAGGTCGCCCGTCTGCACCTGGACGCGCTCGGTGTGAAGCTCACCAAGCTCCGCAAGGACCAGGCCGACTATATCGGCGTCCCCGTCGAGGGCCCGTACAAGCCGGACCACTACCGCTACTGACCGGCAGCCAGCCCTGACCGCCCCTCGACAGAGAAGCGGTCAGCGGGCACCGGTGAGTGACGATGCCGAGGCCCCTGCCCCCGCGGCGGGGGCCTTCGGTCTGTCCTCAGTCACCCGCACATAGAGTCCACCCATGCCACGCGGCCGGTATTCGCTTCACGATCCGCACGATCACACCCCCCTCGGCGACGAACACTTCCACTGCGCCACCGGCCCCTCCGGCTGGCGCTACGTCTCGCAGATCACCACCCCCTCCGGCGACCACGCAGGCTCCGTCGATCTGGCCCTCGACGAACTCGGCCGCCCCGTACGACTCGAACTCCACGCCGGCGGCTGGCAGGTACGCGGCGCCGCCCTCGACGGGGTCACCTGGGTCCGCACCGACCCCGCAGGTGACCACGCCCAGGAAGGCAACGCCGCCGCCCACTCCTTCACCGGCAACTCCCCCGCATTCCTCATCGCGACATCACGCCTGCTGCGACCGGCCGTCGGCGAACCGGCCACCCGCGTACGCCTCGTCGCGCTCACACCCCCCGTACTCGCACCACGCACTCTCGATCAGTCCTGGACGCTGCTCCACACCGAATCACACGCCACTGACAACGCCCCTCTGATCGTGGAGAACTACCAGGTCAGCGAGGTCGGCACCGGCGAACAGCACCCCGTGCACATCGCCGGGGACGTCGTGCTCGCTGCACCCGGCATCGAGCTGGAGGAACTGGAGTCACCACCGTCCGGATTCGGCTGAACCTCACAACGGCGCTTCACTTCACGACGGCGACATGCATCACGACGGCGGCACGCATCAGGCGACGGCATGCATCATGACGGCGGTACGAAACCCGTCGTACGAGCCCTCTCGCCCGCGCTCTCCCGGCCTCCCGCGGGCGCGGAGCCGGAGGCCACCGCCCCATCGGACGCCACCGTCCCGCCGGGCGTCTCCGCCGCAGCTCCCGCGACAGCCCCCGCCACAGCCCCCGACACCGGCGCCCAGGGATGCCCGTCCGACCCGCCGCCCCCCACACCGGAACCAGCACCGGCAGCAGCGGAGACCGGCCCCCGCTCAGCAACCGCCCCACCGACAGCCCCGGGGGCACCCCCGTCACCCCGCGTGCCGAACGTCCGCTGCGCCTCCCTCGCCTGCCGCTCCGCGACGATCCCGGCCAGATACGTCGCGGCAGGCACGCCGTACGGCGCCGGCACCCCCGTACACGACACGAGGTCCGAAGCGAGCCGCTCCGCCATCGACCGGCTCACGACCTCGTCCAACTGCCCCGCACGCAGCAGGTATTGGCGCACCGCCAGCCACAGACCGGCAGGCACCCGCGACAGATCCAGCTCCCCGAAGCTCCCCGCCAGCCACGCCGGAGGAGGCGGCGCGGGCGCCCCACTCGGCTCGGGCACCCGCTCCCGTACCACCAGAGTCCCCGCGAACACATCGCCCAGCCGCCGCCCACGAGCCGAGACCAGCGACGCCGCACACGCCACCACCCCGAAGAACACCTGGATCTCGATGACGCCGATCGCCCCGCGCACCAGAGCGTGCCGGAACCGGACCGGACCGCCGTCCTCCCGCAGCACCCGCAGCCCGCACAGCACCTTGCCCACCGACCTGCCGCGGCTCAACGTCTCCACAGCCACCGGAACGCCCACCAGCACCAGCAGGAACAGCGCCACCTGAACCGCCGCCACAGCCGCCTCGTCGAGCGAGGCCACCGCAGTCAGCAACGCCAGCGAAACCGCCAGATACACCGCCCAGGCCAGCACCAGATCGATGAAGACCGCCAGCGCACGAGTCGGCAACCGCGCGGGCCGGAGACCGAGTACGACGGCATCTCCCGTAACGAGCTCGCTCACCGTGCCTCCGCTCAACCGTCCGGCCCCTCCTCGCACAGTCTGCCGTTCCCGCCGAGCGGTCTGCCAAGCTCTCACCATGGATCTGGATGTCTTCGTCTCCGCACACAGAGCGGAGTGGGACCGGCTCGACGAACTGCTGCGCCGCCGGCGCCGCCTCTCCGGCCAGGAGGCCGACGAACTCGTCACCCTCTACCAGCGCACGTCCACCCACCTCTCCCAGGTCCAGTCGAGCGCCCCGGACCCGGCTCTCGCGGGAAGCCTCACCTCCCTCGTGGCCCGTGCACGCAGCGCGGTCACCGGCCCCCGCCGAGCCTCATGGCGCGACGCCGCCCGCTTCTTCACCGCCGGATTCCCCGCAGCCGTCTACCGCAGCCGCCACTGGTGGGTCCCGGTCGCCCTGCTGTCCGTAGTCGTCGCCGCCGTCATCGGGTGGTGGATCGGCACCGACGCCGAGGTCCGCTCGGCGATCGCAGCCCCCGCCGAACTACGGGAGATGACCCGCCCCGGCGGCCAGTACGAGTCGTACTACTCCAGCCACCCCGCCACCTCCTTCGCCGCCCAGGTGTGGACGAACAACGCCCAAGCCGTCGCCGTCTGCCTGGCGTTCGGCGCGCTCCTCGGCATCCCCGTGCTGTGGGTGCTCTTCCAGAACCTGCTCAACCTCGGCATCGGCATAGGCCTCATGCAGTCCGCGGGCAGGCTCGACACCTTCCTCGGACTGATCCTCCCGCACGGCATCCTCGAACTCACCGCCGTCTTCGTCGCCGCAGGCACAGGACTACGGCTGGGCTGGACGGTCATCGACCCCGGCCCGCGAAGCCGACGCGTCGCGCTCGCCGCCGAGGGACGCGCGGCCATCGGCATGGCCATCGGACTCGCGGCGGTCCTCTTCGTCTCCGGCGTGATCGAGGGCTTCGTCACGCCCTCCGGCCTCCCCACATGGGCACGCCTCACCATCGGCGTCGTGAGCGAACTCCTCTTCCTCGCCTACGTGTACGTCCTGGGAGGCCGCGCCGCACGGGCGGGCGAGACGGGCGACGTGGCACCCGAAGACCGCCCCGCGAACGTGCCGACGGCCGCCTGATGTGCATCGCCGTCCGGTGACCTGTTACTGTTCTGGCCGCTGCGGCGCCTGTTGAAGGACTCCGCGGCGAAGGAACCGACGAACCCCCGTAGTTCACACTCCGGCGGCAGTCGGCATCCGATTCGCTTCTCAACTCGGCTCCGTATTACGGAAATCGACGGGAAGCACCCCCCGATTCACTGTCGGACAGGCTCTGATAGTGTCGGGATCACCGAGAGGGAAGCGCCCGGAGTGGCCTGTGAGGGTTGTGATGGAAGCGTCCGTTCTTTGAGAACTCAACAGCGTGCTAAAAGTCAACGCCAGATATGTTGATACCCCGTGCCCCTATGGCTGTATTGGCTGGTAGGGGTGGGGATTTCTTTGAACACAGCGAGGACGCTGGCATGGCCTGGGTTATTCCCCTGGGTTGTGCTGCTCTTCGGGTGTCTTCTTTTAAGGCATTCACGGAGAGTTTGATCCTGGCTCAGGACGAACGCTGGCGGCGTGCTTAACACATGCAAGTCGAACGATGAAGCCTCTTCGGGGGTGGATTAGTGGCGAACGGGTGAGTAACACGTGGGCAATCTGCCCTGCACTTCGGGACAAGCCCTGGAAACGGGGTCTAATACCGGATGGGACTGCCGGCCGCATGGTCTGGTGGTGGAAAGCTTCGGCGGTGCAGGATGAGCCCGCGGCCTATCAGCTTGTTGGTGGGGTGATGGCCTACCAAGGCTGCGACGGGTAGCCGGCCTGAGAGGGCGACCGGCCACACTGGGACTGAGACACGGCCCAGACTCCTACGGGAGGCAGCAGTGGGGAATATTGCACAATGGGCGGAAGCCTGATGCAGCGACGCCGCGTGAGGGATGACGGCCTTCGGGTTGTAAACCTCTTTCAGCAGGGAAGAAGCCTTTAAAAGTGACGGTACCTGCAGAAGAAGCACCGGCTAACTACGTGCCAGCAGCCGCGGTAATACGTAGGGTGCGAGCGTTGTCCGGAATTATTGGGCGTAAAGAGCTCGTAGGCGGCTTGTCGCGTCGGATGTGAAAGCCCGGGGCTTAACCCTGGGTCTGCATTCGATACGGGCAGGCTGGAGTTCGGTAGGGGAGATCGGAATTCCTGGTGTAGCGGTGAAATGCGCAGATATCAGGAGGAACACCGGTGGCGAAGGCGGATCTCTGGGCCGATACTGACGCTGAGGAGCGAAAGCATGGGGAGCGAACAGGATTAGATACCCTGGTAGTCCATGCCGTAAACGTTGGGCACTAGGTGTGGGCGACATTCCACGTTGTCCGTGCCGCAGCTAACGCATTAAGTGCCCCGCCTGGGGAGTACGGCCGCAAGGCTAAAACTCAAAGGAATTGACGGGGGC
The DNA here is from genome assembly GCF_022524345.1 of Streptomyces marispadix. Classification (NCBI taxonomy): domain Bacteria; kingdom Bacillati; phylum Actinomycetota; class Actinomycetes; order Kitasatosporales; family Streptomycetaceae; genus Streptomyces; species Streptomyces marispadix. The sequence goes on along the minus strand of NZ_JAKWJU010000002.1, from coordinate 2,213,912 downwards.
CCGCACAAGCGGCGGAGCATGTGGCTTAATTCGACGCAACGCGAAGAACCTTACCAAGGCTTGACATACACCGGAAAGCTCTGGAGACAGAGCCCCCCCTTGTGGTCGGTGTACAGGTGGTGCATGGCTGTCGTCAGCTCGTGTCGTGAGATGTTGGGTTAAGTCCCGCAACGAGCGCAACCCTTGTCTCGTGTTGCCAGCAGGCCCTTGTGGTGCTGGGGACTCACGGGAGACTGCCGGGGTCAACTCGGAGGAAGGTGGGGACGACGTCAAGTCATCATGCCCCTTATGTCTTGGGCTGCACACGTGCTACAATGGCCGGTACAATGAGTGGCGATGCCGTGAGGTGGAGCGAATCTCAAAAAGCCGGTCTCAGTTCGGATTGGGGTCTGCAACTCGACCCCATGAAGTCGGAGTCGCTAGTAATCGCAGATCAGCATTGCTGCGGTGAATACGTTCCCGGGCCTTGTACACACCGCCCGTCACGTCACGAAAGTCGGTAACACCCGAAGCCGGTGGCCCAACCCCTTGTGGGAGGGAGCCGTCGAAGGTGGGACTGGCGATTGGGACGAAGTCGTAACAAGGTAGCCGTACCGGAAGGTGCGGCTGGATCACCTCCTTTCTAAGGAGCAGCCAGACACCATCTATCGGCCGGGATGTCCCGGTGGTGGTGTCCAGGAGCCTGGTTCATCGGCGCACGTCCGATGCCGGGATGCTCATGGGTGGAACGTTGACTATTCAGCATGGCCGGTCGGGTCGTGTTCTTCAGTACTGTCTCGGTCTCGGGTTTCTGCCCGGGTGGTTTCGGGGCGTGGAACGGGAGCGCGGTGGGCTGGTGGTGTTGGGCACGCTGTTGGGTGTCTGAGAGTGCGGCCGTGTGTGCGGTTGGTGTCTCTTGGTTGCCGGTCCTGGTGTACTCAGGCTTGTTGGTCTGGGGTGGTGGGTGGCTGGTTGTTGTTTGAGAACTGGACAGTGGACGCGAGCATCTGTGGCCAAGTTTTTAAGGGCGCACGGTGGATGCCTTGGCATCAGGAACCGATGAAGGACGTGGGAGGCCGCGATAGGCCCCGGGGAGTTGTCAACCGAGCTGTGATCCGGGGGTGTCCGAATGGGGAAACCCGGCAGTCGTCATGGGCTGTCACCTGCATCTGAATGTATAGGGTGTAGGGGGGAACGCGGGGAAGTGAAACATCTCAGTACCCGCAGGAAGAGAAAACAATTGTGATTCCGGGAGTAGTGGCGAGCGAAACTGGATGAGGCTAAACCGTATGTGTGTGAGACCCGGCAGGGGTTGCATGTACGGGGTTGTGGGATGGGACTTCAGTTGTCTGCCGGCGGCTGGGTGAGTCAGAAATTGGTGGTGTAGGCGAAGGGTATGCGAAAGGCCCGGCGTAGAGGGTAAGACCCCCGTAGCTGAAACGTCATCAACTTGCTTGTTCTTTTCCCGAGTAGCATGGGGCCCGTGAAATCCTGTGTGAATCTGGCGGGACCACCCGTCAAGCCTAAATATTCCCTGGTGACCGATAGCGGATAGTACCGTGAGGGAATGGTGAAAAGTACCGCGGGAGCGGAGTGAAAGAGTACCTGAAACCGTGTGCCTACAAGCCGTGGGAGCGTCGCCGTGTGTGCTTGCACATACGGTCGTGACTGCGTGCCTTTTGAAGAATGAGCCTGCGAGTTTGCGGCATGTTGCGAGGTTAACCCGTGTGGGGGAGCCGTAGCGAAAGCGAGTCCGAAGAGGGCGATTGTAGTAGCGTGTTCAAGACCCGAAGCGGGGTGATCTAGCCATGGGCAGGGTGAAGCGGAGGTAAGACTTCGTGGAGGCCCGAACCCACCAGGGTTGAAAACCTGGGGGATGACCTGTGGTTAGGGGTGAAAGGCCAATCAAACTCCGTGATAGCTGGTTCTCCCCGAAATGCATTTAGGTGCAGCGTCGTGTGTTTCTTGCCGGAGGTAGAGCACTGGATAGGCGATGGGCCCTACCGGGTTACTGACCTTAGCCAAACTCCGAATGCCGGTAAGTGAGAGCGCGGCAGTGAGACTGTGGGGGATAAGCTCCATGGTCGAGAGGGAAACAGCCCAGAGCATCGACTAAGGCCCCTAAGCGTGTGCTAAGTGGGAAAGGATGTGGAGTCGCAGAGACAACCAGGAGGTTGGCTTAGAAGCAGCCATCCTTGAAAGAGTGCGTAATAGCTCACTGGTCAAGTGATTCCGCGCCGACAATGTAGCGGGGCTCAAGCACACCGCCGACGTCGTGTCACTCCAACGTGAAGGGCTAACGCCTGTTGGGGTGGGTAGGGGAGCGTCGTGTGCCGGGTGAAGCAGCCGTGGAAGCGAGTTGTGGACGGTATGCGAGTGAGAATGCAGGCATGAGTAGCGATACATACGTGAGAAACGTGTGCGCCGATTGACTAAGGGTTCCCTGGGTCAAGCTGATCTGCCCAGGGTAAGTCGGGTCCTAAGGCGAGGCCGACAGGCGTAGTCGATGGATAACCGGTTGATATTCCGGTACCCGTGGCAGTGCGCCAGCGCTGAATCAGGTGATGCTAAGCCCGTGAAGCCCCCGGTGGTTGTCTTCGGACAGCGGCCGGTGTGGTGGAGCCGGTGAACCGAGCTTGTAGTAGGTGAGTGATGGGGTGACGCAGGAAGGTAGTCCAGCCCGGGCGGTGGTTGTCCCGGGGTAAGGGTGTAGCCCGGAGAGTAGGCAAATCCGCTCTTCGTTGAGGGTGAGACCTGATGCCGAGCCGATTGTGGTGAAGTGGATGATCCTATGCTGTCGAGAAAAGCCTCTAGCGAGTGCTGTTGCGGCCCGTACCCTAAACCGACTCAGGTGGTCTGGTAGAGAATACCGAGGCGTTCGGGTGAACTATGGTTAAGGAACTCGGCAAAATGCCCCCGTAACTTCGGGAGAAGGGGGGCCACGGCTGGTGATGAGTCTTGCACTCGGAGCTGGTGGTGGCCGCAGAGACCAGCGAGAAGCGACTGTTTACTAAAAACACAGGTCCGTGCGAAGCCGTAAGGCGATGTATACGGACTGACGCCTGCCCGGTGCTGGAACGTTAAGGGGACCGGTTAGTCCGATTTCGGTCGGGCGAAGCTGAGAACTTAAGCGCCAGTAAACGGCGGTGGTAACTATAACCATCCTAAGGTAGCGAAATTCCTTGTCGGGTAAGTTCCGACCTGCACGAATGGCGTAACGACTTCTTGACTGTCTCAACCATAGGCCCGGTGAAATTGCAGTACGAGTAAAGATGCTCGTTTCGCGCAGCAGGACGGAAAGACCCCGGGACCTTTACTATAGCTTGATATTGGTGTTCGGTTCGGTTTGTGTAGGATAGGTGGGAGACTGTGAAGCATTCGCGCCAGCGGGTGTGGAGTCGTTGTTGAAATACCACTCTGATCGTGCTGGATGTCTAACCCGGGGTCCGTGATCCGGATCGGGGACAGTGTCTGGTGGGTAGTTTAACTGGGGCGGTTGCCTCCTAAAGGGTAACGGAGGCGCCCAAAGGTTCCCTCAGCCTGGTTGGTCATCAGGTGGTGAGTGTAAGTGCACAAGGGAGCTTGACTGTGAGACTGACGGGTCGAGCAGGGACGAAAGTCGGGACTAGTGATCCGGCGGTGGCTTGTGGAAGCGCCGTCGCTCAACGGATAAAAGGTACCCCGGGGATAACAGGCTGATCTTCCCCAAGAGTCCATATCGACGGGATGGTTTGGCACCTCGATGTCGGCTCGTCGCATCCTGGGGCTGGAGTCGGTCCCAAGGGTTGGGCTGTTCGCCCATTAAAGCGGTACGCGAGCTGGGTTTAGAACGTCGTGAGACAGTTCGGTCCCTATCCGCTGCGCGCGTAGGAGTCTTGAGAAGGGCTGTCCCTAGTACGAGAGGACCGGGACGGACGGACCTCTGGTGTGCCAGTTGTCCTGCCAAGGGCATGGCTGGTTGGCTACGTTCGGGAGGGATAACCGCTGAAAGCATCTAAGCGGGAAGCCTGCTTCGAGATGAGGACTCCCACCCCCGTTGTGGGGTTAAGGCTCCCGGGAGATGACCGGGTTGATAGGCCAGATATGGAAGACCCGTGAGGGTTGGAGTTGACTGGTACTAATAAGCCGAGGGCTTGACCACAGCTGCTACGCGTCCACTGTCCGGTATCTGAAACAACAACCCCGGCAAACCGTGCTGGCTGGTTGGTTGATATGTGAAGAGTGCGCTGAACACGACACACAAGGTTTCCCCTTGTTGCGTTGAGCAATGTGGGGGTTGTGTTTCGGTGGTCATAGCGTGAGGGAAACGCCCGGTGACATTCCGAACCCGGAAGCTAAGCCTTACTGCGCCGATGGTACTGCATGCGGGAGCGTGTGGGAGAGTAGGACACCGCCGAACTCCACGTGAAACAGGCCCCGTTGGACTGGAAACAACCCAGACCAACGGGGCCTTTCATATGCTCAGAAGTTCAGCGATTCGTTGAACTCGGCGTCATAGACGACCCGTTGACTTGAGCGTCAGATATGCGTCGGCCAGGGCGGGCGCCAATTCGCCGGGGAGGGCGTCGACCACGATTACACCGTGGCGACGGAGGCGGTTCGCCGTCTGCTCACGTTCCAACTGCGTTCGCGCCGCCGCGGCAGCCTCGTAGACGGCGTCGACATCGCCTCGTGCGGCGGCCATCTCCGCGATGCGCGGGTCGGCGATCGAGGCGACCAGGACCGTATGGCGCTGTGTGAGCAGGGGCAGTACCGGAAGGAGCCCGTTGTCGACGGGCGAGGCGTCCAGGCCCGTGAGTAGGACCAGGAGTGACTGGTGTCGCGCCATGCGGAGAGCGGTCGAAGCCAGGCCGCGGGTGTCGGATTCGACGAGGGCGGGTTCGATCGGTGCCATCGACGAGACGAAGGCTGGCAGGACCTCATGTGCCGCCCGTCCTTTGACCGTTGCCCGTGGCGCGCGGTCGTAGGCGAGAAGGTCGATGCGGTCGCCCGCGCGGGAGGCGAGGGTCGCCAGCAGCAGTGCGGCGTCCATCGCCGTGTCCAGACGGGGGAGTCGCCGACGCGTCCGGCGGACGTTCTGCCGGTGTCGAGCACGACCAGAATGTGCCTGTCGCGTTCGGGCCGCCATGTGCGGACGGCCACTGTCGAATGGCGAGCGGTGGCGCGCCAGTCGATCGATCGGGTGTCGTCTCCCGGGATGTAGTCGCGGAGACTGTCGAACTCGGTCCCTTCTCCGCGGGTCAGGATGCTTGTGCGGCCGTCGAGTTCGCGAAGCCGGGCCAGTTTCGCGGGCAGATGCTTGCGGCTGTTGAACGCGGGAAGCACGCGCACGGTCCAGGGGACCGAGTGGCCGCCCTGGCGGGCGGCCAGGCCGAGCGGGCCGAAGGAGCGGACGGTGATGCGTTCCGAGTGCCGGTCGCCACGGCGGGTCGGCTGAAGTGCCGTGGTCAGAAGGGTCTGTTGGCCCGGGTCGATGCGTACTTGATGGCGGCTGGCGGCTTCCGATGTCCCTTCCGGCCAACTGCTCGGCGGCCATGCGTCCCGGATGCGCAGACGGGAACGGCGCCGGGACGGGTTCGTCACGAGGACGTTCACGTATGCGTGTTCGCCGAGCCGAACTGACGTATCACCGGAACGTGTGAAGCGGAGCTGATTCACTGGCGCGGCCATTGCGAGGTCGTAGAAGATGGCACTCAGCAACGGGAGTTCGACGGTGAGCACGCCGAACCAGCTTGGGAGAAGCAGCCCGACGACTACGGCGCCGAGAGCGGCGAAGAGGGCTGTACGGCCGGTGAGTGCCATGAATCAGGGCTCGCCAATCAGCTCACTGAGTTCAACGGGGGACGGGGACATGAGCAAGGATCGAATTGATCACGCTGTCGGCTGTGACGCCTTCCATCTCTGCTTCGGGGCGGAGTTGTACGCGGTGGCGGAGCGTCGGCAGGGCGAAGGACTTCACGTCGTCGGGGATCACATAGTCGCGCCCCGTCAGCCAGGCCCAGGCGCGGGCGCTGGCCAGTAGGGCGGTGGCGCCTCGGGGCGAGACTCCGAGCATGAACGAGGGGGAGTCACGGGTGGCACGGCAGATATCGACGACGTAGCCAGTGACCTCGGGAGCGACTGAGGTTTCGGCGACGGCCCTCCTTGCTGCTTCCAGGTCGGCTTGTCCTGCTACTGCGCTGACGCCTGCCGATTCGAGGTCGCGGGGGTCGAAGCCTTCGGCGTGCCTCGTCAGCACGTTGATCTCGTCCTCGCGTGACGGCAGCGGAAGATTCAGCTTCAGCAGGAAGCGGTCGAGCTGTGCCTCCGGCAGGGGGTAGGTGCCCTCGTACTCGATCGGGTTCTGGGTGGCCGCCACCAGGAAGGGGTCCGGCAGGGCGCGCGGGGTGCCGTCGACCGAGACCTGGCGCTCCTCCATTGCTTCGAGGAGGGACGCCTGGGTCTTCGGGGGCGTCCGGTTGATCTCGTCGGCGAGCAGGAGATTGGTGAAGATCGGGCCGGGCTGGAATGAGAACTCTGCGGTGCGGGCGTCGTAGATCAGCGATCCGGTCACGTCGCTCGGCATCAGATCGGGGGTGAACTGAAGGCGCTTCGTGCCGAGTTGCAGGGTCGCGGCGAGTGTCCGCACGAGCAGTGTCTTTGCGACGCCGGGGACGCCTTCGAGCAGTACGTGGCCGCGGCAGAGCAGCGCTACGACGAGTCCGGTGACGGCGGCGTCCTGGCCGACGACTGCCTTGGAGATCTCAAGTCGCAGTGCTTCGAGGGCGCTGCGGGCGCTGTCTGGCGAGGGGGCGCTCACTGGGTGCGTTCCTTGTCTGTCGGCAGGCGGGTGCTGGAAGTGGCGTCGGTGAACCGCCGCTCCAGGTGGTCGAGTTCGTCGGCGAGCCGTACCAGGTCGGTGTCGTTCGTGGGAGGCGCGCCGAAAAGGAGGGAGTTGAGACGTCCGGAGTCGCTGGAGGCCCGCTGCGCGTGGGCGCCTGATTCGAAGCGGGCATCGGCCCGGCGCGAGGTGAGAGCCGGGATGAGGGCCTGTGGAGAGTCGGCCTCCGCCGTGCTGACGCCGGTCAGTGAGGCCAGGCGTGCGCGGGTGGCGGCGCGGAGAGCGTCGGCGGCGCGGTCGCGTGCGTCGGCTCTGCGGTAGAGGCGCGCCCTGCCCTCGGTGGTCTCGGACGCACGTACGGAGACGGGGAGTTGCTCAGGCACAAGCGGACCGAGACGGCGTACGCGCCATAGAGCGGCGAGGACGGCGGCGATCGACAGTTGAACGGTAGCCCAGGTCCAGCCGTCGGGCACGAGGTGGAGGAAGCCGCGCTGTCCGCCCTGGGGGGCGGAGGCATCGGCAGAGGAGGGGAGGTACCACACGAGATGCGGACGGGAGCCGAGCAGTTGAAGCATCAGGGAGGCGTTGCCGTGTTCGGCGAGCCGCTGGTTGTACAGCGGTTCGGGGCTGCCGAGCAGCACGGTGTCGCCTTCGGGCCGGGGGCGCTCGCCGTCGTCGGAGGGCTCGTCGGGGATGCGCAGCAGGGACGGCAGGCCCTGATGCAGATAGCACAGGTCGGCCTTGTCGTTGGACACTCTGTAGCGGACTCCGCCGAGTTCGGCGTCGCCTGCCCGTTCGGCGGCGGGGTAGTCGCAGTCCGGCGGCGTGGGCTGGGTCGTCGCGGGCGCCGCGGCTTGTGCTCCGCGGACGAGGTCCTTGGTGGGGGCGGGGCCGGGGGCGATGAGGACGGTGCGGCCGCCTCGTCGCAACGCCCCGCGCAGGTCGGCACGTTGGCTTCGGCTGAGGGCTTCCGGGTCGCTGACGAGGAGCGTGGTGCGTGGCCCGGCGGCCTTACGCGCCTTGGTGGCGGTGGTGACGATCTCGGTGTGCACGCCGCGTTCTTCGAGGAGACGGGCGGTGGCCTTACTGCCGTGGCCGTCGGTCGAACGGGGATCGAGCAGGCCGTACTCGTTGCCGGAGCGCACCGCGGCGATGATCACGCCTGCTGTGGCGAGGATCGCGGCGGCGATCAGCAGGCCGCGGGCGCGGACCCACACCTGGTGTGCGGTGGGCGACAGGGACGTGTCGGAGGCCTCGCTCAACTGTCCCCTCCGTCCGGCGTGGTGACATCCGCGCCGCGTGCCCGTACGGCGTATGGCGCGAGGGCGTCCGTTTCCCGCGGGTCGGCGCTGTCCGGCACGTGCGGTGGCTCGGCCCGCTGGAGGGCGGAGTCGAGGTCGCGTACGGCTGCGTATGCGGAGGAGTCCACATGCCTGCCGGCGTATGTCACTTCGTCGAATGACCGTGCGGCGGAACGCAGTTCTTCAGCGTGTCCGGGCAGGGCGAGGTCGGCTTCGACGGCGGCCTCGTCGGCGGTGCGGCCTGGACGGTGGTCGAGCAGGGCGCGCTCTTCGAGGGACCGGACGATGGCCCGCATTCGTTCCTGGAGGGCCTCGTTCCAGCGTGGGACCGGACGATGGCCCGCATTCGTTCCTGGAGGGCCTCGTTCCAGCGTTCGGCGGCGGCGTGGGCCTCGGCTGCCGTGCGGTGTTCGGCGGCGCTGCGGGGGCCGTTGCCGAACAGGGTGCCTGCTTCGGAGGCGGGTCCGGGCCGCAGCTTGCCGAGGCGCAGACGAAGTGCCACGGCCAGCAGCACCACCAGGAGGATGATCACGGTGAGGCCCGCCCAGCCTCCGGGGGAGGCCTGCGCCGCGGAGTTCAGCAGTGAACTGATGTGGTCCCACAGCCAGTCGAGAAAGCGGTTGAGGAGACCGGGGTCGTTCTTGTGGTATTCGCCCTTCGACAGTTCACGCTCGGCTGCTTCGCGGGCGGGGATGCGGGGGGTGGTGACGGGCGCGCCGCCGTCGTCGGCGTTCGCTGCGAGAAGCAGTCCGGCAGCGTCGGTCGGCGTCGCGGTCGTCACGTCCCCCGGCATCACCTCAGCTCCCGGCGGCGGGGCCGTCGGGCTGTGTGCCGCCGTAGCCGGGAACGCCTGCGGCGCGGGCGAGTTCGAGGTCGAGGGCTTCCCGCCGGATGCGCTGGTCGAGATAGAGCAGCGCGGTGACTCCCGCACGGATGGGGAAGGTGATCGTGGACGCGATGACGGCGCCGATGCCCACGGCGATCAAGTAGGACCAGCTTGTGACCGGCGCTCCTTCGGCGAAAGCGGAGAGTCCCTGACCGGAGGCGACCATGCCGATCAGCGTGGCAGGCATCTGAATGATCGAGGCCACGATGACGACGAGGATCGTGGCAAGCAACTGCACACCGAAGATGCGCCACCAACTGCCCCGTACGAGCTTGGCGGAGCGCCGCATCGCGGTGATGACGCCTTGTTTCTCCAGCATCAGTGCCGGAGCGGCAAGACTGAAGCGGACCCAGATCCATACGGCTGCGACAAGACCGGCGATCAGTCCCACGACGAGTACGGCGACGCCGAGGGTCCTCGCGCCAGCCGCGAGGATCACGCCTCCCGGCGCGGACCCTGCGAACACCGCCAGGGCGACGAGCAGGGGAAGGAGAGGAACAACAGGCCCAGCAGGCGCAGCAGTTGAGGCCGCGAGTCCCGCCATGCCTCGCCTGCGGACACGGAACGGCCGAGCACCGCACGGCTGACGACGATCGTGAGCATCGCCGTCGCGAGCACGGTGCCGAGGGTCTCGACGAGGGCGCGTACACCGGAGATCCTCAGCGAACCGGTCATGGCGTCCATGAGTTCGTCGGGGCTGGGCTGCGGGTCCCTGGTCAGCGCGTCGAGGTTGGAGGCGTCCGCCAGCCACAGGCCGTTGACGACGGTGGCGACGAGCTGGACGACTACGGCGACAGCGAGAGAGATGCCCAGCACCGTGCGCCAGTGGGCGCGCATGGTGGTGACGGCGCCGTCCAGTATCTCGCCGACGCCCAGCGGACGAAGGGGGATGATCCCCGGCTTCGCGGCGGGCGGCTGGCTCCAGGAGCCGCCCCAGTGGTCCCAGCCGGGTCTGCCAGGAGGAGGAGCCCCCAGGCCGGGCCCGGTTGAGCGGGCGGTTGCTGCGCGGACCAGTTCCTGGGCGGATCGTTCGACGGCGGCTGATGCGGTGTGCTCCCTGGCGCCTTGGCGGTCTCCTCGCCGTCGGGCGAACGATCGGGGGAAGGAGATCCGGGCGGTGTCCAGCCCGGAGAGTCGTTCACTTGTCGTCACCTCGAGGTCTCGGTCGCTGCATCGCCTGTTTGACTGCCATCGTCCCACGCCCTCCCTCGACGGCGGGCGGGCCCCGGCTTCTTGGATCTCCTTCAGAAGTCGTCGCACGGCGAGGCAGACTGTGCGAATGGCAGATCATGGTGTCCCAGTGCTGCGCTGGGCGGATACCCCTGAGGGGCCGGTACTGGCGCTTCTCGACCAGACGAGGCTCCCGGCCGAGGAAGCCGAGCTCATGTGCAGCGGTGCGGACGACCTGGTGGCCGCGATCCGTGCCCTGTCGGTGCGGGGGGCTCCCCTGCTGGGCGTCGCCGGGGGCTACGGCGTCGCGCTCGCCGCCGCCCGTGGCCACGATGTCGCCGAGGCGGCGGACCGTCTGGCGTCCGCACGTCCGACGGCCGTGAACCTGGCCGCGGGCGTGCGGCGAGTGGAAGGCGCCTACCGCACGGCGGTCGACGGCGGGGCCGGTACGGAGCGTGCGGCAGCCGTGGCCCTGGCCGAGGCCAGGGCGCTGCATGAGGAGGACGCCGAGGCGAGTACGAGGATGGCGCGTCTCGGGCACGGCCTCCTCGGCGAACTGGTGTCCCGTCGGCCGATGAGGCTGCTCACGCACTGCAACACCGGGATCCTCGTCTCCGGCGGCCGTGGCACTGCGTTCGCGGTCGTCGCCGACGTACACGCGGCAGGTGAGCTGGACCGGCTGTGGGTGGACGAGACGAGGCCGCTGCTGCAAGGGGCGCGGCTGACCGCCTACGAGGCAACCCGGGAAGGGATGCGATTCAGCGTCCTCGCCGACGGCGCGGCAGGTTCGCTGTTCGCGGCAGGGCAGGTGGACGCGGTGCTGATCGGCGCCGACCGGATCGCGGCGGACGGCTCGGTGGCCAACAAGGTGGGCAGCTATCCGCTCGCGGTGCTGGCCAGGCACCACGGGGTCCCGTTCGTGGTGGTCGCGCCGGTGACCACCGTCGATCTCGAAACGAAACGGGGAGGGGACATCGTCGTGGAGCAGCGGCCTGCTCAGGAGGTGACGCACGTCTTCGCACCTGTCTCCGCGGGGAAGTCGCCGTACCATCCGGAATCACGGGGGGAGCGCGACGACGGCATAGCCGTGGCCCCGGCCGGGGCCGATGCCTACAACCCGGCCTTCGACGTGACCCCGCCGGAGCTGGTGACGGCTGTGGTCACCGAGCGGGGTGTGATCTCGCCCGTCACCAGCGAAACTGTCGCGGGGCTGTGTTCCCCGTCACGAACGACGACGTCACGAGGGGGTAATGGGATGATGAACGCATGAAGGGACGCGTCCTTGTCGTCGACGACGACACCGCACTGGCAGAGATGCTCGGCATCGTGCTGCGCGGCGAAGGCTTTGAACCGTCGTTCGTGTCGGACGGCGACAAGGCGCTCGCCGCCTTCCGCGAGACGAAACCGGATCTGGTTCTGCTCGATCTGATGCTGCCCGGCAGGGACGGCATCGAGGTCTGCCGCCTGATCCGCGCCGAGTCCGGAGTGCCGGTGGTCATGCTGACCGCCAAGACCGACACCGTGGATGTGGTGGTGGGCCTGGAGTCCGGGGCCGACGACTACATCGTCAAGCCGTTCAAGCCCAAGGAACTGGTGGCGAGGATCCGGGCGAGGCTTCGCCGCTCGGACGACCCGGCGCCCGAGCAGCTTGCCATCGGCGACCTGGTGATCGACGTCGCAGGTCACTCGGTGAAGCGGGACGGAGTGTCCATAGCGCTGACGCCGCTGGAGTTCGACCTGCTGGTGGCGCTCGCTCGTAAGCCGTGGCAGGTCTTCACCCGCGAGGTGCTGCTCGAGCAGGTGTGGGGCTACCGGCATGCCGCCGACACCCGCCTGGTCAACGTGCATGTTCAGCGTCTGCGCTCCAAGGTCGAGCGTGATCCGGAACGTCCGGAGATCGTCGTGACGGTGCGCGGGGTCGGATACAAGGCAGGACCCGGCTGAGATGACCCGGAACGGTTCCGTCCAGGATCGCGTCGGCACGGACGGAGCCGAAGCCACGGCCCAAGAGTCCGAAATGTCCACATTCCGGAGGCTGTGGCGCAGCGGAGCACTGTTCTCCGAAGGACTGCTCCCCGAAGGCACCACAGGCCCCCGGGCCCACCCCGTCATCCGCTTCTTCATCCGCTGGGTACGCCGCCCGCTGCTGCCCGTACTGCGGCTGTGGCGGCGCAACATCCAGCTACGCGTGGTCGCAGCGACCCTCCTGATGTCGCTCGGCGTAGTGCTGCTCCTGGGCATCGTCGTCATCGGCCAGGTACGCAACGGCCTCCTCGACGCCAAGGAGAAAACCGCCCAGAGCCAAGCCGCAGGCGGATTCGCAGCCGCCCAGGAGATGGCCGACAGCGCCGGAAGCGGCCGCAGCGGCGAAGGAGAAGGCAGGCCCGGAAGCGGCCTCCGCAGCACCCAGAACACCGGCACCTGGCTCAACAACCTGGTCGAACAGCTCGCCAGCGGCGGCCAAGGCGTCTACTCCGTCGTCGCCCTCGGATCCCAGAACGACGAATCGCCCTTCCTAGGCAACCAGCGCTCCACCACCCGCGGCCCACGCGCCTCCGGCGACATCCGCCCCGAGGAGAGCATCCCCGCCGACCTGCGCAAAGCCCTCGACAAACAACCCGGCACCCACCAGCGCTACGCGAAGGTCTACCGCCAGGACGGCAGCAGCACCGCCGGACTCATCGTCGGCAAGCGACTCAACGACGCCGGCGGCGCCCCGTACCAGATGTACTACGTCTTCCCGTTCACGCTCGAAGAAGAGTCGCTGAACCTCGTCAAGGGCACCCTCGCCACCGCCGGCGTCTTCGTGGTCGTACTGCTCGGCGCGATCGCATGGCTGGTGGTACGGCAAGTCGTCACGCCCGTACGAATGGCAGCGGGCATCTCCGAACGCCTCGCGGCCGGAAGACTCCAGGAACGCATGAAAGTCACAGGCGAGGACGACATCGCCCGGCTCGGCGAATCCTTCAACAAGATGGCGCAGAACCTCCAGGTGAAGATCCAGCAGCTCGAGGAACTCTCCCGCATGCAGCGCCGCTTCGTCTCGGACGTCTCCCACGAGCTGCGTACACCGCTCACCACGGTCCGCATGGCCGCCGACGTGATCCACGAGGCACGGCAGGAATTCGACCCCGCCACCGCACGCTCCGCCGAACTGCTGCTCGGCCAGCTCGACCGCTTCGAATCCCTGCTGGGCGACCTGCTGGAGATCAGCCGCTTCGACGCCGGAGCCGCCAACCTCGAAGCCGACCCCATCGACCTGCGTGACGTCGTACGCCGCGTCGTCGACGGATGCGAACCCCTCGCCGACCGCAAGGGCAGCCGCGTCCTCGTACGCGGCGACGACAAACCCGTGGTCGCGGAGGCCGACGGACGCCGCATCGAACGAGTGCTGCGCAACCTCGTCGACAACGCCATAGAGCACGGCGAAGGCCACGACGTCGTCGTACGGCTGGCCACCGGAGGCGGAGCGGTCGCAGTGGCCGTCCGCGACTACGGAGTCGGGCTCAGCAACAGCGAAGCGGAACGCGTCTTCAACCGCTTCTGGCGAGCCGACCCCGCCCGCGCCCGCACGACAGGAGGCTCCGGACTCGGCCTGTCCATCGCACTGGAGGACGCCCGGCTGCACGGCGGCTGGCTCCAGGTGTGGGGCGAACCAGGCGGCGGCTCCCAATTCCGGCTCACACTTCCCTGCACGGCGGGGGAGACAGTGCACTCCTCGCCCCTACCACTACAGCCGGCCGACTCCCGCCGCAGACGCGCGGCGGCACACGGGCAGCACAACGGACGAGGCGTCGTCCCCGCACAGGCCCGGCAGACGGCAGCGAGAACACCCGCCAAAGCCACTGCCCAGACACCCAGCACACAGACCAAGACCCCTACCTCGACGGGGACTACGGCGGAGACCGCAGAGGCAACCGGACCGCGAACCACGACGCAGCCGCCATCGGCACAGGCCCGCCCCGCCTCCACGGTCGCCGCCCCCCGCGCCACCTCCTCCCGTACCACCGACGAGCCCACCCGCGAAGACGGAGAAGCCTGATGGGCGCCGAGCGCCGAAGCGGTGGCCGCGCGACGGTAGCGGCGGCCCGACTGGCCGTCCTCGCACTGCTGTTGGCGGGCTGCGCCTCCATGCCCGACGACGGCTCCGTCGACCACGTCGACTCCTCGCACCGAACCGAATCCGACTCACAGGTACGCGTCTTCGGCGTCAGCCCACAGAAGGGCGAGAAGCCCCAGCAGATCGTCCGCGGCTTTCTTGAGGCGACGACCAGCGACGAGGCGGCCTTCTCCACAGCCAGGGAATACCTGACCGACCGCACGTCCCAGCGCTGGGACCCCTTCTCGACCACCAGCGTCGTCTCGGAAGGACCCACACCCGGCAACGCCCGCCGGGACGCAGGCGGCGGCAGCGGCTTCACCGTCCAGGTCACCGGCACCCGCGTCGCCGAAGTCGACGACAAACACGCCTACTCGCCCTCATCCGGCGACTACGCGGAAGGCTTCCACCTCACCAAAGAAGACGGAGAGTGGCGGATCGACCGGCTCCCCGACGGACTCGTGCTCGGCGAATCCGACTTCCAGCGCATCTACCGCCCCATCAACAACTACTACTACGCGGAACTCGGCACCGACTCCGAGTCGATCACCGGCGGCAAGGACGTACTGGTCGGCGACCCGGTCTTCCTGCGCCGCCGCATAGACCCCGTCACCGCCACCGTCGACGCACTGCTCGACGGACCGACAGGCTGGATCGACCCCGTCGTTCACTCGTCCTTCCCCAAGGGCACACGGCTCGCCCCACGCCAGCATCTGTCGCTGGACGACTCGGGAGCGCTCAGCGTCCGCCTCAACGCCAGGGGCGCCAAAGTGAGCGAAGCACGCTGCATACGCATGGCCGCCCAACTGCTGCACACCGTGCAGGACCAGGCATCCGCGAAGGTCGGCAAGGTGGCCATCGCAGGCCCCGACGGCGACACGCGATGCGAGCGCACACGCGAACAGACCGAGGACTACGAGCCGGGCCGGCTCAACGGCCGTGCGTCGCACCAGTACTTCGTCGACGGCGACCACCGCGTCTCCTCCTTCGAAGAAGGCAGCGACGACCCGACACCCGTCGAAGGCGCCCTCGGCAAGGGCGAGACGGAGATGGGCGCCGTCGCCGTCAACCGCGCCGAACAGGAAGGCGCCGCCGTCTCCCGCGCGGGCCGCTCCCTCTACGTCTCACGCCTCACGGAGGACGCCGAGCTGGGAGAGCCCGTACTGACGAGCAAGGCGAAACACGAGAACGAGCGGCTGACAGCGCCCAGTTGGGACGGCCTGGGCGACCTGTGGATCGCCGACCGGGACCCCGACAACCCGCGTCTGCTGCGCCTGGCGGGCGGCAAGGAGAAGCCCGAAGAAGTCGACGTCCCCGGACTGGGCGAAGACGAGCGGATCGAGTCGCTGCGAATCGCGTCCGACGGCGTACGAATGGCGCTGCACATACGCCAGAAGGACGGCTCGCGCACGCTCAGGCTGGGACGAGTCCAGCGCAAGGGAACGGCCAACGACCCGCAGGTGACCATCACCGCACTGCGGCCGCTCGCGCCGCAGTTCGAAGACGTCTCGGCGATGTCATGGGCGGGCGGCAGCCGACTGGTCGTCGTGGGGCGCGAGTCGGGAAGCGTGCAGCAGATGCAGTACATCGAAACCGACGGCTCGGCTTCGAACCAGCCGACTCTGCCCGGCATCAACGACGTTACGGGCGTGGCCGCTTCGGAGGACGTGAGCAAGCCGCTGCTCGCCGACTCCGAAGACGGCATCGTACGGCTGCCGCCTGACGCCAACTGGAAGACGCTGACGGACAGCGGGACGAGCCCGGCGTACCCGGGATAGGCGCGGGCGCGAGCCGGTGGCGGCGGGGCCGGGCCGGGGCGCGAGCGGGCGCTGGCCGGGGCGGCGCCTCGCGAAAGCGGAGGGCTCCGCGTGCTGGGACGGTCGCGGGAGCCGTGCTGCTTGGAGAAGGCGAAAAGCCCTGGTGAGGTAGCCCAGCCCAGAGTTATCCACAGGGCTGGCGAAGCCCGCCCCCCGCTGAGAAAGTGATCCATATGCGGGGGTTGTTCCAAGAACTACGACAGGAACTCGCAGGACTGGTGCTGCCGTCGCAGTGCGCGGCCTGCGGACTGCCGCGAGTACGCGGGGAGTTGTGCGATCCGTGCGGCAGCGCGCTGGCGAACGCACTTCCGCGTCGGGTATGGCCCTCGCCGGTGCCGTACGGCCTGCCCAGGGTGTACGCGGCGCTGCCGTACGCCGGTGAAGTACGGGCGCTGCTGCTCGCCCACAAAGAGCGCGGCGCGCTCCGACTGGCGGCCCCCTTGGGGTCGTTGCTGGCCGCAGCAGTCCGCGAGGCCACCGCACAGACGCGGCACACGGGGGGAGTGGGGGAGGGGGTGGGGGGCGGGGAGGCCCCCCTGACGCTCGTCCCCATCCCCTCCTCCACCCGCTCCGTCGCCGCTCGTGGCCATGATCCCGTGCGGCGGATGGCTCGGGCTGCGGCGCGGGAGTTGCGTCGTGGCGGCGTACCGGCGCGCGTGCTGGCTGTGCTTCGGCAGCGACGCACGGTCGCGGATCAGGCAGGGCTGAGCGCGCGGCAGCGGGCGGCGAATCTCGACGGCGCACTGGAGTTGGTGCCGGGCAGCGGACGGCTGCTGGCCGAGGGGGAGACGCTGCTGGTGGACGATGTGATGACCACGGGCGCTTCGTTGGCGGAGGCCGCTCGCGCGCTCGCTGAGCAGCTACGGACGGCGGGCCCGGAGCGGCGCGTGCCGACGGCGGCGGTTGTCGCGTCCCGGTCGATCGCGTCCCGGTCGAGAACGTAAAACCTTTCCGGAGGCGCACACTTGAACTTAAGCCCCGAAACCGGAGGGCGTTCGGCGCCAGGGTGCCCGGCTTGGTCCGCTGAAAGGCGGAAAACCCGCCCCGAAAAGCGGAAGATTGCGCTCCCGAGCCCCGTCACGCCCCACCCGTCCCTGTCCCGAAACTCGCGCACAGCTACCAGAGATCAGAAGCAGAGGTGGCTCGTTGTCGCAGATTGATACCTGAACGTAGGTACGTGTCAGTAGGGGGTGCCCAGCCTTGGCGTGTAGAGGTACGTTCGAGATTGGGTGACGATCTTCCCCGAGGGGGAGAAGGAGGTGACAGTCGCAAGCCGAGGTTCCGGAGGCTGGCGGCAGAGCAGGCCCTGAGCCTCCGGTGTCAGTGCACAAAGGACGCACTCCGTTTCGATATGCGGAGTGCTCCGGGAACGGAGTTCTGCGTGGACATCGTCGTCAAGGGCCGCAAGACAGAGGTGCCCGAGAGGTTCCGTAAGCACGTGGCCGAGAAGCTGGCGAAGATCCAAAAGCTCGACGGAAAGGTGATCAACCTGGATGTCGAGGTGTGCAAGGAACACAATCCCCGGCAGGCCGACCGTTCCGAGAGGGTGGAGATCACCCTCCGCACTCGCGGGCCGGTCATTCGCGCGGAGGCAGCGGCCTCCGACCCCTACGCTGCGCTGGACCTGGCAGCGGCCAAGCTGGAGGCACGGCTGCGTAAGCAGCACGACAAGCGCCGGGTACACCGTGGTGGAAGCCGCACGCCGATCAGCGTCGCGGCAGCTACAGCGCACCTCGCGGCAGAACTCAACGGACAGCTCGACGCCGCGGCGGAGCCACCCGCACCGGTCAAGACCGAAGAGAAGCCGATGACCACCAGGGTGGGCCCGTTGGAGGTCCAGGGCGACGGCCCGCTCGTCGTCCGTGAGAAGACACACGCCGCCGCGCCGATGGCTTTGGACCAGGCTCTCTACGAAATGGAGTTGATCGGCCACGACTTCTATCTCTTCGTCGACTCCGAGACCAAGCAGCCCAGCGTCGTCTACCGCCGTCACGGCTACGACTACGGCGTGATCCACCTGGACCCGGATCCCTTCGCCGTCGAACCGCCTCCTGAAGCCGGCGGCGCGCTGGGCGGCTGACCGACCGCTCTCGGAACCGTTGAGACCGCGCCCCCGGACCGGGTCGAGAACTCGGCCGGGGGCGCGAACGTGGAATTATGGCCTCACTGGTCAACCTGTGCCCTGTGCAGCGCGGTTGGCGCGGCATAGCCTTCAGGGGGAGGATCGATGGCGGAAAGCTTCGGGCCCGTGATGCCCATGGCGGAAGCGCACCCGGTACGGGTCGCGGTTGAGGACGGCCCCGCGCATGAGCGGCAGCAGCCGGAGCCGATCCGTGTGCTGGTCGTGGACGACCATGAACTCTTCCGGCGCGGGCTGGAGATCGTCCTTGCTCAGGAGGAGGACATCCAGGTCGTCGGTGAGGCGGGAGACGGGGCGGAAGCCGTCGAGAAGGCCGCGGATCTGCTGCCGGACATCGTGCTGATGGATGTGCGGATGCCGAAGCGCGGCGGGATCGAGGCGTGCACCTCCATCAAGGAGGTGGCCCCCAGCGCGAAGATCATCATGCTGACGATCAGCGACGAGGAGGCCGACCTCTACGACGCCATCAAGGCCGGAGCGACGGGTTATCTCCTCAAGGAGATCTCAACGGACGAGGTTTCGGCGGCGATTCGCGCGGTGGCGGACGGGCAGTCGCAGATCAGTCCGTCGATGGCGGCGAAGCTTCTCACCGAGTTCAAGTCGATGATCCAGCGCACCGACGAGAGCAAGCTGGTGCCTGCTCCGAAGCTGACGGACCGCGAACTCGAAGTGCTCAAGCTCGTCGCGACGGGCATGAACAACCGGGACATCGCGAAAGAGCTGTTCATCAGCGAGAACACCGTGAAGAACCACGTCCGCAACATCCTGGAGAAGCTTCAGCTCCACTCGCGCATGGAGGCCGTGGTCTACGCGATGCGGGAGAAGATCCTCGAGATCCGCTGACGGGCCTGCTGTGCCCCACCCGAGGCCTCAAACCGGGCCCCGGTCCAGGCCCCCGCTCACCTGACCCCGGGTTTGCATCCACCCAGGCCACCGCCCGCACATCCGGCGTCCGCTCAGTCGGCCCCCGCGCTCGCTGCCACGCCCGCTTCGGCTCCCGGCTCCTCCCCGGAGTCTCCCGTGAGCGCCCGGCCCAGTGCCTCCGCGAGCTTCGCGTCGTCGCAGCGCTCCACCCGCACCTCGTCGCAGCCCACCCAGGACGCCGCCTCCCACAGCGCCCTGGCCATCGGCGCCACCGCCTTGCGTCCGGCCATGGAGACCTGCCGTGCCACCAGGGTCGTGCCCTCCCGGCCCGGGTCGACTCGGCCCAGCAGCCTGCCGCCGGACAGCAGCGGCATCGCGAAGTAGCCGTGTATGCGCTTGGGCCTTGGAACGTACGCCTCGAGCCGGTGTGTGAAGCCGAATATCCGCTGCGTACGCGGCCTGTCCCAGATCAGGGAGTCGAAGGGCGAGAGGAGCGTCGTGCGGTGCCGCCCGCGCGGTGCGGTCTCGACGGCCGCGGGGTCGGCCCATGCGGGCTTCCCCCAGCCCTCGACCTCCACCGGCACCAGCCCCGTCTCGGGCAGCACGGCTTCCACCTGCTCTCCCTTGAGCCGGTGGTAGTCCGCGAGGTCGGCGCGCGTCGCCACGCCCATGGCCGCACCGGCCTGCGCCACCAGGCGCCGTATGCATTCGTGGTCGTCGATGTCGTCGTGCAGCAGCTCGTCCGGGATGGCACGTTCAGCGAGGTCGTAGACCCGCTTCCAGCCGCGCCGCTCGGTGCAGACGACCTCACCGGTGTCGAGCAGCCACTCCACGGCGATCTTCGTCTCCGACCAGTCGAACCACTCGCCGCCGTTCTTCCCGCCGCCCAGCTCCGTGGTGGTCAGCGGCCCGTCGGCCTTGAGCCTGTCCCGTACGGCGGCGCAGGCCCGGTCGCGGTCCTCCAGGATGTGCCAGCGGTGCCCGCGGGCGCGCCGCTCACGCCGTCTGAAGGCGAAGTGCGGCCATTCCTCCACGGGCAGGATGCATGCGGCGTGCGACCAGTATTCGAAGCTGTGGCCGCCCGTCCAGTACGCCGATTCGACCACGGTCCGGCCGACGGCGCCCAGCCGTGCGTAGGGAATGAGCTCGTGCGAGCGCGCCAGCACGGAGATGGTATCGAGCTGGACGGCACCGAGCCGCCGCAGCACTCCGCGCACCCCCGCTCTGCGGTCCGGCGCGCCCAGCAGCCCTTGCGCCGACAGGGCCACGCGCCGGGCCTCGTCGGCGGAGAGGGAGATCTCCGCAGTCGTCATGCGGCAGACGATATGCGCCGCCACTGACAACGGGACCCGGCGGCCGGATCGCGCGGGCTTTCGGGGCGCCCACCGGGCACGCGGCCTCGTGCGTCCGCGCGCCGTCAGCGAGGCCCGTGGCCCGCGAGCCCGCCGCTCATCGGGCGGGCAGGTACGGCGTCTCCATCGTCATGCCCACGTCGAGAGGGAGCAGCGTCGCGACCCACGCGTCCCTTCTCGTGCCGCGGTGGGCGATCCTCGCGCGCTGGGTCCCCTCCATCGCGAAGCCCAGCCGCAGTGCGACGCTCCGGGACGCCTCGTTGCCCACCTCGGCGACCCACTCCAGGCGTTCGGCCTTCAGCGATGTGAACGCCCAGTCGACGACGGCCCGTCCGGCCTCGACCGTGTAGCCCTTGCGGCGCTGTTCCTTGACCGTCCAGAAGCCGAGTTCGGCCTGGCGTTCGGGGGTGCGGAGCTGGGCCAGGCGCACGAGGCCCATGGAGCCGACGAGGTCGCCCGATTTCGTGAAGACGCCGAAGTTGTACATGGTGTCCTCGCGCCAGCCCGCCGGGTTCACGCCCAGTACGAACTCCTCTGCCTCCTTGCGCCCGTAGGGGTCCGGCACGGGTATCCAGCGCATGATCTCCGGGTCCTGGCAGGCGGACCGCACCGCTTCGACGTCCCTGTCGTCGAAGGGGCGCAGCAGCAGGCGTCCGGTGCTGAGGGTGGTGGGCTCCATGGGGCGATTGTGCCTCCGCCGCCGTGCGGGCCGCGCGGCACTTTGGGTCCGCCCGGCACTGCGCGGGCTGCCGTATGCCTGTTCCTGTAGGTCTTCCCGTATGTCCGTGCCGGTGCGGGGATTTCGCCTCGCGGCCGGGACCCGGCACCTTCGAGCGCTCCGGACCGTTAGGGGTACAGGGGCGTACGTCCCTCGCATACGATGGCCGGTGCGGCGGCGACCGTATCGCCGTGTCCGCGCACTGACCGTGCCAGGTTCGACCGGCAAGGAGCCACCCCAAGTGTCCGTCTTCGGCAAGCTCATGCGCGCAGGTGAAGGCAAGATCCTGCGCAGGCTGGACCGCGTCGTGCGGCAGGTGAATTCCATCGAAGAGGACTTCGTGGACCTGTCGGATGCGGAACTCCGGGCCCTCACGGATGAGTACAAGGAGCGGTACGCGGAGGGCGAAAGCCTCGAGGACCTGATGCCGGAGGCTTTCGCGACCGTCCGCGAAGCCGCGAAGCGCGTGCTCGGCGAGCGTCATTACGACGTGCAGATCATGGGCGGCGCGGCGCTGCACCTCGGTTATGTCGCGGAGATGAAGACCGGTGAGGGCAAGACCCTGGTCGGCACGCTGCCCGCTTATCTGAACGCGATCTCGGGCGACGGCGTGCACATCATCACCGTCAACGACTATCTGGCGCAGCGTGACTCGGAGTGGATGGGCCGCGTCCACCGTTTCCTGGGTCTGACGGTCGGCTGCATCGTGGCGCACATGACGCCGCAGGAGCGCCGCGAGCAGTACAACTGCGATATCACCTACGGCACGAACAACGAGTTCGGTTTCGACTATCTGCGCGACAACATGGCGTGGTCGAAGGACGAACTGGTCCAGCGCGGCCACAACTTCGCGATCGTCGACGAGGTCGACTCGATCCTCATCGACGAGGCGCGCACCCCGCTGATCATCTCGGGCCCGGCAGACCAGGCGACGAAGTGGTACAGCGACTTCGCCAAGCTCGTGAAGCGCCTCGAGAAGGGCGAGGCCGGTGACGCCCGTACGCAGAAGCCCGAGACCGGGGACTACGAGGTCGAGGAGAAGAAGCGCACGGTCGGCATTCACGAGCAGGGCGTCGTCAAGGTCGAGGACTGGCTCGGCATCGACAATCTCTACGAGTCGGTGAACACGCCGCTGGTGGGTTATCTCAACAACGCCATCAAGGCCAAGGAGCTGTACCACAAGGACAAGGACTACGTCGTCATCGACGGCGAGGTCATGATCGTGGACGAGCACACCGGCCGTATCCTCGCCGGGCGCCGCTACAACGAGGGCATGCATCAGGCGATCGAGGCCAAGGAAGGCGTGGAGATCAAGGACGAGAACCAGACTCTCGCCACGATCACGCTTCAGAACTTCTTCCGTCTCTACGACAAGCTGTCGGGCATGACGGGTACGGCCATGACGGAGGCCGCCGAGTTCCACCAGATCTACAAGCTGGGCGTCGTGCCGATTCCGACGCACCGCCCGGTGGCGCGGCAGGACCAGGCGGACTTGATCTACCGCACGGAGGTCTCCAAGTTCGACGCGGTCGTCGACGACATCGCCGAGAAGCATGAGAAGGGCCAGCCGATCCTGGTGGGCACGACCTCGGTGGAGAAGTCGGAGTACCTCTCGGAGCAGCTCAACAAGCGCGGTGTGCGCCACCAGGTGCTGAACGCGAAGAACCACGAGCGTGAGGCGGCGATCGTCGCGGAGGCGGGCCGCAAGGGCTCGGTCACGGTCGCCACGAACATGGCCGGCCGTGGTACGGACATCAAGCTCGGCGGCAATGCCGAGGGCATGGCGGAGAAGGAGCTGCGCGACCGCGGCCTCGACCCGGTGGAGCACGCCGAGGAGTGGGCGGCGTCGCTGCCTGCCGCCTTGGAGAAGGCGGAGCGTTCGGTCAAGGACGACGTCGAGGAGGTCAAGGAGCTCGGCGGACTGTATGTGCTGGGCACCGAGCGGCACGAGTCGCGCCGTATCGACAATCAGCTCCGCGGCCGTTCGGGCCGTCAGGGCGACCCGGGGGAGTCCCGCTTCTATCTGTCACTCGGCGACGATCTGATGCGTCTGTTCAAGGCGCAGATGGTCGAGCGTGTGATGGCGATGGCGAACGTGCCGGACGATGTCCCCATCGAGAACAAGATGGTGACCAGGGCCATCGCCTCGGCCCAGTCGCAGGTGGAGCAGCAGAACTTCGAGATCCGTAAGAACGTCCTGAAGTACGACGAGGTGCTCAACCGGCAGCGTGAGGTCATCTACGGGGAGCGCCGCCGCGTCCTGGAGGGCGAGGATCTGCACGAGCAGGTGCGGCACTTCATGGACGACACGATCGAGGCGTACGTCCAGGCCGAGACGGTCGAGGGCTTCGCCGAGGAGTGGGATCTGGACCGGCTGTGGGGCGCGTTCAAGCAGCTCTACCCGGTGAAGGTCACCATCGAGGAGCTTGAGGACGCGGCGGGTGAACGCGAGGGCGTCACCGCGGAGTTCATCGTGGAGTCCATCAAGGACGACATCCACGAGCAGTACGACCAGCGTGAGGCGGAGCTGGGCAGCGAGATCATGCGTGAGCTGGAGCGGCGCGTGGTGCTGTCGGTGCTGGACCGCAAGTGGCGTGAGCACCTCTACGAGATGGACTATCTCCAGGAGGGCATCGGCCTGCGTGCCATGGCGCAGAAGGACCCGCTGGTGGAGTACCAGCGTGAGGGCTTCGACATGTTCCAGGCCATGATGGACGGCATCAAGGAGGAGTCCGTCGGCTATCTGTTCAACCTGGAGGTGCAGGTGGAGCAGCAGGTCGAGGAGGTTCCCGTCGAGGAGCGGCAGCCCGAGGAGAAGGCTTCGCTGGAGAAGGAGCCGCGAGGGCGCCGTGCCCGCGGGTGCGGCGATGGGTGCCGCTCCGGCGATCCGCGCCAAGGGCCTGGACACTCCGCAGCGTCCGGACAGGCTTCACTACTCGGCGCCGACCGCTGAAGGCGGCGTCGAGGAGGGCGAGTTGGAGACGGGCAACGGCGGCCCGGTCCGTTCCGAGGCGGACGGGCTGACGCGGGCGGAGCGCCGTAAGGCCCAGAAGGGCAAGCGGCGCAAGAAGTGAGCCGCTTGCACCGCTGAGCCGCCGACCGCTTGCGGCGCCGACCGCTGAGGGGGCCGTGATCCTTCGCGGTCTGCGCACATGAGTTGCTGTAGCGGCCGGGGCCCGCTGCCCGCCGAGGCGGCAGGTCCCGGCCCCTACTGCTGTGTGGTCGACCCGGCCGCGTGGGTGCGCGACGTGGGCTCGCAGTTCATGGTTCGCGGTCGGCGGGCTCAGGCCGGTCTGATCCCCGGTGGTCCTGCTTCGCGCCGAACGGCCCCTGGTCGTGGGCTTGTTGGGCGCCGGGCCTGTGGCGGTCCGACGGTGACTGGCCGTCGAGTTCTACGGCGGCGCAGCGCCAGCGGCGGTCGGGGCACAGTTCCAGGCGGAAGGCCATGGCCCGCTGCCGGTCGCCGGTGACGATGCGGGCGAACGCCTCGATGACGCCGTCGCTGGGTCGGCTGCCGCGGGCGTCCAGCACCTCCGGGCTGCTGCGGTCCGCTCCGCGCGGGCGCAGTGGGGCGTGGGAGGCGAGGCCCGCGAGCTGTTCGTAGGCGGAGCTGCGGGTGTGGCCCAGGAGCGTGTGTACGGGCCGCTGTCCGCTCAGTACGAGCACCAGCCGGCTGGCGAACCAGAAGGGCGGCTGCCGTTCCCGCTCCCTAGCTGCCGCGGCGCGCAGCGCGGAGGCGGAGGGCGATGCGGCGGGGCGGGCCGTGGCCGGGCGTGAGCGGCGGACCTCTGTGCGCCGGACCTCGGGGCGGCGGGTTTCAGGGCGGCGGATCTGCGGGCGCCGGGAGTCGCGGCGTCCCGGCGGTGCCTTCCGCGCGGTGGCCTGGCGGCTTCGCGGAGAGGCGGCTGCGGGCGGTGTGGGCGGAGCGTCCATGGGGTCCCCCGATGAGTGACGGAAATGCGATGACGGAACACGTTGACGAAGCTGCCGGTGAGCAGCGCCGGTGATCGGGCTTGAGCAGGCCCCCGGGCCGAGTTTTACCGGGCGGTAGCTTCGCTCATCGTTGTAGCGGCGTGATCGCACGGCCGCAACGCGTGATCATGGGTGCGGCGAGCCGCCGGAAGCGATCACCTATCAGGCTGATCGGCGGAATCAGGCTGACGACCGGCCCTTTCCACCTGCGGCTTCGTGCAACGGTTCCCCGGCGGGGGCCGGGCGTTGGGCCCTTATCCTTGCGGGGCAGACCCTCCGGCGATACACGAAAGCGGCAGCCCCATGCGTGTCTATGTGCCTTTGACCCTCCCAGCGCTGCGCGAGGCGCACCGGGCCGGCGAACTGGCGCCTGAGCGCGGCGGCACCGTCGCGTACGCGGTCACGCCGGGGCTGCGCGAGTGGTATCTCTCCGACGACAGCGAGGAGTTGGAGTACGCGGCGCTCAACCGCGCGGCGCAGGCGTCGCTGCGGCTGCTGGCGGGCAGGCCGGAGGTTCCGCGCCGGCGAGTGGTCGTCGCGCTCGACGTGGCGGACGGCGCGGTCTCCTTCGATCCCGACCGTGGCCTGGAGCGGGAGTCCCTCGGGGAGGTACGGATCGAGGGCGCGCTGTCGATGTCGAAGGCGGCGGCCGTGCACATGGACTCCGGCGACGCCGTGGAGGACGTCACGGCGGCGGCCGACGCGCTCGGCGCCGCCGACATGGGCGACGAGGACGCCCGGTTCATCGTCGACGGCGCCGAGGACCACGAGCTGCTGTGGTACGCCACTCAGGAGATTCCGCACCTGCCCGGCTGAGGCCGTGCACACCCCTGACCGCGGGTCCCGGGCCCGGCGGCGGGCCCGGGGTCAGGACGGCCGAATCCGGTATCGCGTTGTCAGACCCCCGACGTAACGTCTTATGCATGGGTCTGGGACAAAAGCACAGACGGTCCGCGCACATCGTCTGGGACTGGAACGGCACGCTGCTGCACGACATCCACGCCGTCATCGCCGCGACGAACGCCGCCTTCGCCGAGCTCGGGCACCCCTCGATCACGCTGGAGCGCTACCGCGAGCTGTATTGCGTACCCGTGCCGCGGTTCTACGAGCGGCTGATGGGGCGGCTGCCCAGCGAGGAGGAGTGGGAGGTCATGGACGAGACGTTCCACCGGCACTACTGGCACCGGGCGCGGGAAGCGGGTCTCGCCGAGGGCGCCGCGGAGCTGCTCGCGGACAGGACGGCCGCGGGCCGTACGCAGTCGCTGTGCTCGCTGGCGCCGCACGACCGGCTCGTCCCGCTGCTGCGGACGCACGGCATCGACCGTCACTTCGTGCGCGTCGACGGGGCGCGGGGACCCTCGGGAGGCGGCAAGGCCCAGCAGATGGAGCGGCATCTGCTGTCGCTGGCGGGTGTCGAGGCGGAGCACACGGTCGTCATCGGCGACGCCGTCGACGATGCGCTGGCAGCCCGCCATGTGGGGGCGCGAGCGGTGCTCTACACGGGCGGCTCGCACAGCCGGGCCAGCCTGGAGACGGCAGGCGTGCCCGTGGTGGACACCCTTGCCGAGGCGGTCGAGACCGCCGAGCAGATAACCGGCTAGACGGCCCGACCGGCCGGGGCGGCCGGGCAGCCGCGGGGCACGACGGCGGTCATCGTGACGGACGACATATCCGCGGGCGGACATCTTCACGAGCGGAAGCTGCTGGGATCTACCGGAAGGCCCGCCCGTGCTGGGCAGTCCGCGTGCCCGTCGGCTCAACCGGAGCCCCCGGCGCGGCAGTCGAAAGCTGCGGCACCCCAAGACGGCGGGCAGGCCGAGGAGTCGGGGGGCGTCAGAGCGGGGTAGGCCTGAGGGGCCGGTTTTCCGGCCCGTAGCGACAGGCGGAACGGTGGCCGCTGTCCACTCCGTCCAAGACCAACCCCCGATTTTGTACACATAAGGTCTATGACCGCCCCCGGCTCGGGGGCTGTAGCCTACGGGCGTGATCAGCGCGATATCTCGCGGGGGCGGTGCGACCCCCGTACGGTGCCCATTGCGCGACAGCGCCCAGGGCCGCGGCTGGTCGTCTTCCACGGCACGCGTCGAGCCCCGGGTCGTCACCCCGCCCTCCGATGCCGTGTCCGAGCAAGTTCCCGCCATTTCACGTCACGCAACGGCGCGCGACAGGAGCCACAGGACATGCAGACCAAGCTGGACGAAGCAAAGGCCGAGCGGCTGGAGGAAGCCGCCCGGGTAGCTGAAGAGAGCCCAGCCGGGGGCCAGCACCCGGCGCGGGGTCTTGAGAACGGTTCGCTCAGGGCGTTCCTCCAGCGCTACTACCTGCACACCGCGCCGGAGGACCTCACCGACCGCGACCCGGTGGACATCCTCGGTGCGGCGTTCTCTCACTACCGTCTGGCGCAGGAGCGTCCGCAGGGCACGGCCAATGTGCGTGTGCACACGCCTTCGGTGGACGAGAACGGCTGGACCTGCACGCACACCGTCATCGAAGTCGTCACCGACGACATGCCTTTCCTCGTCGACTCGGTCACCAACGAGCTGTCACGCCAGCACCGCGGCATCCACGTCGTGATCCACCCTCAGATGATCGTGCGCCGCGACGTCACGGGGAAGCTGCTGGAGGTGCTCGACGCCGGTCGCGACAAGCTCGGCCCGGGGCCCGCTCGTGAACTGCCGCACGACGCCGTCACCGAGTCCTGGATTCATGTCGAGATCGACCGCGAGACCGACCGGGACGACCTCAAGCAGATCAACGACGATCTGCTGCGCATCCTGTCCGACGTACGTGAGGCCGTGGAGGACTGGCGGAAGATGCGCGGCGCCGCGCTGTCCGTCGCCGACGAGCTGGAGCGTGAGCCCGTCGCCGCCGACGTGCCCGCCCAGGAGGTCGAGGAGTCGCGTGAGCTGCTGCGCTGGCTTGCCGACGACCACTTCACCTTCCTCGGCTACCGCGAGTACGAGCTGTCGGAGGAAGTCCCCGACAGCGACGGGGAGTTGACGCTCACCCCGGTCGCGGGCACCGGCCTGGGGATTCTGCGTTCCGATCCGCAGCACACCACCGGCGACGACGGCCACCCGGTGTCGCCGTCGTTCAGCAGGCTCCCCGCCGACGCCCGCGCCAAGGCCCGCGAACACCATCTGCTGGTGCTGACGAAGGCCAACAGCCGTGCCACGGTGCACCGTTCGTCGTATCTCGACTACGTGGGCGTCAAGAAGTTCGACGCCGACGGCAATGTCGTCGGTGAGCGCCGCTTCCTCGGGCTGTTCTCGTCCGCCGCGTACACCGAGTCGGTGCGCCGCGTCCCCGTCATCCGCCGCAAGGTCGCCGAGGTGCTGACGTCGGCGGGGTTCGCGCCCGACAGCCACGCCGGCCGTGACCTGCTTCAGATCCTGGAGACCTACCCGCGCGACGAGCTGTTCCAGATCCCCGTCGACCAGCTGCGTTCCATCGCGACGTCGGTGCTCTACCTCCAGGAGCGCCGCAAGCTCCGCCTGTATCTCCGCAAGGACGAGTACGGGCGCTACTACTCGGCACTGGTGTATCTGCCGCGTGACCGCTACACCACGTCCGTGCGGCTGCGCCTCACCGAGATCCTCAGTGAGGAACTGGGCGGCACCAACGTCGACTTCAGCGTCTGGAACACCGAATCGGTCCTCACCAGGCTGCACTTCGTCATCCGCCTGAAGGCGGGCGCGCAGCTTCCGGAGCTGACCGACGCCGAGGCCGACCGCATCGAGGCACGCCTCGCGGAGGCCGCCCGCTCCTGGGCCGACGGCTACATGGAGGCGCTGACCGCCGAGTTCGGCGAGGAGCAGGCCGCCGAGCTGGGCCATCTCTACAGCGCGAACTCCTTCCCCGAGGGGTACGAGGGGTACAAGGCGGACTTCCCGCCGCGTGCGGCCGTCGCCGACCTCCAGCACCTCGACAGGCTCGCCCGCCGCGAGCCCGGCGAGCCGGACTTCTCCCTGAGCCTCTACGAGCCGGTGGGCGCCGGCGCGGGCGAACGCCGCTTCAAGATCTTCCGCATCGGTGAGCCCGTCTCCCTGTCCGCCGTGCTGCCGGCGCTTCAGGCGATGGGCGTCGAGGTCGTCGACGAGCGTCCGTACGAGCTGCGTTGCAGCGACAAGAGCAAGGCGTGGATCTACGACTTCGGTCTGCGCATGCCCGTCTCCCACGCACATGGTCTCGGCGAGGACGCGCGGGAGCGTTTCCAGGACGCCTTCACGGCGGTGTGGACGGGCCGCGCGGAGAACGACGGACTCAACTCGCTCGTGCTGTCCGCCGGTCTGACGTGGCGCCAGGCGACGGTGCTGCGTTCGTATGCGAAGTATCTGCGGCAGGCGGGCGCCACGTTCAGCCCGACGTACATGGAGGACACCCTCCGGCACAACGTGCACACCACGCGACTGCTGGTGAACCTCTTCGAGGCGCGCCTCGACCCCAGCCGCTCCCGCGCCGGCCACGAGCTGACGGACGGCCTGCTGGAGGAGCTGGACGGGGCGCTGGACCAGGTCGCCAGCCTCGACGAGGACCGCATCCTGCGTTCCTTCCTCACCGTCATCCGGGCCACGCTGCGCACCAACTACTTCCAGAGCTCGGGAAGCGGGTCGGGCGGCACGAAGGACCCGGCGGCCAAGCCGCACGAGTATCTGTCGGTCAAGCTGGACCCGCAGGCCATCCCCGATCTGCCCGCGCCGCGCCCCGAGTACGAGATCTGGGTGTACTCGCCGCGCGTCGAGGGCGTGCATCTGCGCTTCGGCAAGGTCGCACGCGGCGGCCTGCGCTGGTCGGACCGGCGGGAGGACTTCCGTACGGAGATCCTCGGCCTGGTCAAGGCGCAGGAGGTGAAGAACACCGTCATCGTGCCGGTCGGCGCCAAGGGCGGCTTCGTCTGCAAGCAGCTTCCCGACCCGGCCGCAGACCGCGACGCCTGGCTGGCCGAAGGCATCGCCTGCTACAAGACGTTCATCTCGGGGCTGCTCGACATCACCGACAATCTCGTCGCCGGCGACGTCGTGCACCCGGAGGACGTGGTCCGTCACGACGAGGACGACACCTACCTCGTGGTCGCCGCCGACAAGGGCACCGCCACGTTCTCCGACATCGCCAACGAGGTCGCCGAGGCGTACGGCTTCTGGCTCGGCGACGCCTTCGCCTCCGGCGGCAGCGCGGGCTACGACCACAAGGGCATGGGCATCACCGCCCGCGGCGCCTGGGAGTCGGTCAAGCGGCACTTCCGCGAACTCGGGCACGACACCCAGACCCAGGACTTCACGGCCGTCGGCGTCGGCGACATGTCGGGCGACGTCTTCGGCAACGGCATGCTGCTGTCCGAACACATCCGCCTCATCGCGGCGTTCGACCACCGGCACATCTTCCTCGACCCCGACCCGGACGCGGCGACGTCGTACGCGGAGCGGCGCCGCCTGTTCGAGCTGCCGCGTTCCTCCTGGGAGGACTACGACACGTCGCTGATCTCCGCGGGCGGCGGCGTCTATCCCCGTACGGCGAAGTCGGTGCCGGTCACGCCGCAGGTGCGGGAGGCCCTCGGCATCGACTCGAAGGCGGGCAAGGTCACCCCGGCGGAGCTGATGCGCGCCATCCTCGCCGCTCCCGTGGACCTGCTGTGGAACGGTGGCATCGGCACCTACGTCAAGGCGTCCACGGAGACGAACGCCGACGTGGGCGACAAGGCCAACGACGCCATCCGCATCGACGGCCAGGACCTGCGGGTGAAGGTCGTCGGTGAGGGAGGCAATCTCGGGCTGACGCAGCTCGGCCGTATCGAGTTCGCCCTGAACGGCGGCCACGTCAACACCGACGCCATCGACAACAGCGCGGGCGTGGACACCTCCGACCACGAGGTGAACATCAAGATCCTGCTCAACTCGGTCGTCACCAACGGCGACATGACCGTCAAGCAGCGCAACACCCTGCTGTCGGAGATGACCGACGAGGTCGCCGAGCTGGTGCTGCGCAACAACTACGCGCAGAACGTGGCGCTCGCCAACTCCATCGAGGTCGCCCCCGGCCTTCTCCAGGCCCACCACCGGCACATCCGCCGCCTGGAGAAGGAGGGCAAGCTCGACCGGGCCCTGGAGTTCCTGCCCAGCGACAAGCAGATCCGTGAGCGGCTGGCGGCCGGACAGGGCCTGACGCAGCCGGAGTTGGCGGTGCTGCTCGCCTACACCAAGATCACGGTGTCGGACGACCTGATCCACACCACGCTCCCCGACGACCCGTACCTCCAGCAGCTCGCGCAGGCCTACTTCCCGCGTGCGCTGCGCGAAAAGTTCCCCGAGGAGATCGTCGGGCACGCGCTGCGCCGCGAGATCGTCACGACGCTGCTCGTCAACGACACGGTCAACAGCGGCGGTTCCAGCCTCGTGCACCGCATGAAGGAGGAGACCGGCGCCTCCACGGAGGAGGTCGTACGGGCACACACCGCCGCACGTGCGATCTTCCGGCTCGGTGAGATCTGGGACGAGGCGGAGGCTTTGGACAACATCGTCGCCGCCGACGTGCTCACCAGCATCAGGCTCCAGTCGCGGCGCCTCGTCGAGCGCGGCACGCGCTGGCTGCTGAACAACCGCCCGCAGCCGCTGCAACTGGCCGAGACGATCGAGCTGTTCAGCGACCGTGTGGCGACCGTGTGGGACGAGCTGCCGAAGCTCCTCAAGGGCGACGACCGCGCATGGCACCAGGCGATCCTGGACCGGCTGGACGGCGCGGGCGTCCCGTCCGAACTGGCCCTGCGGGTCGCCGGGTTCTCCGCGGCGTTCTCCGGTCTGGACGTCGTCGCCGTCGCGGACCGTACGGGCGTGCAGCTCCTCGACGTCGCCGCCGTCTACCACGATCTGGCGGACCGGCTCGGCATCACCCAGCTCCAGGAGCGCGTCAGCGAGCTGCCGCGCGCCGACCGCTGGCAGTCCATGGCGCGGTCGGCGATCCGCGAAGACCTGTACGCGGCACACCAGTTGATCGCCGCGGACGTGCTGTCGGAGGGCGACGGCGCGGCCACGCCCGAGCAGCGGTACGAGAAGTGGGAGGCGAAGAACAAGACCATCCTCTCCCGCGCCCGTGCCACGCTCGACGAGATCCAGGCGTCGGAGACCTTCGACCTGGCGAACCTCTCGGTCGCGATGCGGACGATGCGGACGCTGCTGCGCAGCAACCGCTGAGCGGGCAGTCACCGGGCGGGCGACCGCTGAGCGGGCAACTGCTGAGTCGGCCACTGCTCAGCGGCCGTGCGCGGCGGCGTCCGGCCCGGACGCGGGCCCCGGGTCGGCCCCCTGGGGCGTCCGCCGGGACACGTGCGGTTCGCCGGGGCGCCCGCCCGCGTGAACTGGGCGTGCCGGACCCGGCCTGCCCGCCGGGCGGCGGTGCCGTGCCGGGCCCGGCGGCACCCGGTCGGCTCCTGTCGGCTTCGACGGCTCGGGCTCCGGCCGCCCTGGCGGGGCCCAACCCCGGCCGCCCCGGCCAGCCCTGCCCGGTCGTTCAGCCGCCGTGAGCACTTCGGCCGGTCCTCGTGCGGTCACTCGTACGGGGACCGGGTGCAGCCCGCGCCCCTCCGGCGCGCATCCGCCCTGTGAAGGCGGGCGCACCGCCCCGAGGCACGCGTTCGGCCGTACCCAGGGCGCACGCCGCGCCCCACCGGTCTTCACTGGAGGGGACCGCGAGGGGAGGCCCATGCGCACCGAGCCCGACGCAGCGTCCGCTTCCGCTTCAGATCCCGCTTCGGCACAGGCGCCCCCGCACACACCGGCGTCCCGGGCCCCGGCCGGGCAGGCGTCCCCGCTCACGGCCGTACCGGACCGCGCACCCGGGGCCGCGCCGCCGCCCACACGGGGCTTCCGGTTCCAGCGCCGGACGGTGGCCGCCGCCACCGCGCTGGCCCTGCTCGCCGCCGCATATCTGATCCAGCTCCTCGGCCTTCTGCTGGCGGAACCGGCCCTCGTCGTCGCCGGTGCCGCCCTCGGCCTCGCCACCGAGTCATGGATCCTCACCCGCCGCCGTGCCCTGGCCCGCAGCCTCGGCAGCGCCCAACTCCACCACCCCGTAAGGCAGTTGCTGCGCGACGGGCTGCTGCTCGGCGGCCTGGCACGGCTGGACGCACTACGGCCCCTCCACCAGGCCGCGCTGCTCCTGGTCGCGGTGCTCGGCTGCTGGGCCACGCACTTCATCTGCCAGGCGGTGGCCGCCCGCGTACGCAGATCGCGTCGCCTTCCCGTCGTCACCCGCAACATCGACGTCTCCGCGCTGCGCATCGGCCCCGCACCGGCCGCGCTCTTCGGACGTAACGGAGCGGCGAGGCTGCTGGCCTGCTCCGCGCTCGTCACCGCCGGGGCGTCCGCCACGGCCGTGACCGGCGACGCACGCTGGGCCGCCCTGGTGGCGCCGGCGTGCTGGGCGGCGCTGCTGGCAGGCACGGTGCACCTGGCGTGCAGGCTGCTGCCCGGGCGCCGCCCGCCCGGCGAGGAGGAGGTTCTGGCCTGGCTGGACGGCTGGCTCGCCGAGTACAGGCCGACGGTCGGCATGTACTTCTCCGGCGGCACGGCCTCCGCCTACCAGGCGGACATGTGGCTGCCGGTACTCGACAAGCTGGACGGCCGCCCCCTCATCGTGCTGCGCGAGCGCTTCATGGTGCAGAAGATCGACGTGACCGACGTTCCGATCGTCTGTATCCCCAAGGTCGCCCACCTGATGCGGCTGGAGCACTCGACGCTGGAGGTGATGCTGCACCCGGCGAACTCCGGCAAGACCTCCCACGTGCTGCGCATCCCCACCATCAAGCACGCCTTCATCAACCACGGCGAGAGCGACAAGCTCTCCTCCTGCAACCCCTACGCCAAGGCATACGACGAGGTCTGGGTCGCCGGCCCGGCGGCCCGCGAGCGCTACCGCCTCGCGGGCATCGGCGTACGCGACGAGGACGTGGTGGAGGTGGGCCGCCCGCAGCTCGAACCCGTCCGCCCCTACGCGGGGCCGCCCGCCCGCGGCCGTCCCGTCACCGTGCTGTACGCGCCGACCTGGGAGGGCTGGACCGACGACCCCGGCAACACGTCGCTGCCGCTGGCCGGTGAACGGATCGTCGCCGCGCTCCTCGCCGACGAGGGCGTGCGGCTGCTGTACAAGCCGCACCCCATGACGGGCTCCGTCGACCCGGCCGTCAGGGACGTAGACATGCGCATCCGGCAGCAGGTCGCCGAGGCCGCCGCCCGCCGCCGGGCCGTACGGCCGGGACGGGCCGTACGAGCGGAACACGCCGACCCCGGCACGGCGGCGGAACTGGAACGCCTGGAGGCCGAACTCGCGGCACTGGACGGCTCGTTCGGCCGCCGCGGCGGTGACGAGGCGGAGCGGATGCTGCGGCAGCACCCCGGAGCGCAGCCATCGGCGGCGGCG
Organism: Streptomyces marispadix; assembly: GCF_022524345.1. Classification (NCBI taxonomy): domain Bacteria; kingdom Bacillati; phylum Actinomycetota; class Actinomycetes; order Kitasatosporales; family Streptomycetaceae; genus Streptomyces; species Streptomyces marispadix. Next base: position 2,179,386 of record NZ_JAKWJU010000002.1, on the reverse strand, counting down.
GTACGGGCTGCCGTGGAGGCGTGGGAGGAGTGCTACTGGAGGGCGGGCGACCCCTGGGAGCACCAGGTGCTCACGACGCGGCGTCCGGGCATCCACTCCTGCTTCAACCAGGCGGATCTGCTCGTCTCGGACGTCTCCAGCGTCGTCTCGGACTATCTGAGCAGTGAGAAGCCGTACGCGGTCGTCAACACCACGGGCCTGCCGGAGGAGGAGTTCCGTGCGGGGTTCCCGACCGTGCGGGCCGCGACCGTACTGACGCCGGAGGCCGACGGCATCCCCGCCCTGCTGGAGTCGGTGCGCGAACCGGCCGAGGATGTGCTGCGGCAGGCACGCGCGGAACTCAAGGCACATCTGCTGGGGCCGGACGAGCCGCCGTCGGCGGTCCGCTTCGGCAGGGCGGTGGCGGCGCTGCGGGCGCAGGCGCGGACCCACCGGGAACGCTGGGCGGGCGCGGGGAGCCCCGGAAGCGGGGCGGCGCCCGAGCCGCCCGGCCACTCAGGCCCGGACAGGCGGCCGGGCATCAGGCGGGGCTCCGGCTCGGGCGTCAGGCCGGGCACGGGGCCCGGCGCCGCCTCCGGTCAGCCGGCCGCCGTGCCCGGTGACGAAGGCGCTGACGGGGCGGACGAGGCGGAGGAGCCCGACGGAGTGCTCTGACCCGAAGTCCCGGGCACGGCACCGGCCTTGGCGGGTGCTGCCGCCGTCGGCTTCTCCGGGGGCAGCGGCTGCATGGCCACGACCAGATCGTTGACGAGCGAGAAGTAGAACCACAGCCCGGTCTCGGTCTCGCCGAGCCGCACGCGCGGCACCAGATCGGTCTTCTTACGGTCGGCCAGGTCGCCGAGCAGCCTCCCGAAACGCACGCGCGGCGCGTCCTCGCCGCCCGTACGGAACCACAGGTCCCACACGCCCTTCAGATTCCCCGAGTCCAGCGCGGCGGGCAGCTCGTAGGGCACCTCGAAGGAGAGCGAGGGCACAAGCCCCGGAGTGAACTCGAAGGGAAGCTCGAAGTCCGGTTCGGACTTGGATCGGGCAACGCCGACGACCGCACCGCCGTCCGGCGCCGTGGCCGTCGCCGCACGCCCGTAAAGCTCGGCCCGTACGGTGCAGCTCTCCCGGCCAAGCTCAACGGAGGTGACCTCGGCGTGCCCCGGGCGGCGCCAGGCACGCACGGCCAGGTAGCCGTCGAGGGTGGTGTACGGCACCCAGGGCGTGAGCACGCCGTCGCCGTCGACGGGCGCGGGCATCGACAACAGCCGGGCGGTCTCCACGAGTTCGGAGCGGATGCGCTTGCGCTTCTTGTCCGCGACGCGCTCCACGTACGTATCCCAGCGGTCCTCGCTCAGCGGATGTGTCGTGCGGTCCAGCCGTACCTCGACCCAGCCGTCCACGGCGTGTGAGCGCGGCGGAAGCGGAATCCGGTGGGGGGCTCCGCTCTCGCGGCGTGAGCGGACCAGCAGCATGGACGGGGTCTTCGGCAGCCGCTTGGCGAGGAGCCGGACCACCAGCGACCCGTCGAGGGCGACGCGGGTACGGGCCATGGGGCGGCGCAGCTTCGCGGCGGGACGGTTCACGTCACGGCGGCGCCGCCAGGCCCGTACGGCCGGACGCAGCACGGGACCGGCGACCCGGAGGGCGAAGCGGCGAAAGGGACGGTTCGGCGGCGGCTTGGGCGCCGCGGGGCTCGGCTTCTGGCCCGCCGCGGGCGAAGTCCCGGCGGCGGGCGCCGGCTTCGGGGTGGACCCTGCCGAGGGGGAGGGGGCGTGCGCGGACCTGCCGGGGCGCTGCGGTGCGGACGCGGACGCCTGCACGGGGGCGGCCTGCGGGGAGCCTGCGGCCGGTGCGGCACCCGCCGCCTGGGGAGCCGGGCCAGGGGGAGCCGAGTCCTGGCCCGCTGCCGGTGCCTCGGCCGGTGCGGCGCCCGTGGCCTGCGCGGGCGCTGCCCCCGCGACCGCGCCCGCGTCCTCGCCCGCCGCCACGGCACCTCCGGGGTCCGCGACCGCGGCGCCCTCGGTCCCCGCTCTCTCGGCCCCCGCCAGGGCAGCGGCACGGGCGGTTCCGCTCCCGCGCTGCTCCAGCAGCTTCTCGATCAACTGCTCGTACTCCCCGGCGATGCGGTCGGGCGAGTAGCGGGCCGCCTTCTCCAGCGCGGCCTGGCTCATCCGGTACCGCAGTTCGGGGTTCTCGATCAGCCGGGTCAGCGCGTCCGCGTAGGCACGGACGCTGTCCTTCTCGGTGGGGCCCAGCGGCGAGAGCAGACCGTCCTGGCCGTTGCTGATGATCTCTCCCGGCCCGTACGGGCAGTCCGTGCTCACCACCGGCACCCCGCAGTGCATGGCCTCGACGAGAGTCATGCCGAACGACTCCGCGTCGGACGTCACGGCGGCGATGGCGCCCTTCGCCCACTCCGACTCGATGGGCGCGGCCGGGCCCATGAGGAACGCGCGGTCGTAGAGGCCGAGGCTGTCGATGCTCGCCCGCAGCGCCGCCTGCTGTCTGCCGCGTCCGTACAGCCGCAGCCGCCAGTCCGGGTGCCGCTGCGATACGAGGGCGAACGCCTTGAGGAGACGGTCGTAGCGCTTGACCTTGATCAGGCGGCCCGCGGCGACGATCAGTCTGCTCTCGCCGTCGGACGGTTCGACGTCCACGGCGGGCACGGCGTTGGGGATGCAGGTGATGAGGGCGTCGCCCTCCGCGGTCTCGGTGCCGCTGCCGCTGATGGCGGCGCGATAGTTGGCGGCGTCGGCGTAGGAGACGGTGACGAAGGCGTCGAGCAGCGGGATCGCCGCGTCCTGGTGGGTGCGCACATGCTCGCTGTGCATGGAGTGGGTGAGGTGTTCCTGGCCGATGCGCAGATAGCGGTCGCTGCCGTACGCCGCGAGATAGTCGTTGATCTTGGGCCGTGTGGCGATGACGACGTCGGCGTCGGTCTCGCGCAGATACTCCTCGACGCGCACGTCGCCGAGGCGTGTGGCGACGCCTCGCTCCAGATGGTCGGCGCCCTCGGTGAAGCGGTGGCTGGCCTCGCGGAATCGGGGGTCGTCGCCGTCGTAGCCGCGCTCGGTCCGGCGCAGTTCCAGCAGGTGGGTCATCTTGACCCGTGGGTCGAAGGTGAGGGCGGTGTCGCGGACCGTACGGCGGAGACTGACGACCTCGACCGAGTGGCGGTCGGCAAGGGCACGGGAGAGATTCACCGTGGAGCGGATCGTTCCGCCGATTCCGTAGGCATTGTCCAGCAGAAAGGCGATTTTCATCTGGCCTGTTCCTCACAGGTGCGGCTCGGAGGTGTGCCCTGAAAAAGGGGGCATCCGAAATGCCCCATATCGGCAGTATTCTCCATATGCCATCTGAAAATAGCCAGCACGAACGAACTCGACGTGTTCGAGGGGCGGCTGCCCGGACGGAACTTCCCGCGCGCATCCATCAGATGCTTTCCGGCGCCCGGCCCCAACACCGGCTTAACCATCGGTGGACGCGGGACGTCGGTCGGCGGAAGCCCTGTTCGGGGCGGCTGTCCGGACGTGCGCGCGGGGGCGGCGGCCTCATATACAGGGCGGGTGGGCCCCTGCGGGCCGGGGGTCGGCGCGCCTCGTCACACGTGATTCGCATACGGGTCGGGGCGCGGCTTCAGGTGTGTGTTCACGCATGGATCGATGCGTCGTTCACGCGGCTCTCCGGCCCGGATGCCCTCGTTCCGCCTTTTCGCCGTACGAGGAGAAGTGCTCTTCATGACCTCCCCCTCAACCCCCGCCGCCTCGACCCCCGCTACTTCAACCCCTGCCACGTCCACGAGCCGGACCGAGGCCGGCGACGCCCGGGACGGTGCCTCGCCGGACGAGGAAGCCCGGCAGACCCCGCCGCCCAGGCCGCGTTCGTTCCGCGAAGTGCGCGGATGGTTCTACAACACCGACATCGTGCTCTTCGACTGGCTGCTGTCGCGGCAGCAGCGGCTACAGCAGCACGGCGACCTGCTGGAGATGGGCGCCTATCTCGGCAAGAGCGCCATCATGCTGCGGTCGTATCTCCGCGAGGACGAGACGTTCACCGTGTGCGACCTCTTCGGCTCCGAGGCGCCGACCGAGAGCAACGAACGCGAGATGCGCGGCTCGTACTCGACGCTGACCCGGCGCGGCTTCGAGGCGAACTTCCTCTCCTTCCACGACGAGCTGCCGCGTGTGCTGCACGCGCCGACCTCCGTCGTACCCGGCGAAGTCGCGCCCGGGAGCTGCCGGTTCGTACATGTCGACGCCTCGCATCTCTACGAGCATGTACGTCCCGACATCGCAGCCGCACGGGGGACGCTGACCGACGACGGCATCGTCGTACTCGACGACTACCGCTCCTCCCACACCCCCGGGGTGGCCTGTGCGACCTGGCAGGCGGTGCTGGAGGACGGGCTGCGGCCGGTGTGCGTCAGCGCCCAGAAGTTCTACGGCACTTGGGGCGATCCCGCCGCCGTACAGCAGGAGCTGCACGACGCGCTGCGCAAGCGCGGCGACTGCTGGCTCCAGTGGCAGGACGTCGCGGGGCACCGGCTGCTGCTGGTGGGCGCCGACAAGGCCGAGACGCCTGCGCTGCCGCGCTCCAGGCATGCGAAATCCCGGGCCGGAGCCCGGGATTCCGAAGGGGACGGCGCCCGGCGCGGCAGGGGCGCGGCGCTGTCCGCGCTCTCCCGCCGTGCCGCACGAGAGGTGCTGCCGCCCGTGATCTCCCGCCGTCTGGCCCGTGCGCTGCGAGGCGACCGGGACGGGTGACGGGAGGGGCGGTGGCCCCGGGCCGGTGACCCGGCCGTCGTCGTCCGCTGTGCTGTTGTGCTGGTCGTACCGAACTGTCGTACCGAACTGTCGTGCCGGGCCGCCGTACTGATCTGTCGTGCTGGGCCGTAGGGCCCAAGTACGGCCGCCAGGCCGGCACTTCGGCTACTTCACCGCGCCCGCCATCATTCCCGAGACGAACTGGCGCTGGAAGGCGAAGAAGACGATCAGCGGGACGATCATCGATACGAAGGCGCCGGGCGCCAGCACGTCGATGTTGTTGCCGAACTGGCGTACCTGCTGCTGCAGGGCCACCGTGATCGGCGGATTGCTGGAGTCCGCGAAGATCAGCGCTACGAGCATGTCGTTCCACACCCACAGGAACTGGAAGATGCCCAGCGACGCGATGGCCGGGCCGCCCAGCGGCATCACCACGCGGGTGAAGAGCCGTACCTCGCCCGCACCGTCGAGACGGGCCGCCTCCAGCAGTTCGCGGGGGATCTCCGCGAAGAAGTTGCGCAGGAGGAAGACCGCGAAGGGCAGACCGAAGGCCGTGTGGAAGATGACGACACCGGCCGTCGTCTCGAACAGCCCCAGGGTGTTGAAGAGCTTGGCGACCGGAATGAGGGCCACCTGCACCGGCACCACCAGCAGTCCCACGACGATCAGGAAGCACCAGTCGCGGCCGGGGAACTCCAGCCACGCGAAGGCGTATCCCGCCAGCGCACCGATGACCACGACGGTCAGGGTGGAGGGAATGGTGATCAGCAGCGTGGTGAAGAGCGAGCCCGTCACCAGCTCGTTGGAGAGCAGCGATTCGTAGTTCGCGCCGGTGAACTGCCCCGCGTCGATCACCCACGGGAAGCTGGAGTTGAAGTCGAAGATGCTCCACCAGCCGGAGACGCCGATGTCCTCGGGGCTGCGGAGCGAGGAGCTCAGCAGACCCACGGTGGGCATCAGCCACACCAGCGCCACGACGACGAGACCGAGACGTACGGCCCAGTGTCCGGTGAGGGTGACCAGCCGGGAGGCGACCGAGGCCTTCTTCTCCCCGGAGGGCGTCGGCGTCGTCACCGGTTCGACGGTGGCGGTCGGTTCGGGCTGGGCCGCGCTGACGGCGCTCATCGGCGGGTCTCCCTTCGCAGGCGACGGATGTTGACGACCATCACCGGCAGGACGAGCAGCAGCAGGATGACAGCGATCGCGCTGCCGATGCCCTGGTTCGAACCGGCGCCGAAGGACGACAGATACAGCTGGAGGGCGAGCACGTTGGCTTCGCTCTGGCTCGCGCTGGGCGCGATGATGTAGACGAGGTCGAAGATCTTCAGCACGTTGATCATCAGTGTGACGACCACGACTCCCAGTACGGGAGCCAGCACCGGCACCGTGATCTTGCGGAACACCTGCCACTCGTTGGCGCCGTCGACCCTTGCGGCTTCGAGGAGTTCACGTGGCACGCCCGCGAGTCCCGCCGCGATCAGCACCATCGCGAAGCCCGCCCACATCCATACGTACGAGCCGATGATGGACGGTGTGACGAGGGTCGACCCGAGCCAGTCGATGCCGTTGTAGGGCGCGGCGAAATTCGCCGCGGGCAGGCGGATCTTGGCCCCGTCGGCCTTGGACGGCAGCGAGAACGTGCCGTCCTTGGCGGTCTCGGCCTTGCCGACTACCTTGCCTCCCTTGACCGCCTCGACCTTGATGCCCGCGAGGGCCTTCTCCTTCTGGTCGATGACGTCGGGCTTTCCGGCGCCGCCGGGCGCGAAGTCCAGCCACACCGTTCCGGTGACCTCGCCGGCCTTGCCGGGCTTCGCCGTCTTGGCGGGAGCGGCACCAGCGACGTCCTTCGGCGGTACGCCGACGAGCCCGAGGTTGGCCGGATCCGACGCGGAGACGGCCGACTTGGTGGTGTAGTCGCCCTTGCCGGACTTGGCGAGGCCGGCGTTGGGCCGGGGACGCGCGCCGGGCCACGCGGAGGACTCGGTGAAGGTGTCGTGCACGCCCACCCAGACGGCGTTGGCGACGCCCTGCTCGGGGTCCTGCTCGTAGACGAGGCGGAAGATGATGCCCGCGGCGAGCATGGAGATCGCCATCGGCATGAAGATGATGAGCTTGAACGCCGTGCCCCAGCGCACCCGTTCGGTCAGTACGGCGAAGATCAGACCCAGGACCGTACACACCGACGGGACGACGATGACCCAGATGATGTTGTTCTTGAACGCCGTCAGGATGTCGTCGTCCGTGAAGACCTCGACGTAGTTGCCGAGCCCGATGAAGCTCGACCCCGAGGCGTCGAGGGTGCTGCGGAAGATCGAGTACAGGATCGGATAGATCACCAGGGCGCCCAGCAGCAGCATCGCCGGCAGCAGGAACGAGAAGGCGATCAGGGGGCGCGAACGCATCACGGAGACCGGGGCGTTCTTGGACTTGGGCGCCGCGGCGGTGCCGGTGCCGCGGCGGCGGCCGCCCCGTCAGGGGGTGTCGGCGGTGGCGCGGTAGGGGTGGGCATGACAGTGATGTCCCTTGTCCGGGGCGAGTTGGCGTGGTCGAGATGGGCCGGGTGATGCGGCGCGGCCGGTGCCGGGCCCGTCGCTGACGACGGACCCGGCACCGGGACTTCAGCCGCCGGCCCTCAGAGCGTGCTGCTTGCAGCGGGCTGTGAACCGGCGCGGGGTTCAGTCCTTGTACGCCTTGGTGGCCGCGGCCTCAAGGGCGCTCTGGGTGCCTGCCACGTCCTTCGGGTTCTTCAGGAAGTCCTGGAGGGCCTTCCACTCGCCCTTGCCCTTGGTGCCTCCGAACGCTGCGGGGGCCTGGTCGGACATGTCGAAGCGGAAGTCGTCGCCCGCCGAGACCAGCGCCTTGCCGATCTCACGCTGGACGTCGTTCGGGTACGCCTTGCCGTCGAGGTTCTTGTTCGGCGAGACGAAACCGCCCTCCTGGGCCCAGACCGCTGCGGCCTCCGGGCTGGCGAGGAACGTCAGCAGGGCGTGGGCGGCCTTGCTGTCCTTCAGCGCCACGGCCGCGTCGCCGCCGGTGACCACCGGCGCCTTGCCGCCGACCGACGGGAACGGGTAGACCTTCGCGTCCTTGCCGATCTTCGCCTTGGTGTCGTTGGCGACGTTGATGCCGACGAAGTCGCCCTCGAAGACGCTCGCGGCGCTCGGGGCGTCGGTGGAGTCGAACGCCTGCGTAACGGACTTGGGGAAGTCGGTCTGAAGCGCGCCCTTGTTGCCGCCGGCGAGCAGCTCCTTCTTCCCGAACAGCTCGGCGAGAGTGGTCAGCGCCTTCTTCACCGAGGGATCGGTCCACTTGATCTCATGCTTGGCGAGCTTGTCGTACTTCTCCTGGCCCGCCTGCGAGAGGTAGATGTTCTCGAACCAGTCGGTGAGCACCCAGCCGTCGGCGCCGCCGACGGACACCGGCTCGACACCGGAATCGGCGATCGTCTGGGCGTTCTTGACGAAGTCCTGCCAGGTCTTCGCCTCGCTGACGCCCGCGTTCTTGTACGCGCCGGCGTTGTACCAGATCAGCGACTTGCTGGCGGCCTTGAAGTAGACGCCGTACTGCTTGCCCTTGTTGGCGCCCAAGTCCTGCCAGCCCTTGGAGAAGTTCTTGCTGAGCTGGTCCTTGGTGGCCTGGTCGAGGGGCTTGAGCCAGCCCTTCTCTGCGAACTGGTTCAGCACGCCGACCTGAGGCAGCATCGCGACGTCGGGCGGCGAACCGCCCTCGATCTTCGAGCCGAGGTACGTCGCCACATTGTCGCCCGTGGGCGTGACTTCGACCTGGGCACCGGTGCGCTTCTCGAACGCCTCGATGACCTTCCCGAAGTTCTTGCCTTCGTCGCCCGTCCAGACCGCGGCGACCTGAAGCTTCTCGCCCTTGAGCTTGGGCAGCTTCACGGTGGACTTGTCCGCCTGGGACGAGCCGCCTGACTCCCCCTTGTCGTCGCTTCCTCCGCCGCAGGCGGCCGTCAGCGACAGGGCCGCGACGGCGCACACCGCCACCGCTCCACGTGCAGCAGCCCTGGTGGTACCGGTCTTGCTAAAGATGCTGGTGTGGCTCTTGGTGCCCGATGCACCAGTCGCACGGACCGTATTACGCATAGCTCCCGCCGTCCCCATCGGAGGCGCGTGCCCGGATCCCGGCCGCCGCGCCGCTTGGTAACAAGGCAGAGGGCTTCTGGTCTACGCCCTCAGTCCCGTGCGCAAAGTCCTACGCCTGAACGCGGAGAGCCCGCAATACGTTGTCAGCTTTCAAGAACCTCATCTTGACCACTCCGTGATCTGTTCGCAGTAGCGGTGCCCGATTCCTGTCGTTCCAGCCCGAGGGACTGCGCGGCGCGTCCCACCGCGCTTGCCAGCAGGGCGAGATCGGTCGGACCGTTTCCGAGTTCCCTCACGGGGCGCCGAGTCGGCGGGTCGCCCGCGCGCGTCCAGTCCAGCGGGACGACCGTCGGGCGCTGCGTCGCGGTGCGGGGGATCCGTCCCGTGATGCGGCCCGCCTGGAAGGCCGTGACCGTGCCGTCCGCCTCGATGAGCGTGCCGCGGCCGGGAACCGTGCTCTCCCCGCCGGACGCGTCCGGGCCGCTGTGCCGGGACAGTTCGGCGCGCAGCGCGGCGGCCTGGGCGAGGCCCGTGCCTACGGTGCGTTCGGGCCGGCCGCTCGCCGCCACGAGGTGCACGCCGAGGCGCGCTCCGTCCCTCGCGACGCCCTCCAGGGCACGCATGACCGAACCCGCCGCGGGGCGGCCCGGGTTGCCGAGAGACGGGTCGGCGAGTGTGTCGAAGTCGTCGACGAGGATGACGATTCGGGGGAGGGCCGTCGCGTGTGCGTCCAAGTGTTGAACGGTTGCGCCGCTCGCGGTGCTGGTCGTGGCGTCGCCCGTGCCGTCCGGGGCGACGTCCGCGGAGCCGCTGGCGGTGACGCCGCCGACCGTGCCCGGGGCCGCTCCCGCCGAGGGACCGGTCTGGGTACGGAGGCGGAGCGTGCCGTGTGCTTCGGGGTCGCTTCGCGGCTCGGTGCGCGGCTGCTCCGCGGATGCCTCGGTACGGGCCTCCGCGCGGGCTTCCGTACGGGTGTCGGCGCGGGCCTCGCTCACGGTGGCCGTGTCCGCCGCCGCGGACGCCTCCTCGCGGCGGCGCTGCTGCGCGGCCAACCGGGGCCCCGTACGGGCGAGTCGGCGCGCGAAGCCCTCGTAGGTGCCGTCGGCGCCGATCAGTTCGGCTCGGCGCTTCAGCTCACCGCTGAGTGCCTGGGCGAAGTCCCTCATGCGGACCGGGTCGTTGGCCGCGAGATGCCGCCGGGCGTGCGGCAGTTCGAGGCAGGTGTGCAGGCCGTCGCCGGTGGCGCCGTCGCCGTCGACCAGCAGGAGCTGTAGCCGGTCGGGCGGGCTGCCCACGGAGAGGGACGCGGCCAGCGAACGCAGCAGCTCCGTCTTGCCGGAACCCGGCGGCCCCGTGATCAGCGCATGCCCGCGGGTGACGCCCAACTCGGCCTTGAGAGAGCCGCGTGGCCCGGCGCCGAAGACGAGGGTGGCACGTCCGCCCGCGTGCGCCGCTCCGCCCGAGCTTGCCGCTCCGGCTCCGGCCTGCGTGCCAACCGAGCCCGCTGCGCCCGTAGTTCCCGCCGCGCCGCTCGCCCCGCCGGGGCCCGCCGCCCGGCTGCCCGGCTCCGCCGCCTGGCCGTCCGGATCCGCCCAGCGGGCGAGCAGCGCGGCGGGAGTGGCGCGGGCGAGGCCGAGCTCGTCGAGGAGACGGGAGCTGCGCGGCAGCGTCACCACGGACCGTGCCGCCGCGCCCGCACGGGCCTGAGCGCCCTCCGGCTCACGCAGCGGAGCCATGGCACGCGCGAAGCGTTCGGCCCATGCCGCGGAGACTGCGTCGAGGGTGCAGACCGTGCCGGGCGTGCCGGAGGCCGTGGGCGCACCGGGCACGTACGGCCCGCCGGACGCGGAGTTCTCACGCGAGGCGCCGTCACCAGGGGCGCCCTCGCGCCACACCACCCGCACCGCCGTGGCCACGGCACCGCTCAGCAGCGCCAGCGCGCCGCACTCACGGAACGCGGCAGACGTCTCATAAGCCGCCCGCACCGTCTCCGAGACGGGCGAGGAGGGAGTCGCCGCGGGCGTCTCCGCGAGGCAGAGCACATGGATACCGGCGCCGGGGCCCTCCGCCGCGAGCCGCGCCACCGCGTCCCGCAGCGCGGCCGATCCGGGGTCGCCGTCGACGACGACCAGCGTGTACGGACCGGAAACGTGCCCCGTCGGTCCGCCGGTGCCGACGCCCGCACCCGCCGAGGGCGCCTGGCCGGGGTGCTGCCGCAACTCGTCCAGCCGGTGGGTGAGTTCGGCGACGCGCGCCGCCGCCTGGTCGCGGTCGTAGGCCGTCAGCAGGCGGCAGTCCTGGCCGTGAGCCGGACGCAGATGAGGCAGCCACCCCGTCCACGACCAGTCGCGGACGCGGTCCTCGGTGTCGTAGGAACGGTCCGCCGCGATCAGCACCATCTCCAGGCTGCTCGGCCCGTGCAGCGCGGCGAGCTGCGCCAGCACCGAACGGGCCAGGCCCGTAAGTCGCGGACGCGGCCCCGCCAGCCCCAGCGCACCGGCCTCACGCAGATCGACGGTGACCGGGGCGCCACGGCCGCCGTGGCTGCGATGTGCCGTGCCGATACGGACGGTCATGGCCTCGGGATGGTCCGGCTCGCGCTCCCACAGCCGGGGGCCGGGGCCGAGCGCCGTGAGCAGGATCGTGGCGGGATCGGGACGGTGAGCGTCCTCGGCGGCGGCACTCGCGGAGTCCGCGCCGCCGGGGGCCGAACCCGCCGGGCCGGTGCCCGTGGCGCCGGGCCGTGCGCCCGCGCTTCCCGCGCCCATGGGCGGCGCCGCCTGGTCCTCGCCCTGCTGGCCGCCGGCGAAGCGCCGCGCCCAGGCGCCCAGCCCCCGGGCGCGGGGCCGCCCGGCGTCGGCGGCGCCGGACGGGCCGTGCCCGGTGGCCGAGCCGTGCGCGCCGTGTCCTGCGGAAGCTGCCGGGCCGCCCCCGTCCGCCGCCTCGCCCGGCGTGAACTGCTGTGCGTAGCGTGCGTGTTGGGCGATGCCCGAGCCATGTGTGGTGCCGCCGTCCGGGAACGGGCCTCCCGGTGCGTATCCATGCGCGCTGTCCGCGGCGCGTGCCTGCGAGTGGGACCCGGCACGGGAGGCGCCGCGCGACGCACCGCCCGGCGCAGGGCCCGGGCCCTCACCGCCCGCTCCCGCACCCTGTGCGCCCACGGCACCGGCCCGGCGCCCCTGGTGCCGGTCGTATGGACGCTCACCGGCCTCCGGGCCGCGCGTCCACCCCCCGCCACGGGGGCACACCAGCCGCAACTGCCCATGCCCGTCCGGCTCGGTCGGCAGGGACAGCGGCAGCGACCCGGCGCCAGGCACCGCCCCGGAGCCCTGCCCCGCGGAGAGCATCCCGGAAGAGCCCTCCGCGTCCGCCGGGCCGTCCGGCGCGGACGTCTCGACCCGCAGCGCCGACTCACCGACCCGCAGCGTCGACCCGGGACGGAAGAGCACCGGCTGCCCTCCCACTGGGGCGCCGTCCAGCGAAGTGCCGTTGGTGGAGCCCAGATCGGCGACCGTGACGGCACCGCCGTCGGAGACCGTCACCGCGCAGTGCAGCCGTGAGACGTCCGGGTCGTCGAGCGGTACGTCCGCCTCCGCGGAGCGGCCGAGGCAGACCTTGCCGCCTTGCAGAAGATGTATGCCGCCTGCGTCCGGGCCCGAGATCACATGCAGCCGTGCCTTCGCCGAGCCGTACGCCGCCAGAGCCGGAGCCTGTACGGGAAGGGACGGTCCGTGCAGCGAGACGACCGCGCCGTCCAGCAGCGGCGGCTCGCCGAGCAACTGACGGTGCGGATCGAGCCGTTCCGTACCGGCGTAGACCGCCGCCGTGGAGTCCGCCGAGGAGTCGCCGCCGTGGCCGGGGCCGCCCGCACCGGAGGAAGCACCGGGCCCCGCGCCGCTCACCGCCGCGGCCGCCGTGGACACCAGCCCGCCGGTCACCGCGGACAGCGGCGTGCCGGACGGGGCCGTGACCAGCACGTCGCACGCCGATCCTCCGCTCGGCGCGCTCGCCGCGCCCCCCGCACCCTGGCCGCTTCCGCGCGGCCCGAGGGTGACAGTCAGCCGGATCTGCATCGGCCCTCCCGGTCCCGACCACCGGTGCGCCCGCCGCGTACGCGGCGAGGCGGTCACCCTCGCCGCACTACGCGCCCGGCACACACACGTCCCACATGGCACAGCACCACGACCCGGGCCTCCGCGGACGGCCGGGGCGACCCCGCGGATGCACGCGATCGCGCACAGTGCTGTCGAATGCCGCGAGCATCTTCGCACCCGCCACTGACATCTCGCCCCGCTCGCGGCGGTCAATGATCTTGATTTTGCTCCCGGGTGCGCAAGAGGGCCTGCCCGGACAGCGCTCCCGATACGATCCGCGCCCCCGCGCGGCGCCGGACGGTACGGTTCCGCGGGCGGCCCGCGGTCGGGTTCGCGGGCGCGCGCCGCCCCGGTCCGCCCGGTTCCGCCCGGCGGTCCGCAACCGTCGCGGGCCCGTGGCGCGTCATTGCCGGAAGTCGCCCATCCGTTCGCATGAGGCGTCGACCGTCTGTGAGACGGCACTATTGTGGGCGGGATTGCAGTACGACTTCAGGGAGCGCATGACGTGCGGCCGGTAGGCAGCAAGTACCTGCTCGAGGAACCGCTGGGCCGCGGCGCCACGGGCACCGTGTGGCGGGCGAGGCAGAACCAGACGGCCGGCGCCGAGGCGGCCGTGCCGGGCCAGCCCGGCGAGACGGTGGCGATCAAGGTCCTCAAGGAGGAGCTGGCCAACGACCCCGATGTGGTCATGCGCTTCCTGCGGGAGCGCTCCGTCCTGCTCCGCCTCCAGCACCACAACATCGTCCGTACGCGCGACCTCGTCGTCGAGGGCGACCTCCTCGCCCTCGTGATGGACCTGGTCCAGGGGCCGGACCTGCACCGCTATCTGCGGGAGAACGGCCCGTTCTCGCCGGTGGCCGCCGCGCTGGTGACCGCGCAGGTCGCCGACGCGCTCGCCGCGAGCCACGCGGACGGCATCGTCCACCGCGACCTCAAGCCCGCCAACGTGCTGCTGGCCGAGGGCCCCGAGGGCATGCGCCCGATGCTCACCGACTTCGGCATCGCGCGGCTCGCCGATTCGCCGGGCCTGACCCGTACCCAGGAATTCGTCGGCACCCCCGCCTATGTGGCGCCCGAGTCGGCCGAGGGCCGCCCGCAGACGTCCGCCGTGGACATCTACGGCGCGGGCATCCTGCTCTACGAACTGGCCACCGGGCAGCCGCCGTTCACGGGCGGCTCCGCCCTGGAGATGATCCACCGCCACCTCGGGGAGGAGCCGGCGCGTCCGCCGAGCATGCCCGACCCGCTGTGGACGGTCACCGAGCGGTGCCTGCGCAAGCGCCCCGATGAGCGGCCCAGCGCGGTCAGCCTCGCGAACGCGCTGCGCACCGTCGCCTCCGGCATCAGCGCACAGGCCACGCCCGAGCAGGCAGCGGCGGCGATGGGAGTCGCCGGGCTGCTCGCGCCCGACCCCGCTCCGGCGTCGGTGCCCGAGTCCGGCCAGGGCGGCGGAGCCGCAGCGGCGGCAGGCGGAGCCGTGGCGGGTGCTGCCGCCGGTGCCGCGGCGGGTGCCGCGGCGGGCAACGCCGACCCCACACAGGTGCTGCCGAACTCGCCGCCCGCACAGAACCAGCAGGGCCAGGGCGGCGGCTTCGACCCGAACGCGCCCACCAGCTATCTGCCGCAGTCGCAAGGCAGCGGTCAGGGCCAGGGCGGACCCTCGGGCTCCGGCCAGGGCCCCAATGCCGACCCGACACAGGTCATGCCCCCCGTCCCCGGAGCGCCGCCACCGCCCGCGCACTCGCCGGACGCCGGTCAGCCCGACGGCCCGCACCCCTGGGAAAGCCAGATGCGCGCCGCCCGCGACCGCAACGAGCAGACGCAGGTCCAGCCGCTCGACCCGAGCATGGACCCGCTGCGCCGCCGCCCGCAGCGCCAGGCGCCTCCGCAGCAGCCGCCGCCCGCGCGGCGCCGCCCGTCCCAGCAGGAGTACTACGGGCAGCAGCAGCGCCGTCCCGCGCAGCCGCCTCCGCAGCGCTACGAGCCCGAGCCGCCGCCCCGCCGCGAGCCGCGCCCCCGGCGCGAGCCGAGGCAGCGCAGTGCGAATCCGATGCACATTCCCGGCCTCGGATGTCTCAAGGGCTGTCTGTTCATGATCCTGCTTCTGGTGGTGGCGGCAGTACTGGTGTGGAATCTCACGCCGCTTCCCACGTGGTGGGAGCAGGGCAAGAGTTTCTGGGAGTCGGTGCAGAACCTGTTCGACGAGATCGGGAATCTGATCGACAGCGCTCCCAAATAGCCTTCCGAGTACGCGAGTTCGGAGATTTGTCGACTTCCTGAGCGGGAATTCCCCCTCGAAAGTGACGGTTAGTGCGCTCCCGGCCCCTCAACCCCCCTTCCGGCGCGTAGTTTTGTCGCTATGGCACGGAAGATCGGCAGTCGCTACACCGCTCACCGGATCCTCGGCCGCGGCAGCGCCGGCACGGTGTGGCTCGGCGAAGGTCCCGACGGTCCCGTCGCGATCAAGCTCCTGCGCGAGGACCTCGCCAGCGACGAGGACCTCGTGGAGCGGTTCGTGCAGGAGCGCAGCGCCCTGCTCTGCCTCGACCACCCCAGCGTCGTCGGCGTCCGCGACCTGGTCGTGGACGGCAGCGACCTCGCGCTCGTCATGCAGTTGGTGCGCGGTACGGATCTGCGCACGCGCCTGGAGCACGACCGCCGCATCGCACCGCAGCCCGCGGTCTCGATCGCGGCGGACGTGGCGGACGGCCTGGCGGCGGCGCACGCCGCGGGCATCGTCCACAGGGACGTCAAGCCCGAGAACGTACTGCTGGACGCGCTGGCCCCGGCCGGTCCGGGCGGTGCGCCGCCCGCGCTGCTCACGGACTTCGGCGTCGCCAAGCTGATCGACTCGCCCCGTACGACGCGGGCCACGTCGATCATCGGCACCCCCGACTATCTGGCGCCCGAGATCGTGGAGGGCCTGCCGCCCCGCGCGTCCGTCGACATATACGCCCTGGCCACGGTGCTCTACGAACTCCTCGCCGGATTCACGCCGTTCGGCGGGGGCCACCCGGGCGCGGTGCTGCGCCGGCACGTCACGGAGTCGGTCGCTCCGCTCCCCGGCATCCCCGACGAGCTGTGGCTGCTGATCCACCAGTGCCTCGCCAAGGCGCCCGCGTCCCGGCTGCGCGCCGTCGAAGTGGCGGCGCGCCTGCGGGAGTTGCTGCCCGACCTGGAGGGTCTGCCGCCGCTGGACATCGACGAACAGCCCGAGGACTCCTACGACTCGTACGGCTCCTACGACTACGGCGAGACCTCCGGCCCCGGCGGCGAGTACGGCTCCGACGCCGCGTACGGCGAAGGCCATGCGGAGGCCCGGACCGGCGGCGGCACCGTGCCGGACCAGCACGGCCGTACGGCAGCGACCACCGCGGCGGGCCACGGTGCCGGGCGGCAGTCCGCGGGCGCCGGCCACTCGGGGCCGGGGCAGTCCGGCCCAGGCCACCCCGGCTCGGGCGACTCAGGGAGCGGTCACGGCCATGGCACAGCGGCGTCCGGCCGTCCACGCCGTGCGGCGGTCCCGCTGGTGCACGGCGGCGCGAGCCCCGACTCCAACCGCGACACCCACACGAGCATGCGCGTGCCGGGCGCCGACGAACTCGCGGGCGGAGCGCACGGCACGGCCCGCGCACCGCGTGCCGCGGGCGAGCCGCGTGCGGGTTCCGCCCGTAACCCGCTTTCGGCCGCGGCAGCACGGCGCCGCAGGATCAAACTCGGCGCCGGAGCGGCCGTGATCGCGGCGGTCGCGGGCTTCGGCGGATGGCTGGCCGCGTCCGGGGACGACGGCGAGACCACGCAGCCGGCGCCCGCGGTGGAACACCCGGAGCAGCCCTGACCCCGGGGCCGGGCCCGATCCCGCCAGGATCGGCCCCGGGCTGACCCCGGACCGGAGGGCCCGCCCGCAGACCGGAAGCGGGCGCCTCCGTAAAAGCCGTCAGGCCCGCGGCCAGGCCGCGTCCGCGCCCCCGCGGGAAGCGGACCCGGGCGTGGAACGGCCGCATCGCCCAGCCGTTAGGGTGGAGGTGTGGCGATCCCCGATTTCCCCGAAGAGCTCAAGTCCCTCCGCTCCACCATGGAGTCGATCGAGGCCGTGATGGACCTCGGCAGGATGAGGGGCGACATCGCCTCCCTCGAGGAGGAGGCCGCCGCCCCCGACCTGTGGGACGACGTGGAGAACGCGCAGAAGATCACCAGCAAGCTGTCCTATCTCCAGGGCCAGCTCCGCAAGGTGGAGGAGCTGCGCTCACGCATCGACGACGTCGAGGTGCTCTTCGAACTTGCGGGCAGCGAGGACGACGCCGACGCACGAGGCGAGGCGGAGACCGAGCTGGAGGCGCTGCGGAAGTCCGTGGACGAGCTGGAGGTGCGCACCCTCCTCTCCGGCGAGTACGACCCCCGTGAGGCGGTCGTCAGCGTGCGCGCGGAGGCGGGCGGCGTCGACGCCGCGGACTTCGCCGAGCAGCTCATGCGCATGTATCTGCGCTGGAGCGAGCGCAGGGGCTATCCCACCGAGGTCTACGACACCAGCTACGCGGAGGAGGCGGGCATCAAGTCCGCGACCTTCGCGGTCAAGGCGCCCTACGCCTACGGCACTCTCTCCGTCGAGCAGGGCACGCACCGCATGGTGCGCATCTCGCCGTTCGACAACCAGGGCCGCCGCCAGACGTCGTTCGCGGGCGTCGAGGTGCTGCCGGTGGTGGAGCAGGTCGACCACATCGACATTCCCGAGAACGAGTTGCGGATCGACGTGTTCCGCTCTTCCGGTCCGGGCGGCCAGTCGGTCAACACCACCGACTCCGCGGTCCGTATGACCCACATCCCCACGGGCATCGTCGTCTCCTGCCAGAACGAGAAGTCCCAGATCCAAAACCGCGCCGCCGCGATGCGCGTGATGCAGTCACGTCTGCTCGCCCACCGCCGCCAGGAGGAGCAGGCGAAGATGGACGCGCTCAAGGGGGACGGGGGCAACTCCTGGGGCAGCCAGATGCGTTCGTACGTCCTGCACCCGTACCAAATGGTGAAGGACTTGCGGACGGAATATGAAGTCGGCAATCCGCAGGGCGTTCTCGACGGGGATATCGACGGCTTTCTGGAAGCGGGCATCCGCTGGCGCAAGCAGCAGGAGCAGCAGGACGAGGGCTGAACGAGCCGCCCGTAAGCGGGGGATGAGCTTCCGTAAGAGCCACGTCCGCATAACGATTCGTACCGCACCCCGTGAACTCCCAGCGCAGCACGGCCAATTCACGTCCTTCTCGCTTGACTGAGGTGCGGAAAATGGGAAAGCTGTTCGCTCGCATGCCTGTGTCAGGGGCGCGTGCGGGGGTGAAGAGGCGGACAGATTCCGTGTCCCGGCAAGAGGCTCCGCAGCCCGTCACACAGCTGCTCCATTGAAAAATGAAACTACTGGGGGTAGTTGGCCAATGATCAAATCGAAGACGCGGCTGCGTGTGGCGCGCGTCGCCGCCGGCACGGTGTTCGCCGTCGGCGCCTCGCTCACCGCTGCGGGTGCCGCGCAGGCCGCTGACAGCAGCGGCTCGTCTGCCGCACAGGAGGACGGCCTCGTCGGCGGCCTCCTCGGCGGTGTGATCGGCGGTGGCGACAGCGGCGGTGACAGCGGCGGCGACACCGAGGGTTCCACCGGTGGCGACACCGGCGGCGACACCGAGGGCACCGTGAGCGGAGGCGTCGACGGCGGCGTCGGCGGCGACACCGAGGGCACCTCCGGTGGTGACGACGGCGGCACCACCACGACGGGCGGCGACACCGAGGGCACCACCGGCGGTGACGACGGCGGCAGCACCACCACGACCGGCGGCGACACCACCGGCGGCGACGACGGTGGCGACACCGGCGGCGAGGAGCCTGCCACCATCGGCGGCTCCGGCGGCGGTGACGACACCTGCGACCTGAACGACGACAGCGTCGACTGCGAGGGCGGCAACACCCAGCCCGACAGCACCGGCAGCCAGCCCGAGCAGCCGCAGGCCCCGAAGGAAGAGCTGGCCGACACCGGCTCCGCCGAGACGACCTACCTGCTGGTCGGCGCCGCGACGATGATCGCGGGCGGTGTGGCGTTCCGTGTCATGCCGCGCATGATCAACCGTCGTACGGCCGCCTGAGGTCCGTAGGCGTCAAGCACACCGACGAGGGACCCGGAGCGCAGCACGAAGCGCGCTCCGGGTCCTTCGTACGTATGTCACGTGCGTGTGCCGAGGGGCGTCCCCAAGGGCGATCGGCGTGGAGGATCGTCGGCGCAGAAGATCAACTGCCGCGGAGAACCGGGCCGGTCACCCACCGCCGTGGTACGGCTACACGCCTCTTACGGGTGTCCCATACGCCTGGGAGGCTCGTACGGCTACGCGCCTCGTATGCGCCCGGTGCCTCTCCAGGGCTACGCGGTGGCCATGCGCTGGGCGACGAGCGCCACCGTCAGCAACGCCAGCAGCAGCGCGAACAGCGCCGCGGGGGAGAGGCTCGCGAACGGCGACTCCCGGTGCAGACGCTCACGGTGCGCACGGCAGACCGCGCAGCGGCCTTCGCTCACTGGGCCGGCACAGTTGGCACACACCAGTCGGTCGCATGTCATGCGAACTCCTCTCAGTCTGCCAACGACGCCGGGGAGTGACCGGTTCCCCTGGGGCTTGCCCGGGCCGCCTCCCGCGGCCCTCCACTCCACTGTGCCAGCATCCGCCCGCGAGTGCAGTGGCTCCGCCCCGTCCGCACCGCCGCGGGCCCTCCGGCCGTACGGACCCGGAGAAAAGGACCGGGAATATGGTGCTTTGTCGTAAAGGGCACGTGACCAAGCCCACCAACAACGAACGCCGACTGCGCGCCGTGCGGCGGTTCGCGTAAGGTCGCCACATTCGACGGTGAGCCGCCACGCGGCTTCCGCTGCCCCTGCCCCAGGCCGACATGGTGTATCCGTGATCCGATTCGACAGCGTCTCCAAGTCCTACCCCAAGCAGAACCGCCCTGCGCTGCACGATGTCTCGCTGGACATCGAGCGCGGCGAGTTCGTCTTCCTGGTGGGCTCGTCCGGCTCCGGCAAGTCCACCTTCCTGCGGCTGATCCTTCGCGAGGAGCGTGCCAGCCAAGGTCAGGTGCACGTACTGGGCAAGGACCTCGCCCGGCTGTCCAACTGGAAGGTGCCGCAGATGCGCCGCCAACTGGGCACCGTCTTCCAGGACTTCCGGCTGCTGGCCAACAAGACGGTCGGTGAGAACGTCGCGTTCGCGCTCGAAGTCATCGGCAAGTCCCGGGTGCAGATCCGCAAGACGGTCCCGGAGGTGCTCGACCTGGTGGGCCTCGGAGGCAAGGGCGACCGCATGCCCGGGGAGCTCTCCGGCGGTGAGCAGCAACGCGTCGCCATCGCCCGCGCGTTCGCGAACCGTCCCATGCTGCTGATCGCGGACGAGCCGACCGGCAACCTGGACCCGCAGACTTCCGTCGGAATCATGAAGCTGCTGGACCGGATCAACCGGACCGGCACGACAGTGGTGATGGCCACGCACGACCAGCAGATCGTCGACCAGATGCGTAAGCGCGTCGTGGAGCTGGAGCGGGGCCGGCTCGTGCGTGACCAGACGCGCGGTGTCTACGGCTACCAGCACTGAGCCGCCGGCGGGCGGTCGCCGGCGCTGCGTCCGGCGGGCCCGCCGTCGAACAGGCTGAGCAGTCTGAGCAGTTGAGACGGCAACACACTGAAAGGACGCCATGCGCGCCCAGTTCGTAGCGTCGGAGATCAGCGTCGGTCTCCGCCGGAATCTCACGATGACCTTCGCGGTGATCGTGTCGGTAGCCCTGTCTCTGGCCCTCGCGGGCGGTTCCCTGCTCGCCCGCGAACAGGTCAGCACGATGAAGGGCTACTGGTACGACAAGGTCCAGGTGTCGGTCTACCTGTGCAACGAGAACGACGCTGACTCCGACCCGAACTGCGCCAAGGGCGCCGTCACCGCGCAGCAGAAGGACCAGATCCGCACGGAGTTGCAGAAGCTCCGGGTGGTCGACAAGGTCTACCACGAGTCGGCCGACGAGGCTTACAAGCACTACAAGGAGCAGTTCAAGGACTCTCCGCTCGCCGACTCCCTCACCCCGGACCAGATGCAGGAGTCCTACCGCGTCAAGCTCAAGGACCCCACCAAGTACCGGGTGTTGCAGACCGCGTTCTCCGGCAGACCAGGGGTGCAGGAGGTGCAGGACCAGCGGAACCTGCTGGAGAACCTCTTCAACCTCCTCAACGGCATGAACATCGCTGCCCTGTTCGTGATGGGGCTGATGCTGGTCGTCGCGCTGCTGCTGATCGTCAACACCGTCAGGGTCTCGGCGTTCAGCCGCCGCCGTGAGACGGGCATCATGCGGCTGGTCGGCGCGTCCAGCTTCTACATCCAGATGCCGTTCATCCTCGAGGCGGCGATCGCGGGCCTCATCGGTGCGGGATTCGCCTGCGTGCTGCTGCTCGGCGGCAAGTTCTTCCTCATCGACAGCTGGCTCGCCGAGAAGATCGCGCTCATCAACTTCATCGGCTGGGACGCCGTGTTCAAGGTGCTGCCGCTGCTCGTCGCGGTGGGGATTCTGATGCCCGCGGTGGCCGCGTTCTTCACGCTGCGCAAGTACTTGAAGGTGTGACGCACGACGCTGGCGCCGTACGGCCAACGGCCCGTGCGGCGCCCCTCGTCTGGCTTAGACTCCGAATCATGTCGGACTCGTGGTATTCCGCCCCATCCCCCGACAAACGCAGGGGAAGCTCCCGGCAGTTGCGCCGCGGGGCGGGTCTGGCACTGGTCTTCGCGAGCGTTCTTGCGACGGGCGCGGCCACCGGTGCCTGGGGCGACGGCGTACGGGCCTTCGCGGGCTCGCGAGACATGTCGGCGGGGGAGTCCTCCGCCGAGGCGGACTTCGCCGGCGGTACGTTCGGCGACGCCACGAGCAGAGCGTCCGGCCTGGACGACGAGACCGGACGGGTACGGGGCGACGGAGCCACCGCGGGTGAGGCCGAGGAGGCAGAGCAACTCGTCAGCCGCAGCGGCGACCGCTGGTCCTCCGCCTACACCGCCCGCGAGTACGAGGGGCTGCAACAGACCCTCGACGGCGAGTACGTGGGCGTCGGCGTCTCCGTCCGGCGCGAACGGGACTCCCGGGGCACGCCGTCCGTCGCCGTGGCCCGGGTCGCACCCGGCAGCCCGGCTCACCGTGCGGGAGTGCGCCCCGGTGACCGGCTGCGTGCCGTCGACGGCGAGGACGTCTCCGAGAATCCCGTCACCGACGTGGTGGCGCGGCTGCGCGGCGCGGAGACCGGCGGCCGTTCCGCCGAGTCCTCGCCGCTGGGCAGCAGCGTGGAGCTGGAACTCGACCGCGACGGACGGCAGTGGAAGGAGAGACTGCGCCGGACGCGGCTCAGCGCCGACGCCGTCACCGTGGACCACATGGGGCAGGGCGTCACGCGCATCAAGGTCTCCTCCTTCACCAAGGGCTCCGCGCGCCAGGTGCACGAAGCGGTCGCCCGCGATGTACCGGCGGGCTCCGGAGTCCTGCTCGACCTTCGCGGCAACTCCGGCGGCCTCGTCGAGGAGGCGGTCGCCGCGGCCTCGGTCTTCCTCGACGGCGGTCTCGTCGCCACCTACGAGGACCACGGCGAGCAGCGCGCCCTCTACGCGGACAGCGCTACGGGCGCGGCGGCCGGCGGAAGGGCGGCGCCGCCGCTGGTGGTGCTCGTCGACGGCGGCACGATGAGCGCCGCGGAACTGCTGACCGGCGCCTTGCAGGACCGAGGCCGGGCCGTGGTCGTGGGCTCCCGCACCTTCGGCAAGGGGTCGGTGCAGATGCCGCGGAAGCTGCCGGACGGCTCCGTAGCGGAACTCACCGTCGGCCACTACGCCACACCCTCGGGGCGTTCGCTCGATGGGCAGGGCATCATGCCGGACCTGCCGATCGACGCCGGGTGGGACGCGGCGGAGCGGGCCCGCACGGTATTGAGTGGCCTGGAGGCCCGGTCGTAGTGGGAGAATGGCCGGGCTATGGCGAAGAAGGACGACAAGAAGAAGAGCAAGGCCAAGAAGGCCGAGGACGCCCGGGGCGGCCGTAAGCTCATCGCGCAGAACAAGAAGGCCCGCCACGACTACCACATCCTCAACACCTACGAGTGCGGCATCGCGCTCACGGGCACCGAGGTCAAGTCGCTGCGCCAGGGCCGGGCTTCGCTGGTCGACGGCTTCGCCCAGCTCGACGGCGGCGAGGTGTGGCTGCACAACGTGCACATCCCCGAGTACGCGCAGGGCACTTGGACGAACCACACGGCCCGGCGCAAGCGGAAGCTGCTGCTGCACCGCTACGAGATCGACAAGCTGATCGGCAAGACCCAGGAGACGGGTCACACTCTGGTGCCGCTCCAGCTCTATTTCCTCAACGGGCGCGCGAAGGTGGAGATCGCGCTCGCGAAGGGCAAGAAGGAGTACGACAAGCGGCACGCGCTGCGGGAGAAGCAGGACCGCCGCGAGTCGGACCGCGCGATGGCGGCGGCACGGCGGCGGCAGCGGGTCCGGGCCTGAGGCGGGTCGCGGCGCGCGAGGGTGCCGTGTGTGCGGAGCGTTCGGTGGCCCATACTTAGCGTGACGAGGTCGAGTGCGTACGCCGGTACGGGCCGGTTCCGGCGCGGGTCCGGGGCACGCGGCGGGGGGCGGGAATACGAAGGCGTCCGAATCGGTTGGTGCTGGTGTGGCCGGGTCCCGTACCATGTCCACAGCGCCGCCCCGCCGGGCGTCGTGGGTTGTCAACTCAACATGGGGATGATCGGTTTCGACAGCGGATGTCGAAGCAGGTGAAGCGAGCCGAGGAACGCGGCAATGATCTCGTTAACCATGTGCCGCAAAAAAATAATCGCCAATTCGAAGCGCGATTCCTTCGCCCTCGCTGCCTGAGCAGCGAGCGTGAAGTGTCAGCCCGGGTGCGTTCCCGACCCGGATCCTGGCATCAGCTAGGGGACTCACCGCGTAGACCCGGTCACGGGGTCTGCCGGGACACAGAACAGTGACTGGGCCCGTCGGAGACTTGTCCACGTGATCTCCGGGGCCGAGAAAATCGAAGTGGACTGCGCTCGGAGAAGCCCTTCTTCTGCTCCGTTGGACGCGGGTTCGATTCCCGCCATCTCCACTCGGTCGAGGGCGACGTGTGTCCGCGGAAAGCGCGGACCGGGTCGCCCTCGTTGTGTTTTGCGCGGCTGGCGCCGCGCGGGGCGGGGGCTCCGCCACCCGCACCCCCGGCGGGGGCTTCGCCCCCTGGCACCCCCTTGGCGGGGGCTTCGCCCCCTGCCGCCCCGTGGGGGTTGCGCGCCGTGGTCGTCCCCGGGTCGTCGCCCCGGTGGTTCCCGGCGCTCCCGGTTCTCCCGGGCTCCGATCACTGCCTCTGCGTGGGGCTCGACCGATCAAAACCCTTGCGGGGCTTGTCAGTTGGGGCCGAGCGGCGGCACATGCTCTTCGTGTACGGAACGGCTCTGAGGGCCGCCACCCTCGGGTCCGGGATCAGCGATCCCGTCCGCTCCGCACCTCCCACACAGGATTCGCACAACCGCCGCCGACCCGCGTACCGGCAGGCGTCCGCCAGGCGCGGGCGGCGAATGTGCCCCCCGATTTCCGCTTCGTCCCGGGGGTGGAAGCAAGGGTGGGGCCGTAGGGTCCCGTGACCGTGACGCGGGTGCTCGTCGGTGGGCACAAAGCGCGTGACTGGGGCTTCGGTCGGCCCGTGGGTCCGTGCTGTGATGGGGGCATGGACCGTAAGGACAAGAATCCGGGGGACGGGCGCAGCCTCCCCGCTGAGTTGTACCTGCTCGCGTGCGACACCGAGAAGGAGAAGCTCACCAAGCGGGAAGTCATAGGCAGTGTGCTGCGTGCGGCTGTGCTCGTCGAGTTGACCGACCGTGGGTGCATCACGGACGACGACGGCAAGGTGCGCACCGTCGGTGACAGGCGTACGGGAGACCCGCTGCTCGACGAGGCGCTGCGGGGGATAGCGGCGGACAAGCCGCGAAAGTGGAAGGCGCTGGTGCAGCGGGAGCGCAAGCAGACGTTCCAGGCTGTGGAGCGGCAGTTGGAGAAGGACCGTGTGGTTCGCATCGAGCGGCGTACATGGCTCTCCGACCGGGTCGAGGTGAAGGACGCCGCGCTGGTGAAGCGGCTGCACGCGGAGGCCGTCGAGACGCTGACGGGCGGTCGTCCGGTCGGCGAATTCAGCACCAGGCAGGCCGCGTTGACGGCGCTGGCGGCGGTGGGCGGCTTCCCCACGGTCACTTCCGGCAAGGACCGGCGCGAGCACAAGAAGCGCATCAAGGAACTCACGGCGCGTGCCGGTGAGGCCGGGCCCGCGCTGAAGAAGGCGCTGGACGAGATGCAGATGACGAACGCGGCGATCATCGGTGCGGTCGCGTCCGCTGGGGCCAGCGGCCAGTAGGCGGCAGTACGCAGCGGGCCGGTGAGCGGCCCAGGGGAGCGCGACCGCGCGGAAAGGAGCGGGCGTATGGAGCAGCGGCATCCGCACGCCCGGTCCGGCCCCGCCGCCGGGCCGCCCGTACCCCTGGGCCCCGATTCGCTCACGTGGAAGTACTTCGGCGACTGGCGCGGGGTGCTGCTCGCCCCCTGGGCGGGTGCGATGCAGAACATGCACCCCGGGCTGGGCGCCGGAGTCGCCGAGCACTCCCGCTTCTTCGAGGAGCGGTGGCAGCGGCTTTTCCGCTCGCTGTATCCGATCGGCGGCGTCGTGTACGACGGGCCGCGTGCCGCCGAGACGGCCCGCCGGGTACGCGGGTACCACGACACGATCAAGGGCGTCGACGAGCAGGGCCGCCCGTATCACGCGCTCGATCCGGACACCTTCTACTGGGCGCACTCGACGTTCTTCATGCTCACGCTGCTCGTCGCCGACCGTTTCGGGCCGGGGCTGAGCGACGGCGAGAAGCGGCAGCTCTTCGACGAACATGTGCGCTGGTGGCGGCTGTACGGGATGACCATGCGGCCCGTGCCGGCGAGCTGGCCCGAATTCCAGGCGTACTGGGACCGGATGGCCCGTGAGGTGCTGGAGGACAACCGGCCCGCCCGCGATGTGCTCGACATCAGCCTCATCGCCAGGCCGCCCGCGCTGTCCTGGATGCCGTACGCGGCGTGGCGTGCGCTGCGGGGGCCGCTGGCCCGATTCACCGTCTGGTTCACGGTGGGGCTCTTCCCGGAGCCCGTGCGTGAGCGGCTCGGCCACCGGTGGACCGTACGGGACGAGCGGAGGCTGCGGCGCCTCGGGCGGATCGTCCATCACGCGTGGCGGCTGGTGCCGTTCAGGTACCGCTACCACCCGCGGGCGCGGGCGGGCTGGGAGCGGGAGGCGGGGCTGCGTGCGGCCGACGCGCCCCAAGTGGAGTCGCCCGTGAGGAATTCGCCGCTGCCGGAGGAGATGGACTCCCCCAAGCACTATGTGCCGCCGCAGGCGCCGGACTTGCGCTGATTGTTTCCCCGTGTGACACGGCGATGGCGCGGGGGCGAAGCACGCATTGCATTCTCCGTGCGGAAGCCCGGGGGTTGTTGACCCCCGCTGAGCGGCGTCGCTAGCTTCGACGGCATGCCCAATTCCGGTTTCACGCAGCGCCGTTCCGTGGATTTCCGGCGCGTCGCCTCCGCGCTGTGTAGCTGAGACCTCTCTCCGGCGCGCGGTTCCCCCACGCGGTCTCCGACGCCGTTCCGCTGCCGCTTTCCTTTCTCTTCTCTCACTTCCGATTGGCGCTTTCCGGCCGCCTGTTGCGCACTGCGCCGCCGCGGTCCGGTGGCGTATGCCCGTACCGCAGCAGCACCCGAACGAACCGGGAAACGAACATGCCCAGGCCCGCCCCTGATCAGCGACGACCCCGCCCGAGCGCCGTCGGCCGGCGACGGCGCCCGAACCGGCGCATGGCTCTCCTCGCCGCCTCCACCGCACCTTTGCTGCTGGTGAGTTGCACCCAGCAGGACGGTGCTGGAACGTCCGACGCGAAGCTCGCCAAGACCGAGATCCCCGCGAAGGTCTCACCGAAGACGACCTTGACGATCGGCGCCCCCGAGGACCGCGTACTGCTTCAACTCTCCGGCGCGGCAAGCAAATTGCCGTTCAAGGTGAAGTGGGCGAACATCAGCGGCGGCCCGCAGTGCTCCGAGGCGTTCCGCGCGCATTCGCTGGATCTGTGCGCCTCGGCCGAAGTGCCGTCCATACACGCGCACTGGACGGGCCTGGACACCAAGCTCGTCGCCGCGGAGACGCGCAAGGACCCGGCGAAGAACCCCATCTACCGGCTGGGCATCGCGCCCGGCGCCGGAATCGACTCGCTGAAGGACCTTCGCGGCAAGAGGATCGCCTTCAGCCCCGGGCAGGCGCAGGGGGCGCTGGTACTGCGCATCCTGCACAAGGCCGGGCTGAAGAAGGAGGACGTGAAGCTCGTCGAGATGCCAAGCACCGGCGACGTCTACTCGACGGCGCTCGGCGAGCACCAGGTCGACGCGGCGCCCCTCGGTGCGGTCAATCTCAAGCGCTATCCCGCCAAGTACGGCAAGCAGGGCGGCAAGACCATCGCGCACGGCCTGCGTGACGACGCCTCCCATCTGTGGGCGCCTACGGAGACCGTGGCAGATCCCCAGAAGGCCGCCGCCGTAAGGGAGTTCGTCAAGTTCTGGGCGCGTGCGCAGTTCTGGGCGTACGAGCACCCGAAGGAGTGGGTCGACGGCTACGCCGTGAAGGACCAGGGGCTCAGCCGTCAGGACGGCGAATATCTGCACAAGCACAACGGCGAGCCCGAGATACCCGCCGACTGGGACGCG
This sequence comes from Streptomyces marispadix, assembly GCF_022524345.1. Classification (NCBI taxonomy): domain Bacteria; kingdom Bacillati; phylum Actinomycetota; class Actinomycetes; order Kitasatosporales; family Streptomycetaceae; genus Streptomyces; species Streptomyces marispadix. Next base: position 2,151,616 of record NZ_JAKWJU010000002.1, on the reverse strand, counting down.
GTGATCCGGCGGCAGCAGAAGACGATCGATCTGATCGCCAAGGAGACCGGCCGGAAGAGGTTCGACGCGGCCACGCTCTTCGACCGGCGCTTCGAGCATGTCGCGGCCGACGCCCTCAAGTCCTCGGACTCCGGCGAGGATTCGGAGGGGGAGAAGCCGTGAGCGCCGCCACCGCGCACACCCTCGGGCGCCTTACGGGCGCCGTGCGGCGGGCTCGCCCCCGCGCCTCGGCCGGGCCCCGGCTGGCCCCCGGCCGTCCGTTCCGTTTCGGCAAGGCCCTCGGCCCGGTGCTGCTGCTCGCCGTGTGGTCGGCGGGTTCCGCGGCCGGGCTGATCGAGCCGCGGCTGCTGTCGGCCCCGTGGACGGTGGTGACCACCGCGGGCGATCTGATCGGCGACGGACGCCTCCAGGGCCACCTCGCGTCCTCGGCGCAACGCGTCGCTCTGGGGCTGCTGTTCGGGACCCTGGCCGGGCTGCTGCTGGCGGTCGCCGCCGGACTCAGCCGCGTAGGCGAGGGACTGATCGACGGCCCAGTGCAGATCAAGCGGGCACTGCCGTCGCTGGCCCTGGTGCCGCTGCTGGTGCTGTGGTTCGGGATCGGCGAGTCGATGAAGGTCGTCACCGTCGCCCTCGCCGTCTTCGTGCCCGTCTACATCCACACTCACAACGGGCTGCGCACCATCGACAGCCGCTACGTCGAACTGGCGGAGACGGTACGGCTGAAGCGCGGCCTCTTCATACGCCATGTCGTGCTGCCGGGGGCGCTGCCCGGCTTCCTGCTCGGCATGCGCTTCGCCGTGACGTCGGCCTGGCTCGCCCTCGTCGTCGTCGAACAGGTCAACGCCACCAGCGGACTCGGATACATGATGGAGCTGGCACGCACCTACGGACAGACCGAGATCATCATCGTCGGGCTGGTCGTCTACGGGCTGCTGGGCCTCCTCTCCGACGGGCTGGTGCGATACGCGGAGAGGAAGGTGCTGTCATGGCGACGGACACTCGCGAGCTGAACGGCGGCACGGCACGTGCCCGTACGGCCGTGCGCATCCAAGATCTGGAGCGTTCGCTCGGGGAACGGAAGATACTCGACGGGCTCGAACTCGACATCGCGGCAGGGGAGTTCGTGGCGCTGCTCGGGCGCAGCGGCTCCGGCAAGTCGACGCTGCTGAGGGCCCTGGCGGGCCTCGACCACGGTGTCGCGGGCCAGGGGCTGCTGAGCGCGCCCGCGAACGTCTCCGTCGTCTTCCAGGACGCCCGGCTGCTGCCGTGGAAGAGGGTCCTGGACAACGTGCTGCTGGGCCTGGCCGGTCCGGACGCACATCAGCGCGGTCGTGCCGCGCTCGGCGAAGTCGGCCTGTCCGGACGGGAGTCGGCGTGGCCGGTGGAGCTGTCCGGCGGTGAACAGCAGCGTGTGTCGCTGGCCCGCTCCCTTGTACGCGAGCCCGAACTGCTGCTGGCCGACGAGCCGTTCGGGGCGCTGGACGCCCTGACCCGCATCCGCATGCACAAGTTGCTGCGGAAGCTGTGCGCGGCGCACCGTCCGGCCGTGCTGCTGGTGACGCACGACGTGGACGAGGCGATCGAACTCGCCGACCGGGTCGCCGTGTTGGAGGACGGCCGTATCACCGCGGACGTGCCGGTGGAGCTGGACGGGGCGGGCGGCCACGGCTCCCGCGAGTACACGGCGCTGCGCGAGTCGCTGCTGGCGCGGTTGGGCGTCGACGCGGCCGAGCGTTCCCGTGACGGCGCGGCACCCGGCGAAGAACCGTTCGGCGGCGAGGAGTTGTCGGGCGGCCAGGCGCCCGAGGATCAGCCGACCGACGACCAGGGACCCGGCCGCTCCGGTGAGCGCGAGAAGCAGGAGGTGCCCGCATGAGTGCGCAAAGCGCGGACCCCCGCACCAGGCAGTTGCACCTCAATCTCTTCGTCTACCCGGGCGGCCACCATGAGGCGGCCTGGCGGCACAGCGTGTCCCCTGACCCCGACCGGCTGCTGGACATCCGCTTCTACCAGGACCTCGCCCGTGCGGCGGAACTGGCCGCCTTCGACGGGGTGTTCTTCGCCGACGGCCCCGCCCTCGCCGACAACGTCCGCTACGCGAGCCGCTTCCGTCTCGAACCCTTCACCTGGCTGTCGGCCGTCGCCGCCGCCACCGAGCGGATCGGGCTCATCGCGACCGCGTCCACCACCTACACCGAGCCGTACAACCTGGCCCGGCTCTTCGCCTCCCTCGACCACCTCAGCGGCGGCAGGGCGGGCTGGAACATCGTCACCACGGGAGCGCCGCAGGCCGCCCGCAACTTCGGCCTCGACGCACACCCCGTGCACGCCGAACGCTACGAGCGCGCCCGCGACTTCCTCGAAGCCGTCGGCAAACTCTGGGACAGCTGGGAGGACGGCGCGCTCGTCGCCGACCGTCGCAGCGGCCTCTTCGCCGACACCGACCGCATCCACACAGTCGATCACGAAGGGCCGCTGCTGAAGGTGCGCGGCCCGCTCAACATCCCCCGCTCCCCGCAGGGCAGACCCGTCTATGTGCAGGCCGGTTCGTCGGAGGACGGCAGGGCCTTCGCCGCGCGATACGCGGAGGCCGTCTTCACCGCGCACCAGACCCTCCGCAGCGGTCAGGAGTTCTACGCGGACATCAAGCAGCGTGCCGCCCGACTCGGCCGCGATCCGGGGAAGTTGCTGGTGCTGCCCGGCATCAGCCCGTTCATCGCGTCGACGGAGTCGGAGGCCCGACGGCTGCACCAGGAGTTCAACGAGCTTACGCAGCCCGAGTATTCGCTGGAACTGCTCCACCGTCTGCTCGGAGTCCGGCTGACGCAAGGGGAGTTGGACGGGCCCGTTCCGCGCGAGCTGATCGAGACCGGAGGCGAACGCGGCAACGGCAGCCGCTTCCAGCTCGTTCTCGACATCGTGGAGCGTGAACAGCCCACCGTGCGGGAGCTGTTGCACCGGCTGGCGGGCGCTCGCGGCCATCGCGTCATCGCGGGAACGCCCGAGCAGGTCGCCGGTCAGCTTCAGCAGTGGTACGAGCAGGGTGCGGCCGACGGGTTCAATGTGATGCCGCCGTGGCTGCCGGGCGGTTTCGACGTGTTCGCCGCCCAGGTCGTGCCGATCCTGCGCGAACGCGGCCTGTTCCGCAGCGAGTACGAGGGCGGCACGCTACGCGAACACTACGGACTGGCACGGCCGTTGAGCCGCTACGAAGCCGCGCGGAGCGCCGCGGCTCCCGTCGCCTGACGGGGAAGCGGCCCGCCGGAGGAGCGGCGGCCCCTCCGGCGGGCCCGTGTCTGGCCCGTCCCGGCGTCGTGCCAGACCCGCTCAGGGCTGCCCCGGCAGCTCCCCGCAGCCCGAACCGGCCGCCTTGCCTTCGAGCCGGTCGGTCAGCCAGCCGATCGCGTCGCCCTGGTCCACGAGCAGCGGCGCCACGTGGTTGGTGAGCAGGCCGTCGCCGAGGTTCGGCAGCTTCACGGGCTTGTAGGTGACGTTCGCGCCCTTCTCGCACCAGTCCACCGCGAGCCCGCGTGCCTGCTCGTGCCCGACGATGTCGTCCTCGGTGCCGGTCGCCACGCGCACGGGCGTCCTCGGCTTCAGCGAGCCGATGCGCTGTGCGTCGAGCGTGGCCCGCAGCTTCGGCTCGTCCGCGATGATCTCGGTGAGGGACTTGCCGGTGATCGTCCAGTCCCTGCTCTGCTTGAAGCCGTAGGAGAAGATCGCGTCGCCTATGCAGCGGGTGGACAGATCGTCCAGGGCGGCCTTGCCCTCGGAGTTGATGTTCCTCTCGGCGATCTCCTCCAGGGACGGGTCGGACTGGAGGAAGCCGTTGATGGACCAGCCGAGGGCGCCCGCCAGCGCGCTGCCGTCGATGCCCTTGACGACCTCGGTGAGATCGGCGGGCGGCGCACCGGCGTAGGCACCGGCGAGCTTCACGTCGGGCGCGTAGGACGGCTGGAGTTCGGCGGCGGAGGCACTGGCGCCGCCGCCTTGGCTGTAGCCGTACAGACCGACGCGCGAGCGCTCGCCGACCGACGCCCCGTCCAGGTTCCTGGCGGCGCGCACCGCGTCCAGCAGCGCGTGGCCCTCGTCGCGCCGGTCCACATAGGTGTGCAGCCGGTCGGTGGCGCCGAGCCCCGCGTAGTCGGTGACGACGACGGCGACCCCGGCGGCGAGCAGCCGGTAGACGGCCAGGTCCTCGTAACCGACGGACACGGAACGGCCGTTGAACGAGATCGGATGCTCCAGCCCCAGCGACGCGGCGCACTGGTCGCCCTGCCCCATCGTGCCCGGCGCAAGCGCGATCATCGGGCGGGGCCCCTCGCCCTTCCAGTCCGCCGAGGGCTCGATATAGGCGCCGGTCACCGCGACCGGATCGCCGCCCGAGTCGGTGGACTTGTACATCAGCCGGGTCGCCTCGCCGGGGAGCGGACCGTGCGGTCCGGGCAGGCTGAGGCCGAGCGGCAGCGGCTCGGAGCGGACCAACGCGCCGTCGGCGTCCGGCAGTTGCGCGGGCGGGTCGTAGAACGCGGGGACCTGCGAGTCCGGCGCGACCGGACGTTCGGGCCCGGTGGCCGCACCGGCGGGCGCGGACTGCGCAGCCACACATGTGAGAGCGACGACGGCCGTGGCCGCCAGCCGGGCGCCGTGCCGGAGGATCGTACGTGCGCGGTGGTCGGTGGAGGTCTGTCCCATCGCTCTCTCCCCTCGCTGCGCTCCTTTGCGGAGTGGGGGGAACGCTAAGGGCAAGCGCGTACCACCGGTAACCCGTCGGTACGTTACGCTAGAGTAACTATTGCGCGGTCAACTACCGAGCGTCCGGTGTCGGTACCCGCTCCGTGTCCGAACTCGCCCGCCCGCGGCGCCACTTGGTCCCTACGACAGCCGTCGACGCCGCCGCGGCGGCGAGGAGCGCGGCAGCCGGCGGCACCGTGAAAGCGGCGGGATGCGGCAGATGTTCCGCCGCCCAGCCCGCGGCGGCCGACCCCGCCGCGATTCCCGTCAGCAGAGCGGTGACGGCCAAGGTCATGCCCTCGTTCAGCCGTGCCGCCGGAACGGTCCCCTGGATCAGCGTCATGCCGGTGACCATCGCGGGGGCCGCGCCCCCGTACCGGCCATGAGCAAGGCCGCCGCGCCCGCCGTGAAGGCGCGGGCCCCGGGCACCGTGAACAGCCGTGCGTACGGGGCGAGTCGGCGTGTGCGCGTACGTGCGGGCCTACGCGTAGGCGGGCTTGTACGCGGACCCGGCCGACGCACGGGCCCGGCGCCCGGCCGGGTCCCCTCGTCCTCCGTCGTGTGTGCGATCAGCGTGTGGCCTGTCAGCCCGAGAAGAGTCCTGCCGCCGGACGGGGGGCGATGGTGCCGTGCACGGCGGGGTACGGCGGAGTCGGGCATTGCGCGAGCCTCCTGGCCGTCGGGCCCCGGGCCAACCGGTTTTCCGGCTCGCGCGGCGCGCCCCTTGCGCCCAGGAAATCGCTGGCCGCCGCCCGTTGGAGCGTGCTGAGGTGGCTTCGTGACCACCTCTTCGCAGCCACCGTCGTACGACAGCCCGCAGCCCAGCGGCGATCCGTCGGCCGGGACGCTCGCCTGGGCCGCCCGATGCCTGGGCTCCGGAGCGGGTGCCGCCGTGCGCGCCGTTCGCCCGTTGAGCGGCGGGAGCCATGCCTCGACTCACCTGCTGGAGGCGGTCGTTACGCAGCAGCAGGCCGTGCTGCGGCGCTTCCCGCACGGCGACGACTCGGCGGCCCGCGAGGCGAAGGTCCTGGCGGTGCTTGACGGCCTCGACGGTTTCGCCCCGCGACTGCTGGGCGTCGATCCGCACGGCGAACACTGCGGCATGCCCGCCGTCTTGATCACCCGGCTTCCGGGGCGGGCCGACATCACCCCCGACGATCCGGACGCGGCGGCTGCCGCCCTCGGGCACGCACTGGCCCGCCTCCACGCCGTCCCCGCCACCCGGCTCAGCGGGTTCCGGGACGGCATGACCGCGATCCGCAGCAGCACGGGCCCGGCCGCGGCGGCGTTGCAGGGACATGCCGAACGGCTCGCCGCGCAGCCGCGGGTGCTGACCCACTACGACTACTGGTCGGGCAACGTGCTGTGGCACGACGGCATGCTCACCGGCGTCATCGACTGGGACGGCGCGGGCCTGGCGCCCCGCGGCTTCGACGTCGGCTGGTGCCGCCTCGACCTCGCCCTGCTGCACGGCGCCCGCACCACCGCCGCCGACTCGTTCTCCGCCGCCTACCGGGACGCGTCCGGCGTTTCGTCGCCCGACGAGCCGCTGTGGGACCTCTACACCCTCGCCCGCTCCCACCGCTCCGTGGAGACCTGGGTCCCCAACTACGCGGGCCTCGGCCGCACCGACCTCACCCCCGGCGAACTCCGCCGCCGGCATTCGGCGTGGACTGACCGGTGTCTGGGGGCCGTCGGCGCGTAGGACGCCGTTTCGCCGGGTGATGCGGCGGTGAACGGCGGGTCCTTCCCTACGTGGACGGCATGTCGCCCGGCTCGGGTGGCTTGCGGTCGACCGCCAAGTACCGTGCGCGGAGGCGGGTGAAGGCCGTTTCCCGCGGCCGGTGCGGGAGGAATTCCTTGATCAGCGCGGCACATTCACGCGGGCTCCTCGCAGTGGTGTCGCACTCGAAGTCGTAGTCGCCATGCTGGTGGACCACGTCGTACTGAAGCGCCGCAAGGCCGGAGGGGCGATCGCCACGAGCCTCTTCGCGCCGGGCCAGCTCCTCTCGTGAGCAGTGGACGCCGACGAACACCACGTCCTGAGGGCACAGCACGGTCAGGCAGTCGATCAGCCGCCATGGCTCGCTGAGCACATGGTCTACGACGACGTCGTTGCCCGCCTCGGCCATGGCCGCGATCGAGCGGTGAAAGCCCATCCTCGTCCGCCGAAGAGCGGCGTCGAGATCCTGCTGAGGCAGGCTCCGCTTCGTGCGCATCGCGTTGAAGCCGTCAACCGCCATATGGAAGAAGACACCGTCGTCGAGGATGCCGAGCAGCTCCCGGGCGATGCTCGACTTGCCCGAACTGGAGGTGCCGTTGAGGAAGATGATCCGGCCAGCCGTCATACGGACACGATCACATGACGCCCGATCGCGACGGGCTGCGCCGGGGCGACGTGCGCGGCAGCGGCCGGGAGCGCGCCGAGTCCCGGCCTCGGTTGCGGCCTCAAGTCCCGGACGGCGTACGCGAGTCGGCGCCTGGCGGTCGTGGGCTGCGGTTCGCGGCGGAGCCCGCGGACGAGTGGGGCGTGGTGCGCCGGGCCCTCGGAAAGATCGCGTGGGTTGAGTTCGGCCTGTCACCGGCTTGTCACAACTCTGTCCAATCAGTAAGCAAAAAAGCACATTAGTCACTTTTATATCTTCACAACTGCGATACGTTTTCTCCTTCAACAAGGAGGGGGCGTGCTCGCCAGGTTGGGGAGGGCGCGAAGTGAACATGGCAGAACACTCTGAGGGGCGGCCGGACGGCGGCGGCAGTACCGCGTCCCCGGTCTTCGTGGACAGCAGTGGGGGGCGGCGCAGGAGGTGGCGCCGCCTGGGCTGGGCACTGGGGGCCGCGGGCGGCGGTTACGCACTGGTCCTGGCGGTGAGCATGATCGGCGGCAACTCCGACGCGCCCTGGGGTGTGCTGATACCGGGCTCGGGGGACGGCTCCGGTGCGGCGCGCGTCGTACCCGAACCGGCCGGTGACGACGGGAAGTCGACGCCCGGAGCCGCGACGGGCCGTAGCTCGGGGGAGCCCGCTCCCGGCGTCTCCGCCCCGGCGGCCGTCACCCGGTTCGTGGACGAGGCGCGGGTGCCGAGGAAGTCGCCGCAGCCCGCACCCGGTGCCCGCGCGTCCGCCGGATCGGACCCCGAGAGGACACCGGCACGCGGGAACGAGGGCGGCACCACCACCGGCGGAACGGGCGGTGCGACGCCCACGCCGGGTAATCCGCCCGCCGAGCCGACGGGCGGCGTGGCCACGGGCTCGACCGGCGCTCCCACGGAGCCCGGTACGGAACCCACCTCGGAGCCCACGGCCTCCTCGGGGCCCTCGCCTCAGGGCGGACTGCTGGACCGGATCGTCGATCAGCTCGCCGGCCCGGCGACGGCAGGCCGGGAGTGAACGACGCCTCGCCGGGCCTGAAGCCGACCGGACAGGGCGAGCAGACCGACGGGATCAAGCAGCTCAAGCGGCGCAGGCAGCCCAAGAGGCCCCGGCTGCCGCTGCGTTATCTGCTGCCGTCGGTCCTGCTGCTCGTCGTCGTGGTGATGCTGCTGCTGCGCGGCTACGTGCACAGCGAATTCCTCGCCGACCACCGGGTGCGCCCGCCTGCGCCCACCGATTCCGTGCCGGAGCGGGTGCTCGACGGCGGGCCGGTGCTCGACGCACGCGGCGAACAGCCCGTCGGGCACCGCGTACCGGACCGCAAGCTCGTGCTGACCTTCGACGACGGTCCCGACCCGGAGTGGACGCCGAAGATCCTCGACAAGCTCGCCGAACACCGCGCACACGCCGTCTTCTTCGTCACCGGCATCATGACGGCCCGCCACCCGGAACTGGTGCGGCGGATGGTCGCGGAGGGCCACGAGGTGGGGCTGCACACCTTCAACCACCCCGACCTCTCCTACCAGTCCACATCCCGCATCGAGCGTGAACTCGCCCAGAGCCAGCTCGCGTTGGCGGGCGCAGCAGGGGTGCATACGTCACTGTTCCGGCCGCCGTACTCCTCGACGGCCGACGCGCTCGACGACAAGTCGTGGCCCGTGGTCCGCGAGGTCGCCCGGCGCGGCTACATCACCGCGTTCATCGACACCGACAGCCGGGACTGGGCACGTCCCGGAGTCGACGAGATCGTGCGGCGTGCCGAGCCACGGCGGCCCGGCGAGGGGGCGGTCGTGCTGATGCACGACGCGGGCGGCGACCGCTCGCAGACGGTCGCGGCGCTGGACCGGCTGATCCCGGAGATGAGAGCGCGTGGTTATGAATTCCCGCGTCTGACCGAGGCGTTGGGGGCTCCCGGTCCCCATAAGAGGGTGCATGGGCCGGAGTTGTGGAAGGGCAGTGCCTTCGTGGGTGCGGTCGGGGTGTCCGAGAGCGTCATGGGCGTGCTCGTGGTGGCGCTGATCGCGGCCGGTGTCCTGGTCGCCGCGCGGTTCGCGGCGCTGCTCCTGCTGTCGACGGTCCATGTGCGGCGCGTACGGCGCCTGGACGTGCGATGGCGGCGCGTACGACGGCGAGGCGTACGACCTCGGCACGGGCACGGACCCGAGGGCGGCCACGACGCCGGTTCCGGGCGCCCGGCGGTGACCGCGCCCGTAAGCGTGCTGGTGCCCGCGTACAACGAACGTGAGTGCATCGCCAACACCGTGCGCTCCCTCGCGGCGAGCGACCATCCGCTGGAAGTGCTCGTGATCGACGACGGTTCCACGGACGGCACCGCCGAGATCGTCGAAGCGCTGCGACTGCCGGCCGTGCGCGTGCTGCGCCAGGCCAACGCGGGCAAGGCGGCGGCTCTCAACAACGGCCTGCGGCACGCCTGTTACGACCTGATCGTGATGATGGACGGCGACACCGTCTTCGAGCCCACGACCGTCGGCGAGCTGGTGCAGCCGTTCGCGGACGGGCGCGTGGGCGCCGTCGCCGGGAACGCGAAGGTCGGCAACCGCGGCAGGCTGATCGGCGCGTGGCAGCACATCGAGTACGTGATGGGCTTCAACCTCGACCGCCGCATGTACGACGTGCTGCGATGCATGCCCACCATCCCCGGTGCGGTCGGCGCCTTCCGGCGCCAGGCGCTGGAGCGCGTCGGCGGAATGAGCGACGACACCCTCGCCGAGGACACCGACGTCACCATGGCGCTGCACCGCGACGGCTGGCGGGTCGTGTACGAGGAGCGTGCTCGGGCCTGGACCGAGGCGCCGGGAAGCGTGCGGCAGCTCTGGTCGCAGCGCTACCGCTGGAGCTACGGCACGATGCAGGCGATCTGGAAGCACCGGCGTGCGGTGCTCGAACGAGGCCCGTCGGGGCGGTTCGGCCGTGTCGGGCTGCCCCTGGTGGCGATGTTCACGGTGATCGCGCCGATGCTGGCGCCGCTGATCGACGTATTCCTCGTCTACGGGCTGGTGTTCGGGCCGACGCTGCGCACTGCGGCGGCATGGCTCGGGGTGCTGGCGTTGCAGGGCGCGTGCGCGGCGTACGCGTTCCGCCTGGACCGCGAACGGATGGCGCCGCTGCTGACGTTGCCCCTACAGCAGCTTCTGTACCGGCAGTTGATGTATGTGGTGCTGATGCAGTCGTGGATCACGGCTCTGACGGGCGGGCGGCTGAGCTGGCAGAAGCTGCGGCGCACGGGGCTGCTGAGCGCGGCGCCGCCGGGCCGGGCGCCCGCCGCAGGAACCGTGTCCGCGGTGGTGCCGGACGCTCGGCAGCACGCGCGGGAGCAGCAGCACGCTCGGGAGCAGCACGCACGGGAGAGGAGCGCCGTCGGATGAGCGCCGACTCCCGTGCGGACGGACCGGTTTCGGCGCCGGTGACCGGCCACGCGCCTGTGCCTGAGGCCCTGCCGGTGCCGTCGTCGGCGTCCGGGTCCGTACGGGAATCCGCCAAGGCTCCCGTACGCGACCGCTATCTCGACCTGCTGCGCGCCCTCGCCCTGGTGCGGGTCGTCGTCTACCACACCTTCGGCTTCGCCTGGCTGACGTTCCTCTTCCCTTCCATGGGCGTGATGTTCGCGCTCGCCGGGTCCCTGACGGCACGCTCACTCGCCCGCCCGGCCCTCGGCGTGCTGCGTGGCAGGGCCCGCCGCCTGCTGCTGCCGCTGTGGCTCTACGGCGCGGTGCTGCTCAGCGTGCTGTCCGTACAGGGCTGGCGGCCGTGGCAGGGGCCGGAAGGCGGTCCGCTGCGGATGCTGTGCTGGCTGGTGCCGCTGGGCAGCCCGCCGTACCCGGAGGAGATCGGGAGCAACGGCGGCCTGCTGGACGTCAGTTGGGCGCTGGAGGCGGCCGGTCCGCTGTGGTACCTGCGTACCTATCTGTGGTTCGTGCTGGCCTCGCCGCTGCTGCTGCGTGCCTTCCGGCGACTGCCATGGGTGACGCTGCTGGCGCCGCTGGCGCTCACCGCGGTCCTCGGCACCGGCCGGCTAGCCGTGCCCGGCGAACTCGGCGAGGCCCTGGGGGACTTCGCGGTCTACGGCTCGTGCTGGCTCCTCGGCTTCGCCCACCACGACGGTCTGCTGCGGCGCATACCCGGCTACGCGGTGGCTCTCGCGGCACCCGTGGCGATGGCGGCGGGTCTGTGGTGGGCGAGCGGACACCCCGGCGAGGACGGCCTCGACCTCAACGGCATCCCGCTCGCACAGGCCCTGTGGTCGTTCGGGTTCTGCGCGGTGCTGCTGCGCGTCAGCCCTTCGTGGCATCGGCTGCCGGGACCGCTGCGGGCTCTGGAGCGTCCCGTCACGCTCGCCAACTCCCGTGCCGTGACGCTCTATCTGTGGCATCAGCCCGCGCTGATCGCCACGGTGCCGCTGCTGGACCTGCTGTGGCGCATCCCGGTCGTCGGCGACTCGGCGAGCCTGTCGGGAGCGCTGGAGAGCTGGTACGACGTGCTGATGTTCCTGGCCGTGTGGCCGCTGGTGGGGCTGCTGATCGCGGTGTTCGGCTGGGCCGAGGACATCGCCGCGAGGCGCCGGGCGCGGCTGTGGCCCCGTACGAAGACGGCGCCCGGGCTGCCGGGACCGGGACGGGGACGGGGACCGTCGAGACCGGCAACGGCACCGGCACCGGCACCGGCCTCCGCGGCGCCCGGCGGTCCTCTCACCGGCGCCGACCGCCCCAGGTGAGCGCAAGGTTTCCCGTACGACACCTCACAGCACGGCGGTGAAACGCGCCGCGCCTAGCTTCGGCCGCAGCACCGGAGAACGAGTGGAGGCGAGGCGCCATGACCGCTGCGACCGCTGCGCCCGACGGCGCACAGAAGAACGCCGCACAGAAGAACGGCCCACCTGGAAGCCGCACTCACGGCACGGGCCGCTGGATAGAGAAGTGGGACCCGGAGGACGAGACCTTCTGGCGCGAGACCGGCGAGCGCGTCGCCCACCGCAACCTCCTGCTGTCCGTCTTCTCCGAGCACATCGGCTTCTCCGTATGGACGCTGTGGTCGGTGCTGGTGCTGTTCATGGGGCCCGAGTACGGCATCGACCCGGCGGGGAAGTTCCTGCTGATCTCGGCGGCGACGCTGGTGGGGGCGGTCGCCCGGGTCCCGTACACCTTCGCCGTCGCACGCTTCGGCGGCCGCAACTGGACGGTGATCAGCGCGAGTCTGCTGCTGATCCCCACGGTGGCTGCGCTCGTGGTGACCGAACCCGGCACGTCCTACGCGACGTTCATGGCGGTCGCGCTGCTCACCGGCGTCGGCGGCGGCAACTTCGCCTCGTCCATGACCAACATCAACTCCTTCTTCCCGCTGCGCCGCAAGGGCTGGGCCCTCGGCGTCAACGCGGGCGGAGGCAACATCGGCGTGCCCGTCGTCCAGCTCGCGGGGCTCGGGGTGATCGCCGCCGCGGGGGCCGGGCATCCCCGCGTACTGCTGGGAATCTACGTCCCGCTGATCGTGGCCGCCGCCGTCTGCTCCGCACGCTGGATGGACAACCTGGCGCCCGTACGCAACGACACAGGCGCCGCCCGCGAGGCACTGCGCGATCCGCACACCTGGATCATGTCGTTCCTCTACATCGGGACGTTCGGCTCGTTCATCGGCTACAGCTTCGCCTTCGGGCTGGTGCTTCAGACGCAGTTCGCGCGTACGCCGCTCGAAGCCGCGTCGCTCACCTTCCTCGGGCCGCTGCTGGGGTCCCTGGTGCGGCCGGTGGGCGGGCAGCTCGCGGACCGCTTCGGCGGTGCGCGGATCACGCTGTGGAACTTCGCGGCGATGGGCGCGGCGACGCTCGTGGTCGTGGCTGCCTCGCTGCGGGAGTCGCTGCCGTTCTTCCTCGCGGGATTCACCGCGCTGTTCGTGCTGAGCGGCCTGGGCAACGGCTCCACGTACAAGATGATCCCGGCGATCTTCCACGCCAGGGCACTGGCGGGCGGCGGCAGTCCCGTCGGCGACGGCCGTGACGGCGCCGCCGAGGACGCAGCCGCCGTCGGACGGCGGCGCTCGGGCGCGGCGATGGGCCTGATCGGCGCGGTCGGTGCGCTCGGCGGGCTGGGCATCAATCTCGCCTTCCGGCAGTCGTTTGAGACGGTGGGTACGGGGACGGCGGCCTATCTGACCTTCCTCGGCTTCTACGCGGTGTGCTGTGCGGTGACCTGGGCCGTCTATCTGCGGCGCCCGTCCGCACCGGTACCGGCACCGGCGTAACAGCCGGGAAACCCCGGAGTACCGAGCCCGTCATCCGCCGTTGACAGGCTCGGTACTTCGTACGAGCAAAGGCGGAGCGCGAAAGACATGCGGGAGCACGACGAGGCGACGGACCGGCGGGACGGGCACGCGGAGGACGCGCGTGCCCGCGACGGTCGCGGCGCGCTGAACAAGCGGGGCGGTCACCGGGACGGCGAGCGGCAGTTGAAGCCGCTCGCCGGATTCACCGTGGGCGTCACCGCGGCCCGCCGCGCCGAGGAACTGGGCGCCCTGCTGGAACGCCGCGGCGCGAGCGTGCTGCACGCCCCCGCGCTGCGCATCGTCCCCCTCGCGGACGACACCGAACTCCTCGACGCCACCAGGGCGTTGGTGGCACACGCCCCCGACACCGTGATCGCCACGACGGCCATCGGCTTCCGCGGCTGGGTCGAGGCCGCCGAGGGCTGGGGCCTCGGCTCGGAACTGCTCAAGCGCCTGGCCGACGTGGAGGTGCTTGCGCGCGGCCCGAAGGTACGCGGCGCCATCCGCGCGGCGGGACTGAAGGAGACCTGGTCGCCGGAGTCCGAGTCGATGGCGGAGGTACTGGACCGGCTGCTCGCACAGGGCGTCGACGGCCACCGCATCGCACTCCAGCTCCACGGCGAGCCGCTGCCGGGTTTCGTCGAGTCGCTGCGCGCGGCGGGCGCGGAGGTCGTCGGCGTGCCCGTCTACCGCTGGATGCCCCCCGAGGACATCGCCCCCGTCGACCGGCTCATCGACGCGACGCTCGCCCGCGGCGTCGACGCCCTCACCTTCACCAGCGCGCCCGCCGCCGCGTCCCTGCTGGAGCGCGCGGACCGCCGCGGCGTAAGGGAGGAGCTGCTGGGAGCCATGCGCACGGACGTGCTCGCGGCCTGCGTGGGCCCCGTGACGGCGGCGCCGCTGGAGAACGAAGGCGTGCCGACCGCGCAGCCGGAACGCTTCCGCCTCGGCCCCCTCGTACAACTCCTCTGCACGCGGCTGCCGGAGAGGGCCCGCACGCTGCCCGTGGCGGGTCGCCGCGTGGCGATTCGCGGTAGCGGTGCGGTCGTCGACGGCGAGCTGCGTACGGTGCAGCCCGCGGGGATGGCTCTGCTGCGGGCACTGGCGAGGCGTCCCGGCTGGGTGGTCTCACGGGCCGAGCTGCTGCGCGCCCTCCCGGGACCCGGCAGCGACGAGCACGCCGTGGAGACCGCCATGGCACGGCTCAGGGCGGCGCTGGGCGACGCGAAGCTGATCCAGACCGTGGTCAAGCGGGGCTATCGGCTGGCCCTCGACGCGGCCCCGGAGAGCGGCAAGTACGACGCGGGCACGGACGCCTGAGCGCGATCGCCTGAGCGCGATCGCCTGAGCGCGATCGCCTGACGTGCTGCTGGGCGTAACGCCCGGCGGGCCGCCGGGGACGCGGGGCACGGACGCGTGCCCTGTCCCGCCCGTCACCCCCCGGTCACCGGTCACCCCCGGCCACCGGCCGCCCTGGCGGCTCCGCGCGGATGCACGGGGCACCGTCGTTCGCGTACGGTTGACGGCTGCCCTTGGGCGAACCTGAGAGCGCGTGACGGACACCGGCGAACACCGGCGGAACACCGGTGTGAGGCCCGGCGGACGGCGGCGGACCCCAGGGCGGCGGGCGGCGGCTCCTGCGTCGGTCCTCCCGTTCCCACCGGTTCTCATCCGTCCCGTTACGCTCCTTCCGTCCTCACCCGTCTCGCTTCCCCGCCCCGGGCCGGCAGGGGCCTGAACCAGCAGAAGGGGGCCGCGTCCTTGGCAGCGCAGCACGACTCCGTCCGTGACCGGGAGATCCGCGAGGAACAGCACCACCTGGACGGGGTGTACCGCCGGCTCGAGGAGAAGATCCACGAAGCCGAGTTCCTGATGGACGACGCCTCGAAGCGGGCCCAGGTCGGCACCCCGGGCGCGCTCGCGGAGCGCGACGCCCAGGTCTTCCGCGCGGGCGTCCATCTCAACCGGCTGAACCGCGAGTTCGAGGACTTCCTCTTCGGCCGCATCGACCTGCTGCCCGGCGCGGACGCCGAGCGTGGCCCCGACGGTGCGTACACGTCCGTGGAGCCCGCCGAGGGCGCCGTACGCCCCGACGGCACCGCCGACATCGCCGAGACCCTGCACGTGGGCCGCATGGGCGTGCTCGACGCCGACTACACCCCGCTCGTCATCGACTGGCGGGCGCCCGCCGCGGCGCCGTTCTACCGTGCGACGCCGGTCGCCCCCGGACGGGTCGTACGACGCCGGGTCATCCGCAGCAAGGGCCGCAAGGTCCTCGGCGTCGAGGACGACCTGCTGCGCCCCGAGGTCACCGCACGCCTCGGCGGCGAGGAGCTGGCCGTCACCGGCGACGGCGCCCTGATGGCGGCGCTCGGGCGTGCCCGCGGCCATGCGATGCGCGACATCGTCTCCTCCATCCAGGCCGAACAGGATCTGGTGATCCGTGCGCCCGCCGCGTCCGTCACGGAGGTCGAGGGCGGTCCCGGCACGGGCAAGACCGCCGTGGCGCTGCACCGCGCCGCCTACCTCCTCTACCAGGACCGGCGGCGCTACGCGGGCGGCATCCTCGTCGTAAGCCCCACGCCGCTGCTCGTCTCGTACACCGAAGGCGTGCTGCCCTCGCTCGGCGAGGAGGGGCAGGTCGCCGTCCGCGCCCTCGGCTCGCTCGTCGAGGGCGCCGAGGCCACCGCCTACGACGAGCAGCACGTCGCCCGCGTCAAGGGCTCGCCGCGCATGGCGAAGGTGCTGCAACGCGCGGCCCGTACGGCGCTCGACGCCGGCGAGGTGCCCGACTCGCTGCGCGTCGTGGCGTTCCGCAACCGGGTCGAGCTGGACGCCGCCGAACTGCGCCAGGTGCGCCGCCAGGTGCTCGGCGGCACCGCCCCCGTCAACCTGATGCGGCCCCGCGCACGGAGGTTCCTGCTGGACGCCCTCTGGGAGAAGTCCGGCGCGGGCCGCCGCTACACCGACCCGGAGCTGGCCGCCGAGGCACGCGAGGGCTTCGACGACGACATCTCCGCCGAGGACGAGTTCACGGCCTTCCTCGACGCGTGGTGGCCGGAGCTGACACCGCGCAGGGTGCTGGCGTCGCTCGCCGACGAGGCGGCACTCGCCCGCGCCGCGGGGGTTCCCGTCCGGCAGGGCCGCACACGGCCGGGCAGGCCGGGCGGCCAGGGCCGCGACGGCGCACGCACCCGGGGCCGCCGCCTTATGGAGCGCGGCGAGGTGACCGCCGTCGCCGAGTCCCTGCGCCGCCTGGGCGACGACGGCGAGGGCCCGCTGTCCGTACACGACGTGGCGCTCCTCGACGAGCTGCGCGTGCTGCTCGGCCCGCCGCCCAGGCCGACGCGCCGCGAGTCGGAGCCGTCGCCCGCGGAAGTGCTCGAACAGCTCACCGGCCTGGACGAGTTGACGACGGCGGCCGACCGCGACCCCACGGCCCGCCGCGAGCGCGCGGAACGCCACACCGAGGAGCGCACCGACTACGCGCACGTCATCGTCGACGAGGCGCAGGATCTGACGCCCATGCAGTGGCGCATGGTCGGCCGCCGCGGCAGGCACGCCACCTGGACGGTCGTCGGCGACCCGGCCCAGAGTTCCTGGCCCGACACCCGCGAGGCCGACGAGGCGCGCGCCGACGCCCTCGGCGCCCGCTCCCGCCGCCGCTTCGAACTGACCGTCAACTACCGCAACCCCGCGGAGATCGCGGAGCTCGCCGACCGCGCACTGGCCCTCGCGATGCCCGGCATGGCACCCCCGAAGGCAGTGCGTTCGACGGGCCTGCGTCCCCGATTCACCGCCGTGGAGGGCGAGTTGGGCGCGGCAGTACGGGACGAGGCGCAGCGCGCACTGGCCGAGGTGGACGGCACCGTGGGGGTCGTAGTGGCGATGCACCGCAGGGAGGAGGCGCGGCGCTGGCTGGCCGGGCTCGGGGACCGCGTGGTGGCCCTGGGAAGCCTTGAGGCCAAGGGACTTGAGTACGACGCGACACTCGTGGTGTCACCGGCGGAGATCGCGGGCACCGGCCGCGGCGGCGCCGGTTCGAGCACCGGGGGAGACGCTGAGGAAGGCCCCGGCGGCCCGGGCACCGGCGGCCCGGCGACGGCCGGACTACGGGTGTTGTACGTGGCTCTGACTCGGGCGACGCAGCGGCTGACGGTGCTGTCCGGGGAGCTGGATCTGCCGGACGCGGACGGCGTTCCGGAGCTGCTCAGAGACTGACGGAAGGGCGGCGGACCGCCGAGGTGACTTGCCGCCGAGGAAGGGAATCCCTTCCAGAGGCTGTTTGTTAGCCTGGATGTGGCACCGGCCCGATCCATGCCCCCGGGCCCAACCATTGTCGCTTCGAGCGACCACTTGCCGCGAGGCGAGCTGGCGGGTCGGTGTCACCAAAGACTTCCCGAGCTTCCGCTTCACGGAAGCTCCGCGCAGGGGTTCGCGTCTCCGGCCTTCAGCCGATGATGCGGACCCCTTCCGCCTGCGGGCCCTTGCGGCCCTCCGCGATCTCGAACTCGACCCGCTGGGTGTCCTGAAGGCTGCGGTAGCCCTCTCCGTGGATCGAGCTGTAGTGGACGAAGACGTCCGGTCCGCCGTTCTCCTGGGCGATGAAGCCGTAGCCCTTCTCGGCGTTGAACCACTTGACGGTGCCCTGAGCCATTCCTGGTCTCCCTGTATGCATATGGGGTTTGCGGGCCGATCCTAGGCTGAGATGGGGCGCTTTGAAGTGATTTGGGGCGTAGACACAGAGTTTCGCGCCGGTGCCCAGAAGGCGGGGGGCGGAGGCGCTCCGAGCATCGGTATCTCGTACTGTGGAAGGCTCTTTCCGCACTGAGAGCCCCCGCTGGTTCACGGGTTACCTCGTACCGGAGGGTAGGTGGGACGATCTGTTGACGCGCCCCACCCCTGGACACCGATACTTCGGCGCCTCGGTCCGGTGCGGCACCACGCGTCAAGGGAAAGCAGAGGGAAGTCGGCAATGAGCGCGCCCAGCGTCTCCTACTCGATGACTGTCCGCCTGGAGGTCCCCGCGGGAGGGACGGCGGTCAGCCAGATCACCACGGTCGTGGAGTCGTCGGGCGGTTCGGTCACCGGCCTCGATGTCACCGCCTCCGGGCACGAGCGGCTCCGTATCGACGTCACGATCGCCGCGTCGTCCACCGCGCACGCCGACGAGATCGTGGCCGAGCTGCGCGGCATCGAGGGCGTGGTGCTCGGCAAGGTCTCCGACCGTACGTTCCTGATGCACCTCGGCGGCAAGATCGAGATGTCGTCGAAGCACCCCATTCGCAACCGCGACGATCTCTCCATGGTCTACACGCCCGGCGTGGCCCGCGTGTGCACGCAGATCGCCGAACACCCCGAGGACGCACGGCGGTTGACGATCAAGCGGAACAGCGTCGCCGTGGTCACCGACGGCTCTGCCGTACTGGGCCTCGGCAACATCGGGCCCCAGGCCGCGCTGCCCGTGATGGAGGGCAAGGCGGCCCTCTTCAAACGCTTCGCCGGGATCGACGCATGGCCGATCTGCCTGGACACCCAGGACACGGACACGATCGTGGAGATCGTGCGGTCGATCGCCCCGGGCTTCGCCGGCATCAACCTGGAGGACATCTCCGCACCGCGCTGCTTCGAGATCGAGGCTCGGCTGCGTGAACTCGTCGACATCCCCGTCTTCCACGACGACCAGCACGGCACGGCCATCGTCGTGCTCGCCGCGCTTTACAACGCGCTGCGCGTCGTCGACAAGCGCATCGAGGACATCCGCGTGGTGATGTCCGGGGCGGGAGCCGCCGGCACGGCCATTCTGAAGCTGCTGCTCGAGGCAGGCGTCAAGCACGCGATCGTCGCCGACATCCACGGTGTGGTGCACGACGGGCGCGAGGACCTCGTCGGCGAGGCCGAGGGCTCACCGCTGCGCTGGATCGCCGACAACACCAACTCCGAAGGCGTCACCGGCACTTTGAAGGACGCCGTGGCCGGCAGCGACGTCTTCATCGGAGTCTCCGCGCCGAATGTGCTCAACGGCACAGACGTGGCGCGCATGGCGGAGGGCGCGATCGTATTCGCGCTCGCCAACCCGGACCCGGAGGTCGACCCCGCGGTCGCCCGCGAGACGGCTGCCGTCGTGGCCACG
This sequence comes from Streptomyces marispadix, assembly GCF_022524345.1. NCBI lineage: Bacteria > Bacillati > Actinomycetota > Actinomycetes > Kitasatosporales > Streptomycetaceae > Streptomyces > Streptomyces marispadix. Next base: position 2,132,103 of record NZ_JAKWJU010000002.1, on the reverse strand, counting down.
GGCCGCTCCGACTTCCCGAACCAGATCAACAACGTGCTGGTCTTCCCGGGCGTCTTCCGTGGCCTGCTGGACGCCCAATCGCGTTCCGTCAACGACGAGATGATGCTGGCCGCCGCCCGCGCGCTCGCCGACGTGGTGCTCGTCGACGAGCTGAACCCGAACTACATCATCCCCAGCGTCTTCAACGAGAAGGTCTCCGGGGCCGTGGCAGGCGCCGTGCGGGACGCGGCACGCGCTGCGGGCGAGGCCGTCACCGCGCACGTGCCCGCGACCACGGCCGCTGCCGCCTCGGCGGCGGAGGCCACCGCGGAGTGAGCACGCCCGCACCGTCCAGGCGCGGCCCGCGCCGCCTCCCCGACGTGCAACGCGTCACTCCCTGACGTCCCGTGCGTCACTTCCCGACGTGCCGTGCGTCACTTCCCGGCGTGCGGCGTACCGGCCCACGGGCCGCACGGCGGCGGTTCGCGCGCGGCGCGGGGGGTACACGCGGCCCGGTGAGTTCATGTCCGAAGTGGCCCGGGAACCGGCCGCTCACCGCGTGGTGGCACGGCGCGTCGCGAGGTGCGGGGTCACGGAGCCCCCTCTAGGGTTGCGGCAGACACAAGCCTGTGGGGCGTCAGCACAGCGCGGCCCGTCGCCGCCGCTCGTGTGACTCCGCAGTTGTCAGTACGTTCCGGATTGGCTTTCCCGCCGCACGTAGGGGCAGGATTCGTCTCCAGGGGACTTCGTCCTGGGGATTCCCCAAGGGGCGGGAGGGTCTCAAAAGCAGACCCTGGTCAGGGGACTGTCCGAGGGCCCTGGCAGCATCGGCTTCGATCTCACGCCTCATCGGCAAGAAGAACACGGGAGTAACGAGTTATGAACCGCAGTGAGCTGGTGGCCGCTCTCTCCGAGCGCGCCGAGGTGACCCGTAAGGACGCCGACGCCGTTCTGGCCGCCCTCGCCGAGACCGTCGGCGAGGTCGTCTCCAAGGGCGACGAGAAGGTCACCATCCCCGGTTTCCTCACCTTCGAGCGCACGCACCGTGCGGCCCGTACCGCGCGGAACCCGCAGACCGGAGACCCGATCGAGATTCCGGCCGGGTACAGCGTGAAGGTGTCGGCCGGCTCGAAGCTCAAGGAATCCGCCAAGGGCAAGTAAGCGGCCCACGGGGCCGGGAACGGCTGCCGGCCGCTCCGGGCCACACACGACGAGGGCGGTCACCCCGCAGGGGGTGACCGCCCTTCGTGCGTCCTGGAGCACGTGATTCTCACGACACTCGCCTGGGAGCTGAGACCTGACGGCTCAGGGCCGTTCGGCCTTGGCGCCCAGTTCTGCGAGCTTGTTCATGAAGTTCTCGTAGCCGCGGTTGATCAGGTCGATGCCGTGTACGCGGGAGGTGCCCTGTGCGGCCAGTGCCGCGATCAGATACGAGAAGCCGCCGCGCAGGTCGGGGATGATCAGGTCCGAGCCCTGGAGCTTCGTCGGGCCCGAAACCACCGCGGAGTGCAGGAAGTTGCGCTGCCCGAAGCGGCAGGCGGAGCCGCCGAGGCACTCGCGGTAGAGTTGGATGTGGGCGCCCATCTGGTTCAGCGCGGAGGTGAAGCCGAGGCGGGACTCGTAGACCGTCTCGTGGACGATGGACAGCCCCGTGGCCTGGGTGAGGGCGACGACGAGCGGCTGCTGCCAGTCGGTCTGGAAGCCGGGGTGTACGTCCGTCTCCAGCGCGATGGACTTCAGGGGGCCGCCCGGGTGCCAGAACCTGATTCCCTCGTCGAGGACTTCGAAGGCGCCGCCGACCTTGCGGAAGGTGTTGAGGAAGGTCATCATCTCGCGCTGGCTCGCGCCCCTGACGAAGACGCTGCCCTCCGTCGCGAGCGCCGCGCTCGCCCAGGAGGCCGCCTCCAGGCGGTCTGGGAGCGCGCTGTGGGTGTAGCCGCCGAGCTTGTCGACGCCGGTGATGCGGATCGTGCGGTCGGTGTCCATCGAGATGATCGCGCCCATCTTCTGGAGCACGCAGATGAGGTCTTCGATCTCGGGCTCGACGGCGGCGTTGCTCAGCTCGGTGGAGCCCTCGGCGAGCACGGCCGTGAGCAGCACCTGCTCGGTGGAGCCGACGGACGGGTACGGCAGCCGGATCTTCGTGCCGCGCAGCCGCTGCGGGGCCTCCAGATACTGGCCGTCGGCTCGTTTCTCGATCGTCGCGCCGAACTGGCGCAGCACGTCGAAGTGGAAGTCGACGGGACGGCCGCCGATGTCGCAGCCGCCGAGGCCGGGGATGAAGGCGTGCCCCAGGCGGTGCAGCAGCGGGCCGCAGAAGAGGATGGGGATGCGGGAGGAGCCCGCGTGCGCGTCGATGTCGGCGACGTTGGCGCTCTCCACGTGGGACGGGTCGAGCACCAGCTCGCCCGTCTCCTCGCCGGAGGTCACGGTCGTGCCGTGCAGTTCCAGAAGGCCCCGCACGACGCGCACGTCGCGGATGTCGGGGACGTTGCGCAGCCGGCTCGGCTCGCTTCCCAGCAGCGCTGCGACCATCGCCTTCGGAACGAGGTTCTTGGCGCCACGGACACGGATCTCGCCATCGAGCGGGGTGCCGCCGTGGACGAGCAGGACGTCGTCGGTCATGGATCTCCGCGTTCCTGAAGACGGTTCGGGGCAGATGACTTGAGGCTTGGTGCGCCTCGGAAGCCCTGGAGGATTCTTGGGCAAGGACGAAGGACAATCGTAATGGTCCCGGCGCACCCCCGCGTAAGTGCCGTGGGGCGAGCGATGACGGAATGCGGAAGAACTGTCACGTTGCGTGACGTGAATGTGCCGTTGCGTGAGCGGAGTTGCGGGCGCGGTGCGGGTCGTGCGGGGGGCTCGCGGGGAGTTCGCAGCCGGTGCGCTCAGATTCCGTGCATACGTGGTGACCTGGGCGTACGCCGGGTCGAAGCGGACCGATCCGGCCGTTGGCGCACACGGAGGCCGCAGGTGCGGGATCATTGGCCTATGACCGAGGTGTCTTCGCTCACCGGGCGGCTGCTGGTCGCCACTCCGGTGCTGGCTGACCCGAACTTCGACCGGGCCGTGGTGCTGCTGCTCGACCACGACGCGGAGGGGTCGCTCGGTGTGGTGCTCAACCGCCCGACGCCCGTGGACGTAGGCGACATCCTGGAGCCCTGGGCGTCGCTCGCCGGAGAGCCCGGCGTGGTCTTCCAGGGCGGGCCGGTCTCGCTCGACGCGGCGCTCGGCGTGGCCGTCGTACCCGCGTCGCAGGGCGGCAGGCGTGCCACGGCGGACCGTGGCGCGGTACGGGACGGTGCCGGGGTGTCCGCGGACCGCCGCGACGGCGAGCACGAGGGACGCGAGGAGCGCGAGGACGACGACGAGGCCCATGACGGGCCGCTGGGCTGGCGCCGTGTGCACGGCGCGATCGGCCTTGTCGACCTGGAGGCGCCGCCGGAGCTGCTCGCCGCCGAGCTGGGCTCGCTGCGGATCTTCGCCGGATACGCCGGGTGGGGTCCGGGGCAGCTTGAGAAGGAGCTGTCCGAGGGCGCGTGGTACGTCGTGGAGTCCGAGCCGGGCGACGTCTCGTCCCCCTCGCCCGAGCGTCTGTGGCGGTCCGTGCTGCGGCGCCAGCGCAACGAACTGGCGATGGTGGCCACGTACCCGGACGATGCGTCGCTGAATTAGGCTTGGTCCGCATGAGCACTGTTGAGCCTGAGCGCGGTACGGGCACCGGCACCCTCGTCGAACCGACGCCGCAGACTTCGCATGGAGACGGCGACCACGAACGGTTCGCCCATTACGTCCAGAAGGACAAGATCATGGCGAGCGCCATGGACGGGACTCCCGTCGTGGCGCTCTGCGGCAAGGTCTGGGTGCCAGGGCGTGACCCGAAGAAGTACCCGGTCTGTCCCATGTGCAAAGAGATCTACGAGACGATGAGTTCCGGCGGTGACAAGGGCGGCGGCAAGGACGGCAAGGGCGGCGGCAAGTAGCCGCGCGCTTCGCGCGGATCGCCGTAGAGACTGCCGTGAGCGGAGCTGGGTCCGGGCGGTGAAGTCGCCCGGGTCGCTTGACCGTTCGGGGCGTTGACGTCCGGGAGGCTGCGCCCGACCCGGTGGCCCCGGCCGACCGCTAGGCCCGGCTGTCACGGGCTCTCGTTCCTCTTCGCCCGTCCTCCTTACGCTCCGCTCCGGCTGCGTTCCGTCTCCTTCCGCCGGTGCCCCGGTGGTACACCGTGCAAGGCTCATGTCGCGCCCCGTCCGTCCCCTCACCGGGACGGGCGGGGCGCTTCGCATTGAACTGGGGCGGGCGCCGGGCCGGTGTGCCCCTCCGAATGCTCCAAGGCGCACGTGGTGGTTCGCGGCACACACCCGGGAAGGATTGGTCGAGACCTATTGCCGGACGTGGCGGGGGCTCGTAATCTCCTAGCGGTTGTGCGATGCGGAACTTGCGTTGCGAACTCTGCAACGCCCTGGGAGGGTTGGGGGTTCGCCGTGAAGTCGGCCGTACGAACTGCTGCCGCACATGCCGTACTCGCCGTACTCGCCGTACGAACTGCCGTACGCAGAACGCCACTCGCTTCGGCGTCGGCGCTGGCGCCGGCACTCGCGCTGACGGGCACGCTGCTGTCGGGTTGTGCGCCGTCCACGTCCGGCGGCACGCCGCAGAAGGACGACAAGAGCGGCACGCTGCGGGTCTGGCTCTTCCGCGAGGTCGGCAACGGGCCCAAGGAGCGCGTAGTCGACGGTGTGGTGCGGAAGTTCGAGAAGCAGCACAGGGGCGTGCGGGTCGATGTGCAGTACATCCCCGTCGACAGCCGCGCCGAGCGGATCAAGGGCGCCTTCAACGACCCTTCGTCCGCGCCCGACGTCATCGAGTACGGCAACACGGACACCGCCGGATATGTGGAGAGCGGCGGACTGGCCGATGTGAGCGACGAGTTCGCCGACTGGCCGCAGACGCGCGACATCGACCCGACGGCGAAGAGGTCGGTGACGGTGGACGGGCGGATCTACGGCGCGCCGCTGTTCGTGGGCGTGCGTGCGCTGTACTACCGCACCGGCGTCCTCAAGGACCTCGGCATCGAGGTGCCCCGTACGCTCGGCGAAGTCGCCGCCGCCGCACGGAAGATACGGGCGAAGCGGCCCGGCATGCACGGCCTGGCCGTGGGCGGTGCCTACACGTACGGCGCCATGCCGTTCATCTGGGCGCACGGCGGCTCGCTCGCCGGGAGGAAGCGGGACGGAACGTTCACGTCCCGCATCGACGGCGCTCGGGCCGAGCGCGGAATCGCCGCCTACACGGACCTGTTCGGCGACGACAACTGCCCGGCCGCGAAGTGCGCGCAGATGGGCGGCAACGAGGCGGTCGAGTCCTTCGCGGCGGGCAAGGCCGCGATGGTCGTCGCCGGAGACTTCAACCGGCGTGCCGTCGAGGACGGCAAGGCCGGGGACGACTACGACGTCGTACCGCTCCCCGGCGTCGAGCGGGGCAGCATCGCGCCCGCCTTCGCCGGCGGCAACAACATCGGTGTGGTGAAGAGCACTTCGCACCGCACGCTGGCCGTGGCGCTGATGCGGGAGCTGGCCGGGAAGTCCACGCAGCGGCGGCTCTTCGACGCCATGGGCTTTCTGCCGACGTTCACCGACACACGTGAACAGGCCGCCGAGAAGGAGCAGTTCGCCGAGCCGTTCGTCGAAACACTCGATGCCGGAACGGAGTTCGTGCCAGCGACCCCCGCATGGGCGGAGATAGACGCCGGGCAGGTGCTGCCTGCGATGTTCCAGCAGATCGCCGCGGGGAAGCGGAGCGTGCACGAGGCCGCGGCGGAGGCCGCGCGGAAGATGGACGAGGCGTTCGCGAAGTGAGCGCGTTCGCGCCCGCCCGGCGGCCGGGACCGGCCCAGTCCCGCACGCGTGGGGTCAGGGGCGGCCGTGCCCGCGCAGGGCCCGACAGGCCCGTGCGGCAAGGGAGCCGGACCCCCTGGCTCTGTCTGGCTCCGGCGCTGCTGGTGCTCGCTGGGCTGCTGGCCTACCCCGTCTACCAGCTCGGCCTGATCTCGCTGCTCGAATACACCCAGGCCCAGGTCAGCGGCGGCAGGCCGACGTCCTTCCAGGGACTGGGCAACTACGCGAGGCTCTTCTCCGACGGCATGTTCCGGCAGGTGCTGCTGGCGACGGTGCTCTTCGCCGCCGCCTGCGTGGTGGGCACCCTCGCCACCGGCTGTTCGCTGGCGGTGCTGCTCACCCGCGTCAGGGCGCTGCCGCGGCTGCTGCTTTCGCTGGCGGCGCTGGGGGCGTGGGCGACGCCCGCCGTCACCGGCTCCACGGTCTGGCTGTTCCTCTTCGACGCCGACTTCGGGCCCGTCAACAGGGTGCTGGGACTCGGTGACTTCTCCTGGACGTACGGCCGCATGAGCGCCTTCGCGCTGGTCTTCCTCGAAGTGGTGTGGTGCTCGTTCCCGCTGGTGATGGTCACGGTGTACGCGGGGATCAGGGCCGTACCGCAGGAGGTGCTGGAGGCCGCCGCGCTCGACGGGGCGTCGCAGTGGCGCACTTGGCGCAGTGTGACGGCGCCGATGCTGCGGCCCGTACTGCTCGTCGTGACGGTCCAGTCGGTGATCTGGGACTTCAAGATCTTCACGCAGATCTATGTGATGACGGGCGGCGGCGGAGTCGCGGGGCAGAATCTCGTGCTCAATGTGTACGCGTACCAGAAGGCGTTCGCGTCCTCGCAGTACAGCCTCGGAGCGGCGATCGGTGTCGTGACGCTGCTCGTACTTCTCGCCGTCACGGTGCTGTATCTCCGGCTGATGAGGAGGAGGGGCGAGGAGCTGTGAGATCCGCGGTCGCGGTACGCGCGAGACGGCCCGTAAGGGCGACTGCGAAGGTGTGGCGTGCCGCGGCGGAGACGACGGCGGTGGGCGTCGCGCTCGTGGTGGCCTTTCCCCTGTACTGGATGGTGCTTTCGGCGTTCAAACCGGCCGGGGAAGTACGCTCCGCGCACCCCGTTCCATGGACGCTGAATCCGTCCCTCGACGCCTTCCAACGGGTCTTCGGGCAGCGGGACTTCGGCCGCTACTTCCTCAACAGCCTGCTGGTCGCGGGCACGGTGGTCGTCGCCTCCGCCCTCATCGCGTTTCTCGCGGCGACGGCGGTGACGCGTTTCCGTTTCCGTTTCCGTACGACGCTGCTGATCCTTTTCCTCGTGGCGCAGATGGTGCCCGTGGAGGCGCTGACCATTCCGATGTTCTTCCTCATGCGGGATATCGGCGCCCTCAACTCCCTTGTGTCGCTGGTGCTTCCGCATCTGGCGTTCTCGCTGCCGTTCGCGGTGTGGATGCTGAGGGGCTTTGTGAAGGCGGTCCCGGAGGAGCTGGAGGAACAGGCCGCGATCGACGGAGCGGGACGTGCGCGGTTCCTGTGGCGGATTCTCTTCCCGCTGGTGTTTCCCGGGCTCGTGGCCACCAGCGTCTTCTCGTTCATCTCGACGTGGAACGACTTCCTCTTCGCCAAGTCGTTCATCATCTCCGCCACCGAGAACTCGACCCTTCCCATGGCGCTGCTGGTCTTCTTCGACACCGAAACCCCCGACTGGGGCGGGGTGATGGCCGCCTCGACGGTGATGACCCTGCCCGTGCTGGTCTTCTTCGTCCTCGTGCAGCGGCGGCTGGTGGCCGGGCTCGGGGGCGCGGTGAAGGACTGACGGCTGCCCCGGACCGCCCGCGAGCGACCGGACCGCCCGCGAGCGACCGGACCGCCCCGCGAGTGAGAGGTGATGCGAGTGCCGTACGAGCCGCACAGGAGTCTCGTGCCCGCGCCCCGTTCCGTGACGGCCGGGCCCCAACAGGGCCGAGACGCAGGGGACTTCGTCGTCGGTCCGGACACGGCGCTCGACGCCGGGCCCGGCACGTCCGCCACCGCGTGCTGGCTGCGTGCCTGCCTCACACCGGCCATGGGCCTGCCGCTGCTGCCGCCGCACGGCGGGCACGCAGACCCCGGCCGTGACCCCGGCCGGACGGTGCTCGTGCTGCGTACGGACGAGACCGTCGCGGCGCGGCTGGGCCCGGAGGGCTACGAACTACGAGCCGGGCAGGGCACGTTGCGCATCACCGGCGGCGATCCCGCGGGCGTCTTCTGGGGCACGCAGACGCTGCGGCAACTGCTCGGGCCCGCCGCGTACCGGCGTGCGCGTACCACGGCGCGGGAGACCTGGACCGTCCCCGCCGTACACATCGAGGACGCGCCCCGCTTCGCCTGGCGGGGCCATCTCCTCGACGTGGCACGGCACTTCATGCCGAAGGACGGCGTACTGCGCACCGTGGACCTCCTCGCGGCGCACAAGCTCAACGTCCTGCATCTGCATCTCACCGACGACCAGGGCTGGCGCGTGGAGATCCGCCGCCACCCACGGCTGACCGGGGTGGGAGCCACCCGTGCCCGCACCCGGGTCGGCCATCGCGGCGGGCCCGGCACCGGTGGCGTCGACGGCGGCGGCCCGGACGCGCCGCTGTGGGACGAGCGTGCGCACGGCGGCTTCTACACCCAGGACGATCTGCGGGAGATCGTCGCCTACGCCGCCGAGCGGCACATCACCGTCGTACCGGAGATCGACATACCGGGGCACTCGCAGGCCGCGATCGCCGCGTACCCCGAACTCGGCAACACCGACGTCGTCGACACCGGGTCGCTGGACGTGTGGACCGACTGGGGCGTGAGCCCGAACGTGCTGGCCGCGGGCGACCATGTGCTGCGCTTCTACGAGGGCGTCCTGGAGGAGGTGCTGGAGATCTTCCCGTCCCGCTTCGTGCACCTGGGCGGCGACGAGTGCCCCAAGGACCAGTGGCGTGCCTCTGCTGCGGCACAGGCCCGTATCAGGGAGCTGGGGCTGGACGGCGAGGACGGTCTCCAGGCCTGGTTCACAAGGCACTTCGACCGCTGGCTGACCGCGCGGGGGCGCCGTCTCATCGGCTGGGACGAGATCCTCGAAGGCGGCCTCGCCGAGGGCGCCGCCGTCTCCTCCTGGCGCGGCCGGAGCGGCGGGATCGCGGCGGCACGCGCGGGCCACGACGTTGTGATGTGCCCCGAGGATCAGGTGTACCTGGACCACCGGCAGCACGGCGGCAGCGGCGAGCCCGTGCCGGTCGGCCGTGTGCGCACCCTGCGGGACGTCTACGAATTCGAGCCGGTGCCCCCGGAGTTGGCGGGAACTTCGCAGGAACGTCATGTGCTGGGCGCCCAGGCCAACATGTGGACCGAGTGCACCGAGGACCAGCGGCGCGTCGACTACCAGACCTTTCCCCGTCTCGCCGCGTTCGCCGAGACGGTCTGGTCGCCTCGACCCGGGCCCGGCGGGCGGGACTTCGAGGACTTCCGGCGGCGCATGACGGACGCGCACTACGCACGGCTGGACGCGCTGGGCGTGGCCTACCGTCCGCCCGGTGGCCCCCGTCCATGGCAGCGGCGGCCGGGCATCCCGGGACGGCCGCTCGACGGGCCGGAACCCGAGCTGGGGGAGCGGGAACCGGAGGGCGGCCCCTCGTGAGCGCGCACGTGAACGCGGGGACACCCTCGTGACCGCCGCGGGGGCGCCCTCATGACCGGGCACGTGACCGCCTGCGTGAACAGCCGCGTAACCGGGGGGCGTCCGCCGTGGCTTCGTAGCACGAAAGTCCGCACGGAAGCGGTGATCCGCACAACGCTCCCAGCATGCGGCAATTCACTGCTTGCCCGTGTGAGCTGGGGATTACCGGTCCTCGCTCCGGACAGGGGACGAGGGTGATGTCAGCGTACGGATCGGCCCATAACGGGCCCCCGCTCCGCCTGCCCGCCGAGATGTGCCAGAGTTGCCTCGTCCGGCCGGTGAGCACGTACCGTACGGGCACGGCAGCCGGGTCGACCGGGGAAGGGGCGGCTGGATTGAGCACGCAAGCACAGCATGAACAACATGCGCCACAGGCTGTGCCGTCGGTCATGCTGCCCACCACACTCGACGAGGCCGTGGCCGCGCTCCAGGCGGTGCCCGCGGCGGTGCCCGTAGCGGGCGGCACGGACCTGATGACCGGGGTCAACGCAGGGCATCTGCGGCCCGCGGCGCTCGTGGGCCTGGGGCGCATCAGCGAGATCCGCGGCTGGCAGTACCTGGACGGCGAGGCGCTGCTCGGCGCCGGCCTCACCCACGCCCGCATGGGACGCCCCGACTTCTCCGCGCTGATCCCCGCGCTCGCCGCCAGTGCGCGAGCCGCGGGACCGCCGCAGATCCGCAACGCCGGAACGCTCGGAGGCAACGTCGTCAGCGCCCACCCGACCGGCGACACCCTGCCGGTGCTGGCCGCCCTGGAGGCCACACTCGTGGTCGCGGGACCCGAAGGCGCACGCCGGGAGATCCCGGTGAGCCATCTGCTGGCCAACGTGGACATGCTGCGGCCCAGCGAGGTCGTAGGACACGTACGAGTGCCGCTGCTGCACGCGCCGCAGACCTTCCTGAAGGCCACGGGGCGCACCGGGCCCGGCCGCGCCATGGCCTCCGTCGCCGTCGTGCTCGACCCCGTGCAGCGCGGGGTGCGCTGCGCGGTCGGCGCGGTGGCGCCGATGCCGCTGCGCCCGCTGGAGGCGGAGCGCTGGATCGCGTCGCTGATCGACTGGGACGGGCAGCGCGGTCTCGCCCCCGAGGCCCTGGCCGCGTTCGGCGACTACGTCGCGATGGCCTGCATCCCCGACCCCGCCCCCGCCGAGGACGGCGGAGAGGCACCCGCACTTCCGCCCGCGGCCTTCCACTTGCGGCGTACGGTGGCGACACTGGCCCGCCGAGGACTCGGGAGGGCGCTCGCATGAGCAACGGCAGCCCGCACGACCCCAACTCGCAGGGCGAGGGGTACGGGCACGGGCAGGGTTACGCGGACGCCTACGGCGGCGGGTACGGCGAGCACCCCGACTACGGCTACGGCGAATACCCGGAGTACGGCGACTACCAGGACTACGGGGAGTACCAGGACTACGGCGAGCAGCAGCGGCAGGCCCAGCGACGCGGGGGGCCGCAGCAGCAGTCGTACCCGTCCTATCCGCAGGACGGTTCGTATCCGCAGGAGGGCTGGGGCGGCGAATCCGACCAGGACGCCACCGCCTTCGTACAGCTGCCGGCGGGGCCGCTGCCGCCGCCCGGGGCCGGGGTCGAGGCGTGGGGGCCGCTGGCCGCGCCCGGCACGGGGCAGGGCGGGTACACGCCGCCCCCGCTGGACCCGGCCGAGGTCGCGGGCCAGCAGCCCGGCGGGCAGGCAGTGCCGCCGCCTCCGGAGACCGGGGCCGCGTCCACCGGGCAGTGGGCGATGCCGTTCGGCGAGGACCCCGCCTCCTACGGGCAGCAGTACGGCGGACAGCACGCCGGGCAGTACGAGCAGCACTCGCAGCAGCAGGGCCAACAGCCCGGCGGGCCCTCGGCGTTCGGCGACCAGAGCGGCCACGGCGGGCAGGGCGGCCCCACGGGCCAGGGCGCCGCAGCGGCGCTCGCCGGTTCGCACGAGGCACGTACGCGGCGCCCGCTCGGCGCGGGCGGCGGCGCGGGCGCGGGCGAGGCGGAGGAAGCGGAAGCGATAGGAAGCGCCACGCGGCCGGGCGGCATGACGGCGCCGCAGCAGGCCACCGCCCAACAGGCCCGTCCGGCGGGCCCGTCGAGCCCCGCGAGCGCGCACTACCAGGAAGCCGAAGCGGAGGCGCACGCCCGACGCCAGGTGCCCTTCGACGGTCACCAGGCGCCGTTCGACGGTCATGACGCGCCTCCGGGTCCCGCCACGGACTCCTCGGGCGGCGACGTCGCCGACGCATACGCGGACCGGCAGCACGAGAGCGACGAGGCACCGGCGTCCGGCGCTCGGGAGCCGGGCGGCGAGAGCGGCGCGGACAGCGGCAGTTCGGGAGACACGGGCGAGCCCGAGGCACGGCCCATGGGAACGGTCCGTTCCGGCCTGCCGTTCACGCCGTCGTCGGGCCCCGCCACCACCGCGCAGAGCCCGTCGACGGAGCCGCAGACGGACACCGGCGACGAGTCCGGAACCGACAGCGGAACCGGAGCCGCGGACGTCCCCCGAGTCGAGGACGACTCGCGAGCCGGGGACGACCCCGGCGCACCGCACATGGCAGGTGCCGAAACCGAAGCCCCCGGCCCGACCACGGCACAGGCCCAGCCCGCGGCGACCCGCGAAACGGCCGCCGGGCCCGTGCAGCACGACGAAGGCGAGACCGCCACCGACGCGGAGGTCTCCGAGGAACCGCCCCTGGAACTCGCCCCCGAACTCGGCGGCGAACACCCCCACGTCTCCTACGTGTTGCACGTCAACGGCGTCGACCGCCCCGTCACCGACGCCTGGATCGGCGAGTCCCTCCTCTACGTGCTCCGTGAGCGCCTCGGCCTCGCGGGCGCCAAGGACGGCTGCTCCCAGGGCGAGTGCGGTGCGTGCTCCGTACAGGTCGACGGGCGTCTCGTCGCCTCCTGCCTCGTACCGGCGGCCACGGCGGCAGGCAGCGAGATCCGCACGGTCGAGGGCCTCGCCGTCGACGGCGTCCCCTCCGACGTGCAGCGCGCGCTCACCGAGTCGGGCGCCGTGCAGTGCGGCTTCTGCGTACCCGGGCTCGCGATGACGGTCCACGACCTGCTGGAGGGCAACCACGCGCCCAGCGAGCTGGAGACCCGCAAGGCGATCTGCGGCAACCTGTGCCGCTGCTCCGGCTACCGCGGCGTGCTCGACGCCGTACGTACGGTCGTGACCGAACGCGCAGAGCAGGCCGCCCGCGAGGAGGCCGAGGCGGAGGCCGAAGCGGAGGCGTACGAACGGGAGTTGGCGGAGGCGTCCGCGCAGATCCCGCACCAGCCCACCCACGGCGGCGGCGCGCAGTACCCGGGAGGAGGCGGCGCATGAGACTCGCGACCACACCGGCCGGGCACGGGAACGCACCGGCGGCCGTCCTCGCGAAGGCCGCCCACCGCGATTCCGCCGCGCCCGCGGCACCGGAGCCACTCACGGCCGTAAGGCGGAGTGCAACCGCGGCCCCGGGCGCAGCCGTCGACGTACGAGTAGAGCAGCAGGATCACCGCGTGCAGGGACGACGCGGAAAGGCAGCAGCGGCATGACCAGCACGGCCGACGGCCCCGGTGCCGTCACAGCGACCCCGGCGCAGGGCACGCCGCTGCCGGAGGGCTCCGCCGGCGGCCCCGTGACCCATGGGATCGGCGCGTCCCTTCCCTCCGCCGACGCCCCCGCCAAGGCCGAGGGCACCTTCCCCTACGCCGCGGACCTGTGGGCGGAGGGCCTGCTGTGGGCGGCCGTCCTGCGCTCGCCGCACCCGCACGCCCGCATCGTCTCGATAGACACCGAACCGGCCGCGGCCCTCTCCGGCGTGCACGCCGTCGTCACCCACGAGGACGTGCCGGGCGACGCCGGTCACGGCCGCAAGGTCGCCGACCAGCCCGCCTTCGCACGCGACGTGGTGCGCTACTACGGGGAGCCCATCGCCGCCGTCGCCGCCGACCACCCCGACACCGCGCGGCTCGCGGCGGCGGCCATCGCCGTCGAGTACGAGCCGCTGGAGGCGGTCACCGACCCGGAGAAGTCCTTCGAGGCCGAACCGCTGCACCCCGACGGCAACTTGATCCGCCACATCCCGCTGCGCTTCGGCGACCAGGACGTCACCGGCGACATCGTCGTCGAGGGCCTCTACCGCATCGGACGCCAGGACCCCGCGCCCATCGGCGCCGAGGCGGGCCTGGCCGTGCCGCGCCCCGACGGCGGCGTCGAGATCTACACCGCCTCCACAGACCCGCACACCGACCGCGATCTCGCCGCGGCCTGCTTCGGGCTGCCGCCCGAGCAGGTCAAGATCGTCGTCACCGGGGTGCCCGGTGCGATGGGCGACCGTGAGGACACCGGACTCCAGGTGCCGCTGGGCCTGCTGGCGATGAAGACCGGCAGCCCCGTGAAGATCGCCGCGACCCGCGAGGAGTCCTTCCTCGGCCACGCACACCGCCACCCGACGCTGCTGCGCTACCGCCATCACGCCGACAGCGAGGGCCGGTTGCTGAGGGTGGAGGCCCAGATCCTCCTCGACGCCGGCGCCTACGCCGACACCACCGCCGACGCTCTCGCCGCCGCCGTCTCCTTCGCCGCAGGCCCATACGTCGTACCGCACGCGACGATCGACGGCTGGGCCGTACGCACGAACAACCCGCCCTCCGGGCATGTGCGCGGAGAGGGCGCCATGCAGGTCTGCGCCGCCTACGAAGGCCAGATGGACAAGCTGGCCGCCCAGTTGCGCATGGACCCGGCCGACCTGCGCATGCGCAACGTCCTCGCCACCGGCGACCTGCTGCCCATCGGCCAGACCGTCACCTGCCCCGCGCCCGTCGCCGAACTGCTGCGCGCCGTAAGGGAGACGCCGCTGCCCGCCCTGCCCAAGGACAGCCCCGAACGCGACTGGCTGCTCCCCGGCGGACCCGAGGGCGCGGGCGAACCGGGCGCCGTGCGCCGCGGAGTCGGCTACGCGCTCGGCATGGTGCACATGCTCGGCGCGGAGGGCGCCGACGAGGTCTCCACGGCCACCGTGAAGGTCAACGGGCCCGTGGCGACGGTGATGTGCGCCGCGGTGGAGACCGGCCAGGGCTTCACGACGCTCGCCCGCCAGATCGTCCAGGAGACCCTCGGCATCGACGAGGTGCACGTCGCCCCCGTCGACACGGACCAGCCGCCCGCGGGCCCGGGCGCGCACAGCAGGCACACATGGGTGTCGGGCGGCGCGGTCGAACGTGCGGCGAAGATGGTGCGCACGCAGCTTCTCCAGCCGCTGGCGGCGAAGTTCGGGATGTCGACGGAGCTGCTGACGATCGCCGACGGGAAGATCACCTCCTACGACGGGGTGCTGTCCACGACGGTCGTGGAGGCCCTGGAGGACAAGGAGTTGTGGGCCACCGCCCAGTGCAGGCCCCATCCGACGGAGCCGCTGGACGAGACGGGGCAGGGCGACGCCTTCGTGGGGCTGGCCTTCGCCGCCGTACGCGCCGTCGTGGACGTGGACGTCGAGCTCGGCTCCATCCGCGTGGTGGAGATGGCCATCGCGCAGGACGTCGGCCGCGTACTGAATCCGCGTCAGCTCAACGCCCGTATCGAGGCGGGCGTCACCCAGGGCGTGGGCGCGGCCCTCACCGAACACCTGCGCATCAACCGCGGGGTGGTGCGCCAGCCGGACTTCACGGGCTATGCCCTGCCGACGGCACTGGACGCGCCGGACATCCGCATCGTCCAACTCATCGAGGAACAGGACGTGGTGGCGCCCTTCGGCGCGAAGGCCGCCTCGGCGGTCCCGGTGGTCACGTCCCCTGCGGCGGTCGCGGCGGCGGTACGTGCGGCCACGGGCATGCCGGTCAACCGGCTGCCGATCCGGCCGCAGACGGCGGTGGGGGGCTGAGGGGCGGAGCGGTTGTCATCGATTGCTCCCTGTCCGCATCACGATCCGGTATCGCTGATCCCGTACGGCTGGGCACCGGCATACGGCATTTGCGCCCTTTGCTCTCCGGTGCCGGGGCATCCGCTTCGGCGCTCACGGGCGGATACGCGCACGGTGCGGGCACAACCGGTCCCGTCGGCCGGATTCCGTGGAAGGGCCCGCTGGTCATGGTGGACCGATGACAGACTGTCAGTGGCACTTACTAGGGTGTACCTGATACGCGCGTAAGGCACCATGGTGTACGGCTGTTCGCCCGCTGCGGCTGGAACGGCCTACACACACCTGCAAAGCGCAGGGTGGAGCGGCCAGGCCGCATGACGGAGACGGAACGGGGAGGCGCAGTCGTGGGTGAGATGCGAGTCGACCTCAGTGAACTAGAGGAGACGGTACGCAAGCTCGGTCGGGTGACGACCGCCATGGGTGATTCGGTGACCAAGAGTCAGTACAACACCTTCCTCCCCAAGAACGCGCTGGGCAAAGGCTTTGCGGAGCAGACGGACATCGACAACGCGCATACGGAGATGAAGTCGCACATCGAGGAGATCATCAGGGTGATCCACGATGTGATCGACGACTTCGGCACGAAGACGAAGAAGGCGCACGGCAAGTACCAGAACGCCGAGCACGACGCGAAGTACGGCATGGACGGCGGCCGTTCAGGGTCCGGGAACTAACGGTCAGGGGGCTAGGACGACATGGGCGACGAGGCTGGGCTCAGCAACTTCACCGACACCGGCAACATGTGCTACATGGGCGAGGTCAAGACCCCGTTCGCGACCGGCGAGGACATCGACTCGATGAAGGCGATGCTCGCGGACGCCAACCCGGGCCAGGTCCTCGACGTGGCGGACGCGTGGCAGAACATCCACAAGCATCTGACCGACACCGTCAAAACCGACTTCGACAAGGCCGTCGACCACATCCTCCAGCATTGGGAGGGCGAGTCGGCCGACGAGTTCGCCAAGCGGGCGAAGCAGATCAGCAAGCAGATCACCGACTGCGCCACTTACGCCACGCGCACCTCCACCGTGATGCGCAACGTCGGCCACAAGCTGAGCGAGATCAAGCCGAAGGTCGACGCGATCGAGAAGCCGAGCGGCTTCGGCAGCGCGATGGACAAGATCGGCGACGGCTTCTCGCGCGACGACACCAAGTGGAAGGCCGAGATCCAGGGCAACCAGGGCGCGCAGAAGGCCCTGGACAACCACGACGGCGACCTCTCGGCGGGCAAGGAAGAACAGCTCAAGGCCGCGGCGCACATGGAGGAACTGGCGCTCACGTATACGTCGCAGGCGAAGACGATGGGGTCGTGGAACAAGAAGCCGCCGCCCCGGAACCACGGGGAAGACTACCCAGGGGACCCCGGAGGCGTCGCCCCTGTTCCCATTGCGGTGACTCCTGATGACGGTGGCCCGGGGGCGGTAGCGGCCGGTGCCTCCAGGACCAGCAGTTCGGTCGGTAGGACGACGCCGAAGTCGACGTCGCCCGCTGCCTCTGGCACGCCCGCCTCCGCCACGAAGGTGGACGGAGTCTCGGGTGGGACCGCGACGACCCCGCGGCCCGGAGGGGCGAGTTCGGGAGCACCTGCCGGCGGCGTCTCGGGCGGTGGTCCTGCCGCAGGAACTGGCCCCGGTATGGGCGGCGTGCCTGGCGGTCCGGGCTACGTCGGCCAGGCCGGGGCGGGCCGTGGTGCTGCGGGTCTCGGCGCACGTGCGGGCCGAGGCGTCGGTGGTCGCGTTCCCGCCGGACTTGGCGCCGGAGGTGCCGGAGGTGCCGGTGGAGCCGCAGGCAAGGGGGTGGGCGCCGCCGCAGGGCGGGGACCGCTTGCACGTTCGCGCGGCGGGGTGCTCGACACCCCCCAGCAGGGGAAGGGCGCTGCCAAGCAGGGCGGCCAAGGGCTGCACTCCAGTCGCGGTGGCACGCAGGCAGGCGCGCGCGGGAAGACCGGCGGCGTGATGGGTCACGGTGCCGCAGGCAACAACTCCCGCCGCAAGGAAGGCGAGAACCGCCAGGGAGAGCGTCCGGACTACCTCGTCGAGGACGAAGAGACCTGGATGCCCGAGCGGCGCGACGTGGCCCCGCCCTCGATCGGCTGACGAACCACCGGCACACTACGAAGTACCGCAAGCTGGGGGTGCGGCCATCAGGCCGCACCCCTTCCGCCGGGAAAAGAGGACTCAGACAGATGGGCATCACGCGAACTCTGCGTGTCATCAGCAGTACAGCGCTGACTGGGGCGCTGATCTTCGCTTCAGCTTCGAGTGCCGTTGCTGATGACGTCAGAGACAAGCAATGGGTGCTTGACGCGTTCGATGCTAAGTCAGTTTGGAAGGTCACGAAGGGGAAGGGCGAGACTGTCGCTGTCATCGACGACGGCGTCAACGCTCAACACCCTGACCTCAAGGGCAACGTTCTAAAGGGCAAGGATTTCGTCAACGGCGGGTCCCCTGTCCCGGCTAAGGGCGACGATCACGGCACCGGGATTGCGGCAATGATCGCCGGTCACGGGCATGGTGCGGGGCAGGCAGACGGAATCATGGGGCTTGCCCCGGAAGTCAAAATTCTCCCCATTCGCGACAGGGGGGATGACCCAGATGGTCTCGTTGATTCCATCAAGTACGCAGTTGATCACGGGGCTTCCGTCATCAACATTTCGCTGGGCGGCAGCATCAAGAACACTGATGAGGCCGAAGCAGTCACGTATGCGCTGAAGAAAGACGTGCCGATCTTCGCTTCAACTGGCAACTCCGGAAAGTCAGTTGAGTACCCGGCTGCCTACCCCGGAATGGTTCCCGTCGGGGGGATCAACAGGGACGGAACGATTTGGGAGAAGTCAAACCGGGGACCGAAGACACTGCTCACAGCTCCAGCAACGCGTGTTCTCACCGCTGGTGGGGAGAACAGCGACTACTACGTCTACGGCACCGGAACGTCCGACTCGGCTGCGTTCGCATCTGCTGCCGCAGCTCTCGTCCGCTCGAAGTACCCCGACCTCACCGCCGGCCAGATCGTCAACCGCCTGACGAAGACAGCCGAGATGCCCGCCGCCGAAAAGGGTGCGAAGCTCCCCGACGAACGGTACGGCTACGGCTCCATCCGGCCGCTCGCCGCGCTCCAGAAGGACATCCCGAAGGGCTCCAAGTACGGCCCGCTCTCGTTGCCTCAAGAGCTCCAAAACGAAGAGAAGGTAGCCGAGAAGGAACGGGAGTCGAAGGCTCAACAGGAGCAGGCCGACAAGGAGTTCGTGATCCTGTGGACCATCACAGGCATTCTCGCGCTTCTCTTCGTCGGCGGCATCGTCCTGACGATCGTCCTCGTACGCCGCCGCAAGAGGAACCGCAACAACGGCCCCGGGGGCCCGGGCGGTCCCGGAGCCCCGGGCGGCTACTCGGGCGGCCAAGTCCCGTACCAGCAGGGCCCGTACGCCCAGTCGGCGACTCCGCCGCAGCAGCCGCCGTACAACTGAGAGGCTCGCGCTACCGGCCTGGCTGAGTCACAGCCGGGTCGGACTGTGCTTCCTGTACGCAACCGGGAGTCACCACGGAACGCCTGCCGTTTCGGGCAGCATCGAGGGGAAGTACTGCTGAAGTTCCTCGTCGGTGTGGACGACGAGTGTGGTCCACGAACCGTCCGGGAAACCGAACTCGACGTTCTTGCCTGCACATTTGCGGATCCATGAGAGCTGGTCGAGCGGGTATGCCCAGCCGAGTTCGGACCCGCTGCGCAGTCGGTACATGCTTCCTCGGCGGCGCTGGATGTAGACGATGCGGAGCCCAGAGCCGGTCAGGGCGAGAACGCTGATCACGCCGGTCTTGGAGCGGGGCTGAAGCGCAGCCGTCAGTTGTCCTGCGTCGCTTCCCCACCCCCGTAGAACACCCGATTCTTCTGCTTGCACTCCTCGCGTTGCGCGGGATCGCTGTAAACGGGTGCTGAACTCGGGAAGACCTCATTGGCGATGATCCTGTACAGCAGGGAGAAGACCGTGCCATACATGTCGCTTGGTTGCGCCATGCCTTCGAAGACCGAAGGTCGGCACTCCGCAGGCGCAATGGGCTTGTTTCCAGAAGTCGACGACGGTTCGGACTCGAAGGCCGCAATGAAGTCCTCGTTCTGAGGCAATGCGTCCCTGACCCGTTCCAAGAGCTTCTTTGTGGCCATGGTTTCGATCCTCTACTGGCGGAGTCCGTGGGAGGGTACTGGCTGGGGGCGTCACTGCGATGCTCGACGGCTCCTGAAGCGGTCAACCGAACTCATCCGCCAAGGAGTTGTTGGACAAGCGCGTGCACATCGACGTGACCTCCGCCAGAAGTCTGCGTTGTGCGACGTCGATGGTAACGACGACCGTGTGTCTCTCCGTGTGGGCCCGGATGTATGTGTGGGGACGGAGGTCTGCCACATGCCACCCGAGGCTGGGAAGGCGTGACTCGGCGCTGTTCGTCGCCTCCCGCAGGACCGCTTCGGGCACATCGCTGAGGCGCCACTCGTGCCGGACGAGACAAGGGGAGCGCAGCGCCTTGCCCCAGCAGTCGGGGCAGACCGTGGCGGACAGCCGCTCCGCTTCCGGTGCGAACCGGTCCCGTCCCACGCACGCATGCAACACTTCGGCGGAGATGCCGGCGAAATCCTGCTTGGTCTCTTCGTCAAGTTCACCGCGAGAGCGGGTAGACGAGTCGCCCAGCCGTGCAAGCATCTCGGCCTCGGCGATCTCTTCATCGGTGGCGAGGTCGATCGTTTTCAGGATTTCCGCGAAGACTTCGGAGTGCAGTTCCCAGCCCTGTGCAGAGAAGACACCGAGTTCGAACAGAAGCATCTCGCCGGTCCCCGGCAAAGGGACATAGGTCTGAATGATCTGCCGTTGCACCGGTGTGACGTCACCTGTCGAAGCGTCCTCAACGGCAAACGGTGACGGGCCTATACGTGAGACGGCCGGGCCGCAGGGCAGGTCCGTCTGCTCGACCTCGTGGTCGGGGTACGCACGCTTCAGAGTGTCGAGCAGAGTGGGAACGACGGACTCATCGTCGTTGTCGTGCGGGAGTTGTGCCACGAGAACCGTGGAGGAAGTGGGCTGCTGCTCCACCTCCAGGAAGCACAATCCGGCATAGATGACGTTGCCCTGCGCCATCGGCTCCAGTTGTGAGCCGAGAGTGACGGCGAACGCGTACTGGTCGTCCACGGGACGATCCGCCAGAACCGTGGTAGCGATGTCGCGAAGACGTGCGGCCGCGGAATCCGCGTCGGGAGCGTCAACAGGCAGTTCGTGGAAGAACGGCGGCATGATCCACCCGGCGCGAAGACGGGAAGCCCCCGTTTCGGGGGACGCTTCCCTGTCCCGGATCGCACTGACGCCTGACTGTGGAGTCTCCATGGGCTCCGTTTCGTTGCCTTGGTCGCTGCTGGGCCTGTAGCTCAAGCGGCGAGAGTCTGGTGGAAGCGATCGCTGGAAGGTGCGACAACCGAGGTTGAGCCGGGGTCTGGTTTCTGCAACTGTTCCCATGCGCCCTTCACGGCGGTGGCACCCTTGATGGTCGCCGTGGTCGCTGCGGCCGGCACGACGTCCTCTGTCTTGCCGAACGCCTTTTTCAGGCTGCCGTTGATGAGTTTCGTACTGATGGGGTTCTCAAGCTTCTGGTAGATGTGGTTGACGGGCTGGCCCTTCTCGATCACCCTGCCGGTCAAACCGCGTGCTGCACTCCCGGCTTTGCCTGCCAGGCCGGTACCGCCCTTGATCCCCGCGATGGCCCCCTTCGTGGCGCCGCCGACAACGGGAATGGTGCCCAGCGCGTCGAGGCCGATCTTCCAGCCGGGTGTCTTTCCGCCGCGGGCGTTGTCCATCCAGTGGCCCGCCATGGCGCCCGCAGCGCACAGCGAAGAAGCTGTCGCCAAAACCACGGATGCCGCCTGGCCGACCACGGGAATCGCATTGACCGCGATCGCAGCGACCCCCAGCCCCGCCGACCAGTTCGACAACGTGTCCGCGTTGTCGATCAGCCACTCCTTGAAGTCCCGCCAGCCTTCCGACAGGGCGTCCGAGATGCGGCCCCAGAGGCCGAGGTCCGGCGGGTGGTTCTCGCTGGCCTTCAGGATGGCGCGTTCCGCCTCGCCTGCTCTGTCCTTCCAGTTGGCGAGGATCTTCTCGCCTTCGCGGACGAGCTGGTCGATGCGTTCGTTGGACGCGTCGACGTCGCCTTTGGCCTCTTCCAGCATGGAGTTGACGCGCTTGACCTGGTCGGCTTCCATCATGACGCCCGCATAGCGCTCGTTGAGGGAGTTGTAACGGTCGGCGTCCTGCTTGGCCCGCTTGCGCGCTTCGACTGCGTCGGCCTCGGTGCGTTCCGCGCGTTGCTGTAGCTCTTGCAGCTTTCCGTGCCACGTGCGCAACGCTTTCGCGCAGTCGTGCATGGAGTCGGTGCCTTGCTTGAGGTACTTGGGGAGTTCCCCGAGTTTCTTGGTGAACCGTTCGGCGGCTTCGCCTTCCCACGCGCCGCCGCGTTCGCCCACCGACTTGATCAACTGGTCCAGCTCTTCGAGTTCGTCGCCGACGGCCTTGACGTCGGAGGCGAGGAGGTCGATCGCCTCCGTGTCGCCCTTGGCCGGGTTGAACCCCAGGCCGGGCCAACTGCTGTCGTCCTCGATGAACATGCTGCGCCAGGACATGTCTTCCCCCGTTCGTGCTCAGCCTTGCCCGTACGTCTTGGCTTCTTTTTCCTCGCCGGCCTTGTAGGCGTCGACGGTCGTCTTGAGCCGGTCCTTTATGTCCTTGGCGCTGTCCTCGATGCGTTTGATGCCGTCCTCCCACTCCGACTGGAAGGTGTCGCACGCTTCGTCGAGGCCCTCGGTGCCGAGGGTCTTCGGGCCGACCTTCTTGAGCCGGGTCCGCGCCTGCTGCATCCGCTCGGTGGATTCGCCGAGCTTGTCCACCATCTTCTCGACGCGCGGGACGTCTATCCGGAACTCTTCACTCACCGCGTGCTCTCCCCGTTGTCGCTGCCCGTGTGATCAAGACATCGGCTCACGACGCTACATGAGGGGGCTGCCATGTCATCAAGTGCCCTTCGGGCCCCGGCCGTTCGCATTCATCGCTGTGGGACGGACCTGACCGGCGTCTCCGACTCCCGCTTTGCTGAGCCGCATTCGGCATCAGCGGCGGGCCTCTGCCGTGGAGGTGCTCGCATTTCCCGCGTGGAGTTTGTGCGGAGATCTCGTATGCGACTCAAGGGTGCGTATCACGATCCTGTGTCACCGTGCGGGGCGACTCGGGTGTGGCGTACGGCGTTTGTGTGCCTCGCTCCGTAGGACTGGAGTCCGTTTCTCGATTGCGGGGCAGATCGACGCAGGGTGACGGGAGAACCGTCCGTAGGGCCGGGTTCCGTGCGCGGTGGGGTGCGTGCGAGCAGCGAACTGACGGGCTGTCAGTGGTCCTCATTAGGGTGTGGAGAAACACGTACGGCACCCGCGAAGTGACGGTGCTCGCCGGGCGGGGCACTGCCGGGGCAGGCCGCGACTGCCGTACGTACGCGTCGAATCGGGACGGGGGAGGACGCAGTCGGTGCGTGGGACGCGAGTCGATCTCAGCGAACTCGAGGAGACGGTGCGCAAGCTCGGTCGTCTGACGACCGCCATGGGCGAGTCGGTGACCAAGAGCAAGTACAACACCTACCTTCCCGACGGGGCGCTCGGGAGTCACCGGTTCGTCGAGAGCACCGAACTGACCTCCGCGCACCGGCAGATGAAGGCCCACATCGAGGAGATCATCCGCGTCATCAACGATGCGATCGACGACTTCGGTACGAAGACGAAGATCGTGCACGGCAACTATCAGAACGCCGAGTACGAGGCGAAGAACGGCATGAACGGCGCTCGTTCAGGGGCCGGGGAGTAGCGAGCGGTCGGGGGCGAGTGCGAGATGGACGGCGGACAGGCTGGAATCGGCGGGGAGTACGGGGACTCGGGTGGGACGTACTACGCGGGTGAGGTCAAGACCCCGTTCGCCACGGGTGAGGACCTGGAGTCGATGAAGGCCATGGTGGTCGACGCCAAGCCTGAGCTGGTCCTGAACGTCGCCGAGGAATGGGAGAACATCCACGATCTCCTGGTGCACGGCGGCGGCAGCGTCAAGGGCGACTTCGACCGGACCGTGCGGAATCTGCTTCAGCACTGGGAGGGCGAGGCCGCCGAAGCGTTCGCCAGGGAAGCGGGCAAGGTCAGCAAGCAGCTCGGCGACTGCGGTACGTACGCGCGTTACATCGCGACCGCGATGCGCAACGCGGGCGAGCGGCTCAGCGAGATCAAGCCGAAGATCGAGGCGCTGGGGAAGCGCCGCAGCTTCGGGGACGCCGTCAACCGGATCGGCGGTGCCTTTTCGCGCGGCGGCGGCAGGCTGGACCCCGGATTCCGGGGGGACCTGGGCGAGCGGAGGGCTCCGGACGACGGCGATCCCGGCCTCCCGGCGGGCAAGGACGACCGGTCCAAGGCAGTGGCCCTGATGGTGGAGCTGGCTCTTACGTACAACTCGCAGACGCAGGCGATGAATTCGTGGCAGATGAAGCTGCCGCCCGGGCAGGGGGGCGACGGGGGTGACTATCCCGGAGAGCCCGGGGGTGTCGCTCCCGTCTCCGGTCCGGTGAGCCTCGGCCGACGGGCCGACGGGGCAGTGATCGTCGGTGCGGCAGGGAGCGGCGGGCCCGTGGTCGGGAGGAGCGTGCCCATGCCGGAGCAGTCCGGCTCTGCCGCAAATCAAGCCGCCGCCATCAGAGTCGACGGCATCTCGGGCGGGACAGCGAACGCTCCGCGCCCGCAGGGAGGGGAAGTGCCGCCTCGTTCTTCGGGGATTACGGGTTCGGGCGTGCCCGGGGGCGGGGTCATGGGTGGCGGTCCCGCGCCCGGTTCAGGCGTGGGCGCGAGCCGGGGCGCCGGAGGCGCGGTGCCAGGTGGTCTCGGTGCCGGTGCCGGTGCCGTGCCGGGGGTATCCGCAGGGAGCGGTGGCAGGGCCATGGACGCCGCCGCCGGTCGTAGGCCGTCGACGCCGTCGGTGCCGTCCGCGCGCCAAGGCATAGGCGGCAACCTCGACCACATCGCGCAGCGGGGAGAGACGGGAACCCAACAGGGAGGCCGGGCCCTGCACTTCAGCCGTGGCGGCGCGTTGGCGGGCGAGCGGGGCCGGGAGGGCGACGGTCCGCTGGCTGCCGGCGCCCTGGGGCGGCCCGTGCGTCCCGGTGGTCCCACCAAGTACTCCCGGCGTACGGATGACCCTTACTCCTCGCGTACGCAGGACGAGAGGGGCGTACAGAGCGAGCGCCCCGGCCATCATGTCGAGGAGTCGGATAACTGAGCGAGGGCGCAGCGGAGGTCCGGCCGCCATCCCCCGGCCCCCAAGGTGCGCGCGTTCGTGAAGTCGTCGGCGCTCAGCGCTCGTTGGGGGCGACCGTGCCGGACGCCGCTCGCTGCGCTGCCCGCCGCTCTCGCCACTCCGGGCCCAGCACCGACCAGATCTCCATGTCGCGGCGCTTTCCCCGGTACGGGTAGCTCTCGCGGAGGACGCCGTCCTGCGTCATGCCCAGGCGGCGGGCGACGGCGATGCTGGGGGCGTTCTCGGAGGAGGTGATCCATTCGATGCGGTGGATGCCGCGTTCCCGCACAGCCCAGTCGATGATGATGCGTGAAGCGCGGGTCACGAGGCCCTTGCCCGTGGCCGAGGGTTCCAGCCAGCAGCCTGCCTCGGCGGTGCCTTGGGGGACGTCCATGGTACGGAAGAGGACGCCGCCGACCAGGGTGGCGTTCTTCCAGATGCCGTAGATGCGGCCGGTGTCGGATGCGGCCTTGTCCGCGTACGACTGGAGGTAGGCGCGGGCGGACTCCAGGTCCGGGACGGCGTCGGGCAGGCCGATGTGCTGCCCGATGAACTCCCGTCCGCGGTCCATGTGGGCCAGGAACTCCTCGGCCTGCCATGGTTCGAGGGGGCGGAGTTCGGCGTCGTCGCCCAGGGTTATCGCGAACATCGTTCCTCCAAACGGGAGTTCAGCGCACCGGCGCGGTCAGTTCGCCCCGGTGCCCACACTCCATCCGTGGGCTGTGACCCGTGACCCGTGCCCAGTGATCCGTAGGCCGTGAGCCCGATCCTCGGACACCTCGCGCCTCAGAAGTGGTTCGTCAGTTCGCGGAAGGTCTGAAGGTGCAGGACCTGGTTGTCGGCCGGGTCGAGTTCGTCGTGCTCCAGGACCCAGGTGTGGGGGTTGGGGATGAAGACGGCGTTCATGCCGACCTGGCGGGCGGGGAGGATGTCCGACTTCGGGGAGTTGCCGATCATCCAGCTCGTGGACGGTGTGAGGCCGTGGGTGTCGATGAAGCTGCGGTACGTCGCGTCGTTCTTCTCCGGGACTATGCCGATCTCCCGGAAGTGGTGGCCCAGTTGTGACATGTCGATCTTGCGTTGCTGCTCGTCCGGGTCGCCCTTGGTGAGCAGCAGGAGGTCGTGCCGGTCGCGGAGTGCGGTGAGGGTTTCGGCGACTCCCGGGATCAGCTCCACCTGGTGGTCGATGAGCGCCGCGGCCAGCTCCTTGATCTCTTCGTGCTCCTGTGCTGTCGCCGGGCGGCTGCGCAGACGCTCCACGCAGTCGCCGAGGCTGCGCAGCAGTGACTGTGTGCCGTAGCCGTGTGCGACGGTGTTGGCCCGCTCGATGTCGTCGAGCACGGCGCGCAGTTGGCGCTTGTCGAGGGTGGGGTGTGCCAGCCAGTCCAGGAAGTCCTCGATGACCCGCTCGAAGAGGACGTTGTTCTCCCACAGCGTGTCGTCCGCGTCGAAGACGAGCACTTGGCGTTCGTGCCTCACCCTTTGGCCTCCCCTGGTCCGCATGGACCTCCGCGGGGCCACGCTCTGTGTCCTTTGCCCGGACGGTAGCCGTGCGCGGCAGCGCCTGCCAGGGGTTTTCGGGAGGGCGGCCGGGGCCGGAGGCGGGGCTCAGCGCGGGCGCGGCCTCCGGCGATGTGGGCACCGTATGAACCGGGGAGGGGCTTACTCATACGGTGCCCGGCTTGTTCCCGTCTCGCGAGGAGCCGCCGGGGCGTGCCCCGGGCGGGCGGATGCTCCGGCCGGCGCGGCAAGCCTCGCCTGCTGCGGTTAACGTCGGCTAACGTGCCGTGCGGGCACGGGACGTACATGCACGTACCGGGGGCGAGCGAGGGAGACGAGGCCATGGCCGCCGAGGAGGCAGTCGATGCCGCCGCCGATGCCGCGGATGCGACTGCGGGGTGGGTGGAGACGTACCGCGGGACGGTCTACCCCTGGCACTGCGACCAGATGGGGCACATGAACGTCATGTGGTACGTGGGGAAGTTCGACGAGGCCACATGGCAGCTCTTCGCGGGCTTCGGAGTGACGCCCGAGTATCTGCGCGGCAGCGGCCATGGCATGGTCGCCGTCGACCAACGGATCAGCTACCAGCGGGAGTTGCTGGCGGGGGACGTGGTCGCGGTGCGGTCGGCGCTGCTGGAGGTGCGGGAGAAGGTGATCCGCTTCTGTCATCGGATGGAGAACGTCGCCACCGGGGAGGTCGCCGCCGTCACGGTGCTGACCGGCGTCCACTTCGATACGAAGTCCCGCCGGTCGTGTCCGATGCCGGACGAGCAACTGGTCCGCGCACGGGCCCTGGTGAGCGACTTCGACCCCGGGATCTGACCCCGGGACCCGGCCCGGGAGTACCCAGGTGCGCACGGCGCCCCGACGCCCGCCGCGCCCCGCGCACCCGCCGTGCCGTACGCCCTACCCCCGCCCTCCCATCAGCTCCGCCAACCGCCGTCCGGCGGGCCGGTCTTGAAGGTCCGCCTCCTCGAACCAGGCGCGGGCCAGGCGTACGCACTCGGCCTCCTGCTCGCTCGTCAGGACCCCTCGGCGCTCACTCCCGCCCGTAGTGGACGCTTCGAGCAGCCCGCAGAGGACGTCCGCCGCGTAGGGGTGCGTGGCGTGAACGCCGAGCCATTCGAAGGCCGTTGCGACCAGTCGGCCGGGGCCACCTTCGGCGTGGTGGCCGCCTTCGGCGCCGGGGGCGGCTTCTGTGCCCGGCGGCCCCGTACGACCGATGACGTCCCGGCGCCGGAGCAGCAGCCCCAGGATCACGCCCGCGAAGGAGACGTCGCCCCGCGCGTCCAGCCACGCCAGCGCCCGGGACACGGCTTCGGCGGACCGTGTGGCGTCCAGGTCGGTACGGCTCAGCAGGGCCCTCAGCAGCTTCGTACGGGAGTTGCTCAGCAACTGGTCGCCGTCGAGCCGTTGCAGCGCCAGGTCGGCGAGCTTCTCCAAGGCGTCGGAGGGGACGTCGTCGCGCCCCAGGGCCCACGCCAGCGTCTCGAGGGCCCCCTTGCTCGCCTGTGCGTCGGCTCGCTCCCACGCCGACCGGGCGAGGGCGGCGGCCGGTCCGGGAGACAGGGGGCCCAGGTCGAGCAGGCGCCGCAGAATCGAGCCCGACAACGACAGGTGGCCGTGCCCCGCACAGTCCAGGACTCGCGTCACCGTGCGGTCCCGCAGCGGCAGTTCGGTGAGCGGGCCGCGCAGCAGCGGTTCACGTACCCGCAGGGCGCCCGGCGAGGCGTGGTGGACGTCGAGCCAGTCGAGCGCATGGGCGACTGCCTCGGAGGTGAGGTCCGAGTCCAGCCCCGGGCATGTCAGCAGCCGCTCCAGGACGTAGAGGGCGTCGTTGAGCGTGCTGTTGTCGCCGGTGCCGAGCCAGGCGAGGGCCGATGGAGCCGCCCGCGCTCCCGCCCGGTCCGGGCGCAGCAGAGGCGCCAGTACGAAGCGTGCCGCCGGTGAAGTGCCGTGCCCCGCAAGCCAGTCGAAGCCCAGGGCGACCGGGTCGGCCCCGCCGCCCGCCTCGGCGCCCCGGCGCACACTGACCGCCTCGGCGCCCCGGCCCACGCCGCCCGCCTCGGCGCCCCCGCGCACGCCCGTCGCCTCGGCGCCCCGGCCCACAGCGCCCGGCTCGCCGTCCCGCCCCCCGGCCCGCTCTCCCTCGCAGTCCCCGTCGAAGCCGTACAGCGACAGCAGCGGCCCGAGTACGTACGACACGTTCTCGGACTGCGGATGACGGTCCAGCCAGCGGAGGGCGATCTTGCCCGCATCCCGGGTGTGCGGGCCGAGCGCGGGATGGTTCAGCAGGGGACCGAGTACGAAACTCGCCTGCTCCGAGCCGAGGTTGGCCTCCACGCCGAGCCAGCGGAGGGCGGCGGCGCAGTGGTCGTAGGTGTGGGAGAGCTCGCGGCGCTTCAGCAGCGGTGAGAGCACGGACCTGGCGTTCTCGGTGACGCCGTGGTCGTCCTTGCCCAGCCAGGCCCTCGCGTATGCCGCCGCCGACTCCGGTGCGCCTTCGGGCAGTCGGGGCTGTTCCAGTACGGCGCGCAGCAGGAAGTGTGCTTCCTCGCGGTGGTGGTGGGCCTTCAGCCAGTCCAGTCCGAGGGCGACGAGCGTGCCGGTGTCCTGCCCGTGGTCGGAGCGCAGCAGGAGAGGCGTCAGCAGGAACGTCGCGTAGCGGTCCCCGCCCCGCTCGGCGAGCCAGTCCATCGCGATGCCGGTCGCGTTGCCGAGCCGTTTCCCGGTCAGCGCGGGGTGTTTGAGCAGATGCCGCAGTACGAAGGTGGCCAGGGGCGCTGTGCGGCGGTCGCCGAGCCAGTCCAGGGAACGGTCGAAGACGGCCTGCGTACGGGCGTCGTCCAGGTCGGGCTGCTGGAGCAGCGGAGCGAGCACGAAGGAGGCGGCGTCCGAGCCGGGATGGCGTCTGACCCATCTGAGGGCGAGGACCAACACCCGTTCGCGCGGCCCCGGTTGGAGAGCGGGACGGCGCGAGACGCGCAGCACGGCGTCCAGCACATGTGCCGTGGCGGGCACCGGAAGGTGCGACTCGGCGACGTCCAGGCCCCTGCGTACCGCTTCCTCGGCGGTGCCCTCGGGCAGGTCGTCACGGGTGAGAAGCGTCTCGGTGAGCGCGAGGGGGCGGGCGGCCCAGGTCGTGCCGTGTGCGCCGAGCCAGTCCACGGCCCGGCGTGCGGCCTCGGCCCGGTGGTCCGCGCACAGGCCGGGCGCCCGTAGCAGCGCTTCGAGGACGGTACGGGTCTCGCGGCGCCGGTCCGGGTGCTCCTCGGTCCAGGTGAGGGCGGCCGCGGAGAGGCGTTCGGGCACGGAGTCGGAGGTGTTGCGCACGGCGTCGGCGAGGAAGGTGTGCGCGAGGTGCGCTGCGCCTTCCTCCGCGTACTCGGCGTCTTCGGCCCTCTTCAGCCAGGGCGTGACGAGCCTGTCCCACGCGGCGACCGCTCCGGACTGCCATGGCGGCCCCGACAGCAGGGCCAGCAGCATCCGGCCGCTCTCCGCCAAGTCCGCCTCGTCGGCGGCGAGTCGGGCAAGGGCCTCGGCGCCCTCCCTTCGCAGCCAGTTGTCGCAGACCCGCCGTACGTCCTCTCGTTTGCCTGTTTCGAGGTCGGTGCTCCAGCGGCGTATGTGGCCGGCGGCGAGACGGAAGGTGCGCAGGGAGACGAGGAAGGCCGAGAACATCGTGGCGGCCGTGGCGCCTTCGAGCCGCGTCCTGGTCGGCAGCAGCGCCTGCTGAAGGAGTTCGTCGGCGACGAAGTCGTGGAGGACGTCGAGTTCGCCGTCCGATTCGAGCAGCCAGCCCAGGTCTCGCAGATGCCCTACGACTCCGACGTCGCCGCCGGTGAAGTCCCGGTCGCCGTGGCGTTCGAGGAACGCGGCCACGGCGTCGTGCACGGCGTCGGAGTGCTGTGTGCAGGCCGCGGCCGCCACGGCGGACGCCAGCAGTCCCGTACGGGCGTCTCCGAAGTCCTCACGGGTCCGCTGCTTCAGCCAGTACGACAGGTCGCGGTCGTTGCGCAGACCGGGCAGCGGCAGCACGTCCTCCTCGCCGTCGAGGACGCGGTACTCGATGGCTCTCGCGATGAGCAGAGCGAGCACGGGCCGGGTGCCGCAGACGGCCGCGACCTCGTCGGTGCCGTAGGCGTAGACGGCGGCGGGTGCGGCCTTCGCCACGATGCCGCGGGTCACGCTCTGCTGATGGGACTCCTCCTGGCAGACCTCGATCGTCTCGAAGAGCCGCAGCTGCTCGCGGTCCTCCACGTTCTGCACCGCGCCGGGGCGGAGCGAGGCGATGCACGCCAGCCGCGCCCGCGAAGTGCGCCGGTCCTCGACCTTGTTGGCGAAGTCGTGGTCGAGGTCGGTGTAGCGGTCCAGGTAGTCCAGCACGAGCAGGACGTCCTCGCCGCGCGAGTGGAGCGCGGCGACGGCGTCGGCCAGCTCCTCCGCTGAGGCGGTCGCTTCCCGTCCGACGTGCAGCACGGACCAGCCGCGCTCGTGGGCCTTCTCCGCCACTTCGAAGCAGGTACGCGTCTTGCCGCTGCCGGCGGCGCCGACCAGCACCACTCCCAGGTCCCCGGGCCTCGAACCCGGTGTGGACATCGCCGAGAGCCGGTCGAGAAGGTTCTCCGGGTCGGCCTCGTGGGTCTCTCCCGGGCTGACGAACGGCACTTGGCGATTCGTGAGGTACTTGCGCTGGTTGATGCCGTTCGCCAGCTCCTGGCGGTGTGTGCGTACGCCTTCGGGGAGGTGCACCGGGGGCGCCGCCGCGTCGGGCAGCGCCGCCGGGTCGAGGCTGCCGCTGCCGAGCAGCTCCTCCAGGTGCCTGAACCGGTCGTCGTCGGCGACGAGTTGCTTCCAGGTGTCGACGCGGCTCGCGGTGAGGCGGCCTCCCTCGGCGGGGTGGTGTTCGGTGACCACGCCGATGATCCGGCCGCCGCTGAAGACCACCGCGCCCGACATGCCCGACCACGGCATGTACCGGCCTTCGCGGTCTTCCGGCGGGCGGGGGTCCGCGGCCGGGTCCGGGGCCGGTACGACCTCCAACTCCAGCGTGCGTGTACGGGAGTTGGCGTGCGGTACGCACTCGGCCTGTATGTGCGCGACGTCGCGGAGCGGGCCCTCCGGCGGCGGGCGGTACTTGAACAGCGGGAAGCCCTTCGCCTCGCAGCCCAGCCGTACGGCCTGGTCGCCGATGCGGGCGAACGACTCGGGCCGTACCTGCGGGCCGGTCTCGCGGGACGCGCGGGGATCACCGGGCTCGCCGGGCTCATGGGGTTCCCGGGGCTCATGCGACTCGTGGGGCTCGGCGCGGTCTCCGCCGGGCTCGAAGGTGAGGACGGCTACGTCGATGCCCGAGTGGTCCCAGGCAGTAGACGCCTCGAACTTCCGCTCCTGCTCGCGTTCGGCGTTGAACCGTACCTGGACGCTGGAGGCGCCCTGGACGACATGTGCGCACGTCAACACCACGCCGGAGGCGACCAGATGGCCCGAGCCGCGGCCCTGGCCGCCGTCCTGTCTGCTGACGATGATCTCGGCGGTGCGGCCGTTGGGCAGCTCGGTCCAGGGGCGGTCGCCGTCGGGCGCGGGGCGCTCGGCGGGCTCAGCGTTCGCCATGGAGCCGGTCGCCGGAGATGCGCGGTGAGTACGCCGTACCGTCGGGGCGCACGCCCTTCGGGTGCAGCGTGAGCGTGATCCGCTGGGTCTCCGAGCGGTTGAACCTGGCGTCGCCGCCCGCCTCGACGACCCAGAAGCGCACCTTGCCGTTGGCCCCCAGATCACGACCCGCGGCCACGGTCGCCTCGATCTCCACCGGGCCCAGCTCGAACTGGAGCGACTCGCCCGCGTCCGCGCCCTCCGCCGCCGCGGCTTTCAGTTCCGTACGCAACTGCCGTACCAGCTCTGACAGTTCGATCGGCCGTCGCTCCCCGTTCAACGCCATGGGGGGATTCTATGGGGCGGCGTAGAGCCAGTCGACGTGGCGGAAGTCCGCCGGATCGCGGTCGCGGAAAAGGGTGTTGCGCAGGGTGCGGGCGAAGCCGTCGACGTGCCAGGTCTCACCCCACACCCTGGCCGCGTACTGCACTTCGGCGGTACGGGCCGTACGTGCCGCCTCGTATTCGCGCAGGGCACCCGGCCAGTCGCAACCGCCGCCCGGCGCCCGGTACTTCACGGTCCGGGCCGCCAGGCACTCCGCGTCCTCCAGCGCCTGGCACGCGCCCTGCGCGAGGTACTGGAGCATGGGATGGGCGGCGTCGCCGGTGAGGGCGAGCCGGCCGTCGACCCACCTGGGGATGGGCTCACGGTCGTACATGGGCCAACGGCGGTCGCGCCAGAGGGACTTCAGGCCGCGCTGCGCCTCCTCGCAGGCGTCGGCGAACGCCGCGTCGAGTTCGTCGGGGCCGCCCCAGTCGCTCTCTCCCCGCCGGAAGCCGGGCGAGGCGAAGACGGCGACGGTGTTGAAGATCTCCCCCGAGCGCAGCGGGTACTGCACCAGATGGCAGCCGGGGCCGATATGGACGACGACGTCGCGAAGGGCGTCCTCGCCGAGCCGCCCGGCGACCTCGGCCACGGGGAACGCCCCCCGGTAGGCGACATAACCGGAGGGGACCGGCTCGTCATCGCTGATGCGTGCGCGCAGCCGGGAGCGCAACCCGTCGGCGGCCAGGGCGACTTGGGCGCGGTGGCGGGCACGGACGCCTGCCGTGTGCACGACGGCACGGTCGCCGTCCGTCTCCACGCCGACGACGTCGTGATCGGGCACGAGGTCGACGCCCGCGCGCTCGCACGCCGAGACGAGCACACGGAGCAGGTCGCTGCGGTGGATCAGCACATACGGTGCTCCGTAGCGGGCCTCGAAGACGTCGTCCAGATCGAGACGGGTCAGCGGGGTGCCGTCGAGCATGTCGCGGAAGACCAGTCGGCGCGGCAGCACGCCCAGTTCGACGACCTCGTCCAGCAGGCCCCAACCACGCAGCACACGCGTCGCGTTGGGCGCGAGTTGCAGCCCGGCGCCGATCTCGGTGAAGTCCGGGGCTCGCTCCAGCACGCGGACGCGGTGCCCCGCTGTGGCGAGCGCGTAGGCGTTCCCGAGCCCGGCGATGCCGCCGCCCGCGATGACGACGTCCACGTCCGGCTTCGCGGATTCGGCCGATTCGCCGGCTGTCGTTGCCGGCGCTGTTCACGTGGTTCACGGTTCGCTGTCCTCCCCTTGCTGCCGCCACGGCTCCGCCTACAGCCATGGACCGAGACGTGGCGCCTCGGCCGTGCGGCCCGTCAGCCAGGCGGCGACCGCGGCGCCGTCGCCGCCGTTCGCGTGCTTGCGTGCGGCGTCCGCCGCCAGGGCCGCGTTGAGGCCGGCGGGCAGGTCCGCGAAGCCCGTACCGGCCTCCAAGTCGACCGCGTGCACCGCCACTTCACGTGTCCGCATCCACAGCACCTCGCGCGCCGGGACGGTACGGCCCTGTGCCGTGACGACCTCGTTGTCCCAGGCACCGTCCGGCAGTCCGTCGACGGCCGAGGCCAGTTCGACGGCCGAGTCGTGTACGAGGGTGCGCAGCCGGGGCGCCGGGAGGAGCGCGCCCTCCTCGATCTCGGCCCGGCGCTGGCCGGCGCTCGCGTACATCGGGGTCCGCTCGCCCGTACGGGCCCAGTGGAGCAGCCGCATCAGCGCCTCCGCGTTGTGGTGGACGTGCGCTACGAGATGGGCACGCGTCCAGCCGGGAAGCGCCGTGGGCGCGCCGAAGCCGCTGTCGGGCAGGGCGTTCACGGCGGCGAGGAACCGGCCGGTGCCGTCGTCCATCCAGTGCCGTACCGACGAAGTGCGGGGCGAGTCGTCCGGCGGATGTGAAGTGCGGTGCGGCGCGGGTGAGTTCGCCCTGCCCGCCGGGTCCCGTGTGCTGCGCGCGGTCAATCGACTGCCCGCCGCGCGATGTTCTCCAGCCGCCCGATGCCGCTGATCTCCGTCACGAGGCGGGAGCCGTCGGCGAGATACCTCGGGGGTTTCCGTGCGTGGCCGACGCCGCCCGGTGTTCCCGTGGCGATGACATCGCCGGGCCGGAGAGTGGTGACGGTGGAGACGTAGCGGACCAACTCCACGGGGCTGAAGACCAGTTCGGACGTGTCGGCCTTCTGCATCGGCTCGTCGTCCACGGAGCAGGTCATGGTCAGCGCGGGCGCGGTGCCGCCGGGCAGTTCGTCGGGGGTCACCAGGCAGGGCCCCACGGGGGTGGTGGCCTCGAAGGTCTTTCCCTGAAGCCACTGCTTGGTGCGGTACTGCCAGTCGCGCATGGTGACGTCGTTGAGGACGGTGAATCCGGCGATCGCCCGCCGCGCCCGTGCCTCGTCGGCGCGGCGCACGGTCTCGCCGACGACCAGCGCCAACTCGGCCTCCCAGTCGGTCTGTCGGGACTCCTCGGCGAGTTCGATCGTGTCGCGAGGACCGATCAGGGCGTCCGCGTACTTGGCGAACAGCGTGGGGTGCTCGGGGAGTTCGCGTCCCATCTCGAGTATGTGGTTGCGGTAGTTGAGTCCTACGCAGACGACCTTGCCGGGGCGCGGAACCACCGGCGCCAGGTCGGCGGCGTCGAGGGGATGCCGCGTACCGGAGGCCCGTGCGGTCGCCGCGGTGTCCAACCAGCCGTCCTGGGCGAGGAGTTCGCCCACGTCGGCGAAGCCGAGGCCCGTGCAGTGGCCGTCGTCGTCGACGCGTACGGCCTCGGTGCGCGAGCCATGGCGGGCGGCCCCGCCGGCGGCGGTGCTCCCGGTGTCGCTGATGCGGAGGGTGGCGAGCTTCAACGTGCGGCTCCTTCGGACGGGATGTCTTCGACGGGGGTGTCCTCGATGTGGACGCGGGACTGGTGGAGCCGGTCGAACACGGGGGTGTCGCTGAAACGGAAGAGGTCGAGCCCTTCGCCGCCCGCCGCGGCCACCGTGAGGGGCTGCCACGACGGCACGGCGAACAGGTCGCCGTGTGCGACGGTCCACTCGCGCTCCCCGACGCGTACCGTGCCGGCGCCGTCGAACACCTGGTAGACGGACGAGCCCACTTCGCGCCGTGTGGCGGTCACGGTGCCCGCGCGCAGCCGGTGGAACTCGGCGCGGATCGTGGGCATCACATCTCCGCCGGTGGTGGGGTTGGTGAACCGCACGGCGGCATGGCCCGGTTCGAGTACGCCCGCGAACCCGTCCCGCTCCAGGGCGAGTTGGTCGTCGAGCGCCCGGTCGGTGTGCTCCCAGCGGTAGGCGGCGATGGGTGAACTGGGCCGCGGCGTCCCGGCGGCCGAGACCGGCGTGAGCCCCGGGTGCGACCAGAGCTGCTCGGAGCGGGAGCGTGCGGGCGCCGTGCGGTCGCCCACCTCGTCCGGGCCGAACTCGAAGAAGGTGGAACCGGTGTAGTGCGAGAGAGGTATGTCCAGGCCGTCGAGCCACGCCATGGGCGCGTCGCTGCGGTTGTGGTGCCCGTGGAAATGCCAGCCCGGGGTGAGGAGGAAGTCGCCCCGGCGCATGGCCACCGGATCGCCGTCCACGACCGTCCAGACGCCCTCGCCCTCGACGACGAAGCGGAAGGCGTGCTGCGTGTGGCGGTGCACGGGTGCGTCCTCACGCGGCCCCAGATACTGGATCGCCGCCCACAGCGTGGGAGTGGCGAACGGGGCGCCGCCCAGGCCGGGGTTGGCGAGGGCGATGGCCCGGCGCTCGCCGCCACGGCCCACCGGTACGAGCCGCCCTGCGCGTTCGGCCAGCGGCAGCAGATTCCTCCAGCGCCAAGCGTGGGCCTGCGCACGGGAGTTCGGCTCGTGCGGCATCAGGTCGCCGATCTCCGTCCACAGCGGTACGAGCAGCTCCGACTCGAAACCCCGGTACAACTCCTCCAGTTCGGGGGTGCGTTCGGGCTGCCCTGGGCCTTCGGCGGCGGTGATGCGCACCGGTGCGGTGGTCATTGCGGTGCTCCTTCGCTCGGGTCTGGTGTGCTGGAGTCGCGTTCGTTCGGGGCGGGCTCGTTCGGGGCGGGCTTTCCGGGGGCGGCTGCCGGAGGCGGGGCCGCCGGTGCGGGCTCGTCCGCGGCCATGGGACCGCCGGGGCCCGGGGTCTCGGACTTACCGCTGTTCTCGGACGTACCGCTGTTCTCGGACGTACCGCTGTTCTCGGGCGGGCCGCTGTTCTCGGACGAGCCGCGCGGCACGGTGAGCAGCAGCGCCGCGAAGCCCGCTCCCAGCGCGAAGACAAGGAAGTTGGAGTCGACGCCGAGCCCCGCCGCCAGCAGCCAGCCGCCGGTCTGCGGTGCGAGCACGGCACCGATGCGCCCGAAGCCCAGCGAGAACCCGAGGGCGCTGCCGCGCAGTCGGGGCGGATAGTGGTCGGCGACCGCGGCGATGATCAGGCACTGCGTTCCGTGAGTGCCGACACCCGCCAGGACCAGCGCCCCGTAGGCGATCCACGTCGCCGGATGCAGCAGCAGTACGGCGAGGCCCGCGGCCGCCAGTCCCGCAGCGGTCACCGCCGTCGGTACGGGGCCGATACGTGTGCCCGCCCACGCGGTGAGCAGCGAGCCGGTGACGGCGCCGAGGCTGAGCGCGAGGAGGAACGCAAGCGAGGAGCCGAGATCGAAGCCCGTCTCCACCATGAGCTGCGGCAGCCAGGTCGCCAGCCCGTACCAGGCGAACAGGGTGGCGACCGTGGCGAGCGAGAAGACGAGCGTCGCGGCGGTGTAGGGCGCGCGGAGCAGGGACCTCAACGACCGCCCGCGGTCGGGGTGTTCGCGCCCGTCACCGTCCCCGTCCCCGTGCTCGCCTTCGCCCTCGCTTTCCCCCGCGGGCAGCGCGAAGCGCCGCTCCAGCCGCTCGGCCTCCCCGTGGCGGCCCTCCGTACGCAGCCAGACGGCGGACTCCGGCAGCAGCCGCCAGCACACCGGCACTACGACGGCCAGCGCGAGCAGCGCGATCAGGAACATCGCCTGCCAGCCGAAGCGCGGCATCACGAACATCCCGGTGACCGACGCCAGTACGCCGCCGATGGGCACGCCGGACATCATCAGGGTGGAGACGACGGAGCGGTGGCGGGCCCGTACGTACTCGGCGGCAAGGGCGTTGGCGCTGGGCACCAGTCCGCCGAGGCCGACGCCCGCGAGCAGCCGCAGCACGCCGAACGAGGCGGGGCCCGGCGCGAGGGCGCACAGCGCGGTGAACACCGAGAACCACACGGTGCAGGCCAGGATCGTGCGGCGCCTGCCGTACCGGTCGGCGAGCCTGCCCGCGAGCACGGCCCCGATGAGCATGCCCGCGAAGGCGAGCGAACCCAGCAGCCCCGCACCGGACTTGGACAGCTCCCAGCCGGGCTCCTGGAGGAGGCGGGGCAGCACGGTCCCGTAGACGATCAGGTCGTAGCCGTCGAAGACGACGATGACCCAGCACAGCGCGGTCACGAGGGTCGCGCCGCTGCGGAAGGCCGGGGAGGAGGCGGAGGGCGTGGGCCCGGACGTGGCCCCGTGCGCGGCGGAGGGCGTGGCTCCGGGCCGCGCGGCGTGAGCGTTCGCGGCGGATGTGAAGCGGCTCATACCACGGCAGACTGCCCGTGATTCCTTCCTGCGGGATAGAGTTTTCTGCTGTGAAGAACAAACCGCCGTATGCCATCGGCTCCGTCGACCACGCGCTGCACCTCGCGCAGTTGCTGCGACAGGAGGGCCCGCTGCGCGTCACGGACGCTGCCGAGCAGCTCGGGGTGTCCCGTTCGACGGCGCACAGGCTGCTGGCGATGCTCGTCTACCGGGACTTCGCGGAGCAGATCGACGACCGCCGCTACCGCGCGGGGCCGGTGCTGCGGCCCACCGAGGTCTCCGAGGCGCCGGTGGCGCTGCTGCGGAGGATCGCCAGGCCCCACCTGGAGGCGCTGGTGGAGCGCGCGGGCGAGACGGCGAACCTGATGGTGCTCGCGGGCACGGAAGTGCGGTTCCTCGCCACCGTCGAATGCGACCGCGTCCTGCGCGTCGGGGACCGCGCGGGCCTCGCGCTGCCGGCGCATCTGGCCTCCGGCGGGAAGGTGCTGCTTTCGGCGCTGGGGGAGGGCGAGTTGGAGCGCCTCTACGGCGGGGAAGAGGCGAGGGACGAGGACGGGGACGGGACGGGCCGCTCGACCGACGACACCGCCGGTCACGACGCCGGAGCACCTTCGGCCCGGCCCGGTCTGCGACGGCTCCGCCGTGAACTCGCCCTCGTACGCGAACGGGGCTTCGCCGTCAACGACGGCCTGACGGAGACGGGGCTGACGGCCGTTGGCATGGCCGTGCACGACCCCGACGGGCAGCCTGTCGCGGCGGTCTCCCTCGCCGCGCCCACCGCACGCTTCGGCAAGGACGTCCTGCCGGTGTGGGTCGCGGCGATCTCCGCCGCCGTCACGGGCATCGGCCGGGACCTCGCGCTCGCGTCCGCCGCATAGCGCGCGACGGGCCGAACGGGCGCCGCACGACGTGCAGTCGGGGCCGTGGCCGCGCGGGCGATCGGCGGAGACGGGGGCTCAGGCGGAGGGCGCGCTCAGACCGAGGGCGCTTCCCGCAGGAAGTCCTGTAGCAGGCGGACCAGCGAACCGGGGGAGTCGATCCAGGGGTAGTGGCCCGTGTCCTTGAGGGTGTGGAGGCGGGAGTTGGGGAAGCACCGGGCGACGGCCTCGCCCGCGCGCATGCCCGTCACCGCGTCGAGATCTCCGGTGACCACGAGGACCGGGGCTTCCACGCGGCGCAGCGCGTCCAGCACGGCGAGGCGGGCCCGTTCGTCGACGCCCTGCCAGAAGCCCGCGCGGG
Organism: Streptomyces marispadix; assembly: GCF_022524345.1. Taxonomy (NCBI): domain Bacteria; kingdom Bacillati; phylum Actinomycetota; class Actinomycetes; order Kitasatosporales; family Streptomycetaceae; genus Streptomyces; species Streptomyces marispadix. Next base: position 2,093,006 of record NZ_JAKWJU010000002.1, on the reverse strand, counting down.
GCACCGGGTTGAGCTGGTCGCCCTCCTCGGCGGCGTGCGCCCGCTGGGGTTCGTCCCAGCGTGCGTACCCCATGGGCGCGGCACGGTGCAGAAGCGTACGGATCTCGTCCAGGTCGGTCGCCTGCTCCAGGAGCCGAACGGCGGTGCGTGCCTCAGCCCACCAGTCGCCCTCAGCGGCACGGGAGTTGAAGATCTGCCGTGCGTCGTCGGGGAGTTCGCCCTGTAGCCGGGAGCCCGGGTTGAGCAGCACGAGACCGGTCAGACGGTCCGGGTGGGACGCCGCGTACGTCTGGGCGGTGGCCGTTGCCGCGTCGTGCGCGAGGAGGGCGAAGCGGCCGAGACCGAGATGGCCGCGGAGGGCTTCGACGTCCTCGGCGAGCCGGGGGAAGGAGTACTCGCCGGGATCGGTGGCGGCCGGGGAGTCCCCCGTGCCACGGGCGTCGGGCACGATCAGACGCCGGTATGCGCCGAGCCCGCCGAGGTCCCCGAGATAGGCGGCGTCGCGCGCCGGGCCGCCGGCGAGGCAGACCAGGGGCGGCCGTTCGCGTCCCGGGGGATCGGAACCGAGAACGCGGTAGTTCAGTTCGGCGCCGTCATACGACGAATAGTGCGGCATACCCCTCAGCGTGCCCCAAGCGGGGGCGTACAGCCGTCACCGTTCGGCCGGGCCCCCGGCGCGCCCTAGGGCGAAAGGCCGAGCCGGGAGGCGCCGAAGTCGGCCGAAAGTCAGGTGCCGCCGCAGGCGGGGAGCCTTAGCGTGCGTCGTATGACTGCATCCGCGGACGAGCCCGGCCGGGCGGGAGCGCCCAAGTCGCCTCGCTCCGAGGGCAGCCCGGCGCCGGGCGGTACGGGGGCCCGCACGCGTTACGGCACGGGGGACGAGGCTGTGAACGAGGCGGTGAACGAGGCGATCGGTGAGACGCCGGGCGAGGCGGCAGCCGGTTCGCCCGACTCGGCGCCGCCCGGGGGCCGTTCGGCCGCACCGGCACCGGCACCGGCACACTCACAGGCACCGGCGTCGACGGCGGCACCGGCGCATGCGCCCGCCGCGCCCCCGCCCCGAGCGCCCCTTGTGAAGCCGTCCGCCGAACCGCCCCCGGCCCGGCGTGAGAAGACCGTCCTCAGCCGCGGATACCGGGCCCTCACCCTCGGCATCGTCTCCGTGATCTTCCTCATCGCCTTCGAGGCGACCGCCGTAGGCACGGCGATGCCCGTCGCCGCCGACGAGCTTCACGGCGTATCGGCCTACGCCTTCGCCTTCTCCGCCCTGTTCACCACCTCGCTGCTCGGCATGGTCGTCTCCGGTCAGTGGTCCGACCGGCGCGGCCCGCTGCCTCCGGTGGCGACGGGCATCGGAGCGTTCGCCGCCGGGCTCGTCGCGTCCGGCACTGCCACCAGCATGTGGATCTTCGTGCTGGGGCGGGCACTTCAGGGCGTCGGCGGCGGACTCGTCATCGTCGCGCTGTACGTCACGGTCAGCCGGGCCTATCCGGAGCGGCTGCGGCCCACGGTGATGGCGTCGTTCGCGGCGGCATGGGTGGTGCCCGCCGTCGTGGGTCCGCTGATCGCGGGCTCCGTGACCCAGCATCTGGGCTGGCGCTGGGTGTTCCTCGGGATTCCGGTGCTGGTGGCGGTGCCGCTCGCGGTGATGATGCCCGCCCTGCGCCGTTCCGCGTCCGGCCCGCCGCCCGGCGGCGAAGCGGCGAGAAGGCCGGACGACCGGCGGCGGCTGCGCTATGCGGTGGTGCTCGCCGCGGGTGCGGGGCTGCTCCAGTACGCCGGGCAGCGGCTGACGCTCCTCGCGCTGCTGCCCGCGGTCGCGGGCGCCGCGCTGCTCGTACCGGCGGCCCTGCGGCTGCTGCCCCACGGCACTTATCGCGCGGCGCGGGGCCTGCCCGCGGTGGTGCTGCTGCGCGGCATCGCCTCCGGCGGATTCGTGGTGGCGGAGAGCTTCGTGCCGCTGATGCTCGTCAGCCAGCGCGGGCTGTCGGTCACGATGGCCGGTCTGGCGATGGCGGCGGGCGGCCTGACGTGGGCGCTGGGCTCCTTCACCCAGTCACGGCCGCGGCTCGGCCCGTACCGCGCACGCCTGGCACGTGCCGGGATGGTCCTGGTGACGTGCGGAATCGCATACGCGCCGCTCGCGCTGGCCCCGGCGGTGCCGGTGTGGACGCTGGCTGTGGCGATGGCGGTCGGCTGCTACGGGATGGGCCTGGTGATCTCCTCGACGAGCGTTCTGCTGCTGGAACTCTCCGCACCGGAGGAGGCGGGTAAGAACTCCGCCGCCCTCCAGATGTCCGACAGCCTCTCCAACGTGGTGCTGCTGGCGGTCACGGGCGCGGCGTTCGCGCTGTGCGGGGGCGGTTCGGTGCGGGTCGGCGCGGCGGGGCACGCGGCCGGCGGCGCCGAGGCGGCCGGTACGGAAGGGCGTCCCCTCGCGTTCGTCGCGGTCTACGCGGCGTCGGCGCTCGTGTGCGCGCTGGGCGTGGGAGTCGCGGGGAGGCTCCGGGAGCGGCATTGAAGGCGGTACCACCGTGGCCCCAAAGCTGGTATCTTTTCGGTATGGCAATGAATCTGCGTCTGCCCGACGATGTTCAGGAGACCCTCAAGAAGCGCGCCGAGGCGGAGGGCCGCAGCATGCACGCCATAGTGGTTCAGGCTGTGGAGCGCTATCTGGTCGAGGAGGCGGACCGCGCGACCGTCCGCAAGCTGGGAGCCAAGTACGCGACCGAGCACGCGGACCTGCTGCGCAGGCTCGGGGAGTAGCCGGTGAAGTACCTGTCCCTCCAGGAAGCCCTGGATCTCGCTCAACTCGCCTGCCCCGAGCAGGAAGTGGCGGTGCGCGACATCGGTCTGCTCTCGTCGGCCCTGCTGCGGCCGAAGTCGCAGATGTTCGGGGTGGAGGCGTATCCCGGGCTGTTCGAGAAGGCCGCTGCGCTTCTGCACTCGCTCGTCGTGAACCATCCGCTGGTGGACGGCAACAAGCGCCTCGGGTGGATGTGCACCGTCGTATTCCTCGACTTCAACGGTGTGGAGATGGTCGAGGCCGACCAGGACGCGGCTTACGGACTGGTCATGGACGTCGCGGCGGGCAAGATCGAGGAAGTGACGGTGATCGCGCGTGCGTTGCGGTCTCTTCGCGACGGCAGGTGATCTCCCGCTCTAAGCCCTCATACTCCTGTGTCGCCCGGCCCCAAAATCCGCTTATGGTTCGACCATGTTCGACTCGCGGCACATACGCACGTTCCACGAAGTGGTCCGCGCCGGTTCGTACTCGGCGGCGGCGCGGGCACTCGGCTACACACAGCCCGCGATCACCCAGCAGATGAAGGCCCTCGAACGGTCCGTCGGCACGCCCCTGTTCGTACGCGTCGGGCGGCAGATGAGGCTGACCGAGGCGGGCGAGGCGCTGGAGCGGCACGCGGGCGTGATCCTGGACCGGATCACCGCCGCTCAGCAGCAGCTTTCGGCGATCACCGGGCTACGTGCCGGGCGCGTACGGATGTGCGCCTTCCCCAGCGCGGGGGCGACCCTCGTACCGGAGGCGCTGGCGAGCCTGGGGGCGCAACACCCGGGAATACGGGTCGAGTTGCAGGAGGCGGAGCCGCCGGACTCCATGCGGCGCGTGGCAGACGGCGAGTGCGACATCACCCTCGCCTTCACCTATCCCGGTCTCCATGAGCAGGTGCCGGACGAGCTGGTCGAGATCCCGTTGATGGAGGACCAGTTGACGGTGCTGCTGCCGACCGGGCATCCGATGGCGCGGCGGCGCGCGGTGCGGCTCGCGGAGCTGGCGGACGAGCGGTGGATCGCGGGATGTCTGCGGTGCCGCGCCAACTTCCTTCACGAGTGCGCCGAGTTGGGCTTCGCACCCGATGTGGCCTTCACGACCGACGACATTCTCGTCGTGCAGAGCCTCGTGGCCGAGGGGCTGGGCATCGCCATGATGCCGGGCCTGGTGCTGTCCTTCCTCGTGCACCGGAAGGTCGCCGGACGCGCGCTGGACCCGGCCTCACGGCGGCAGGTCTCCGCATATGTGCTGCGCGAGCACCTGGACATCCCTGCTACGGCACTGGTGCTGGACGAGTTGAAGGCGGCCGCCGCGAACCGGGTCGGGTGCTAGAAGCCCGCCTCCCGCCACCCTCTGGTTCTGCGGCCCGCCGACCGGCGCACGGGCCCGCGGTCGGGGCTCGCCGGAGACACCGGCAGGCGATGGTAGCCGTTCAAACATCAAATATCCCAACACAATTGTGAAATCCGCCATACCGCGTATGATCCGCCAGCAACGCGCTGCCCAGCCCCGGCGGTGTCGCTCCGCCCACTCCTCTCACCAGCAGGTTCAGGAGACGCAGCCATGCAGTCGAGCCCTACGCGCCCGGTCCACCGTCCACGGCTGAAGTCCGTCGGACCCGTGGACAGGTTCTTCCGCGTGACCGAGCGCGGTTCGACCTTCAACCGGGAGATACGCGGAGGGTTCGCCACCTTCTTCACGATGGCGTACATCCTGGTGCTCAACCCGATCATCCTGGGCGGTGCGAAGGACAAGTTCGGGGAGCAGCTCGACCCGGTCCAACTGGCCACCGCCACCGCCCTCGTGGCCGCGGTGATGACCGTGATCATGGGCGTGGGCGGCAATCTCCCGGTGGCGCTGGCGGCGGGGATGGGGCTCAACGCGATCGTCGCCGTCCAGGTCGCGCCCCTGATGAGCTGGGACGATGCGATGGGCATCATCGTCCTGGAGGGCCTGCTGATCTGTGTGCTGGTGATGACGGGTCTGCGCGAGGCCGTCATGCACGCCATCCCGCAGCCGCTGAAGCAGGCGATCAGCGTCGGCATCGGCCTGTTCATCGCGTTCATCGGCTTCGTGGACGCCGGCTTCGTCACCCGCATCCCGGACGACGCGAAGACCACCGTCCCCGTCCAGCTCGGCACCGGCAACCTCGTCGGCTGGCCCATGTTCGTCTTCTGCGTGGGCGTGTTCGTGACGATCATGCTCCTGTGCCGCAAGGTCAAGGGCGCCATCCTCATCAGCATCGTGCTGATGACCGTCGTCGCCGTCGTCATCAACGAGTACGCCGAGGTCAAGTCCTGGGGGCTGATCTCCCCGGCGCTTCCCGAAAAGCCGGTGGCGCCGCCCGACTTCGGGCTGCTGGGCGAGTTCGACCTGCTCGGCGCGTTCGGGCACATCAGCGTTCTGACCGTCGTGCTGCTGGTCTTCACGCTCATCCTGTCGGACTTCTTCGACACGATGGGCACCGTCGTGGGCGTCACGTCCGAAGCGGGGCTCCTCGACGAACGCGGCCAAGTCCCCAATCTGGGCCGCGTGTTGCTCATAGACGGTGCTGCCGCCGTCGCGGGCGGCGCCTCGTCGTCCTCGTCGGCCACCGCCTATATCGAGTCCGCGGCCGGTGTCGGCGAGGGTGCTCGTACGGGCTTCGCCAACCTCGTCACCGGCGGCCTGTTCGGCCTCGCGCTCTTCCTCACGCCCGTACTGACGATCGTGCCCCTCCAGGCGGCGTCCCCCGCGCTCGTCGCGGTCGGATTCCTGATGATGACGCAGGTCAAGCACATCGACTGGGACCGCTACGAGGTCGCCGTCCCCGCCTTCCTCGCCATCACCGTCATGCCGTTCACCTACTCCATCACCAACGGCATCGGCGCGGGCTTCCTCGCCTTCGTGGTGATCAAGGCGTGGCTGGGCAAGGTCCGCGAGGTGCACTGGCTGCTGTGGGGCACGGCGCTGCTCTTCCTCGTCTACTTCGCCATCGACCCGCTGAAGCAGCTCCTCGGCGTCAAGTGACGGGGCACGGGCGGGCGCCTCTGCCGAGTCGCCGTCCATAAGCGTTCGTTGTGGTCCGGCGAAGAAATCCTCAGTGGACGTGATGGGTCGGCGGCGTCACGCTGCGGACATGGCCACTTCGACGCAGCGCCCCACCTCGGAGACCGCCGCACGCACCGCGCCCCGTACGGCGCGACTCGACGCCCTCGTCGGTGAAGTACGCGAAGTGGTCGCACGCGGCATGGCGCCCGACGTCACGGCCTACCTCGCGGGGGAGAAGCTCGCACCGCACCTCGGCGCCGTCGGCTGCACGGACGCGCTGCTCACGCCCGAGCAGCAGGAGGGCGACCCGGAGCGCTACCGGCAGCATCTGCTGCACGCCGAGTCCGACGGCAGCTTCTCCATCGTGGCGCTGGTGTGGCTGCCCGGCCAGTGCACGTCCGTGCACGACCACGTCTCGTGGTGCGTGACCGGCGTGCACCAGGGCGAGGAGCACGAGCGGCGCTACAGGCTGCTGCCCGCCGAGGAGCCCGGCGGCAGCGCACGGCTCGTCGCCACGGAGGACGTGGTCAACCCCGTCGGCGCGGTCTGCGGTTTCGCGCCGCCCGGCGACATTCACAAGGTGTGGAACGGCTGCCGGGAGAAGGCGATCTCGCTCCACATCTACGGTGCGGACATCTCCCGCCTGGGCAGCAGCGTGCGCCGGGTGTACGAGCTGCCGGCGGACCGCTGATGGCGCTGCTGGACGGCCACCGCCGGTCCGCGGCCGCATCGGCGTCCGCATCCGCGCCGGACACCGGCGCCGCCGCGCACCCGGACACACGTTCCGCCGCCCGCCCCGTCGACCCACCGGTCCGCTCGGCCCGTGCGACTCGCCCTGTCCGTAAGGCTGTCGGCACCGACGGCCCGACTCGCCCCGCACGCACGGCGGTACGTTCGGCCCGCCCCGCGAGCAAGCTGCCCGGACTCGCCCTCGCCGCGCTCGGTGTGGCGGCGGCCGGTGCCGTGCACCTGGCGGTGCCCGCCGTGCCGAAGCTGACCGCGGCCGTCGTGCTCGGGATACTCGCCGCGCATCTGCCGGGCGTGCGCACCCTCGCGGGCGGAGCGGCCAGGCCGGGGCTGTCGCTCGCCGGCAAGCGGCTGATGAGGCTCGGAGTCGTGCTGCTCGGGCTGAAGTTGAGCTTCGGCGACATCCTCGGGCTCGGCTGGGCGACCGTCGCCATGGTGCTCGCCGTCGTCGCCGCGACCTTCTGCGGAACGCTGTGGCTGGGCAGGAGGCTCGGCCTCCCCGGCGACCAGCCGCTGCTCATCGCCACCGGCTACTCGATCTGCGGCGCCTCCGCGATCGGCGCCGTCAGCGAGGTACGGGACAGCGAGGAGCGCGACGTCGCCACCTCCGTCGCCCTCGTCACGCTCTGCGGCACCCTCGCCATCGCCGTACTGCCGCTGCTGCACCACCCGTTGGGCCTCGACGCGGAGGAGTTCGGGCGCTGGGTGGGGGCGGGCGTGCACGACGTCGGGCAGGTCGTCGCCACCGCGCAGACCGCCGGGCAGCATGCGCTGGGGCAGGCGGTGCTGGTGAAGCTGATGCGTGTCGCTCTGCTCGCGCCGCTGGTCGCCGCCGTGGTGCTCTCCGTGCGGGCGCGGCGGCGTGCGGCTGCGGAAGGCCCCGCCCGAACCTCCGCCGGTGAAGCCGCCGTCGGCGACTTTGCGGTGGACGGTACCCCCGCCGGTTCGGGTGCCGCTGCCGGTACCGGCGGCTCCGGCGCGGGCGGCCGGCGTCCGCCGCTCGTCCCGCTGTTCGTCGCCGGCTTCCTGCTCATGGTCGCCGTCCGCAGCACGGGCCGGCTCTCCCCGCCGGTGCCCTCTCGTTCGCCGGCGACGTGCAGGAATTGCTGCTCGCCGCGGCCCTGTTCGGCCTCGGCAGCGCCGTGCATCTGCCCACCCTCGCCCGTACGGGAAGCAGGGTCGCGGCGCTCGGGCTGTGCGCGTGGATCGTCGTCGCGGGGGTGTCGTACGGCGGGGTGCTGGTGACGGCTGCTCCAGCCGCAGACCGCGGTCTTCATGTTCCGGTGGCGGTCGTTGGTAGCGGTAAGCCGGGGCCGGACCTGGCGACGTGCACCAGCCACGGTCACGCATCAGCCACTGCCGGCGTCGGGCAGCTCGGAACCTCTGCCCGTGCGACCGCCAGAACCCAGGGTTCCGCCGCAGCCTCAGAGGTTCGTGGGCGTTTCGAGGGCCTGCAGCGTCCCCGCGGGTAGCCGCTCGCTGCCCCAACTGCGCTCGATATAGCCGATGATCCGCGCGACTTCTTCCGCGGGCACCCGTTTCGGCTCGCCGCGCTCAAGCGGGTCGGCGTGGAAGATGTAGAGCCGCGAGGCGAATTGGTCGAACGGCAGTGAGGACTCGCCGAACCTCTCGCCGTTGCCCGCGGTGGAGACGACGACGCTGTCGCCCCAGTCCTGGCCGCTGTCGTTGTTCGGATTGAAGAAGTACACCCGCATGACGCCCTGCGGGTCCGGCGCCGCCCGCAGAATCGTGATCGCGTGCCAGCCGACGTAGCGCGCCGCGCTGTCGGTGACGGCGATGCCGGCCGGCTGCGGATGGATCAGCGGCTGCTCGCCGTTGTACGACGGGTGGTAGCTGGCGTGGAACTGCCGCAGGAACTCATCGAGGCCGACCAGGTTTCCGGTCGCGACGTCGACGTTGATGTGGAACCCACGGGCCGCCCACCAGCCGTGAAACTCGGGGTTGACCCACCGGTGCGGGTCCCCTGGCCGCGCGGCGCAGCGTCGCCCCATCTCGGCGTAGATCCGGTCCAAGTGCGGTACCACGAGCAGCGATACGGGGTCCAGGTCCATCGGCAGCGTGCTCGCGACTCCCGTCGCGCTGTCCTTCGACGAGATCGGCTGACCCTCGAAGTGCATGAGGACCTCGTCGTCGCGGGCCGCCCAGACCACCATTTGCAGCAGGTAGTCCGGGTCGTTGTAGGACCACATCGACAGCGCGCGGGCCGACTGGCAGGTGGGGTTGTCGCCCTGACCGACGCCGAGCGGCTGGCCCAGCATCGAGAGCACTCCCGCAACCAGCCGCTCCTGCGGCCCCGGCACCTCGCCGAAAACCGTCGTCAACCGCTCCCGCGCGACGGGGGAGATCTCAAGCCTCAACTGGCGCCACAGCGCGGGCACCACCGGCGGCTCGTAAAGGATGCCGCGGTCGAGCAGCAGCGCCAGCCCGTAGATGCTTTGCGCGGTCTGGGGGTGCACGGCTACCTCGATCAACCGGTGCACGAGCTGGCTGTAGCGCAGCAGGCAGTTCCGGCCGGTGTCGGACAGCCCGAGCGCCTCACCGATGAGGTAGTCGCTCTCGCGCAGGAGGAACCGGAGCAGTTCCGCGTGGTACGGCGACACCAGGCCGGTGTCGTGCATCGCCCGCGCGAAGCCCGTCGCCTCGTACTGCAGGGCGCCGGCGTCCATCGCCTCGAGCCGGGAGCGGAAGACGTCGATGCCCGGGTCCTCCCGGCACGCCTCGGTGGTGCCGAACAGGCTCGTGATGAGCCGGTCGACGCCCTGGCCTGACGTCGGGCCAAGAGCGACGTCCGGGTCTTCGCGGTAGGTCGCGATCCGGGTGATCAGTGACTGCACCGCCTCGACCTGGATCGGACGCTGGCGCAGTATCCGCCAGATCTCGTCGACCAGGTTGTCCAGGACGCTGTCGTAACCGATCTCGCCGGCGATGTGGCGGAACAGGTCCCGGATGAGCTGTGCAGTCCGGCCCTGCTGGATTCGTTCCGCCTCGCTGGGCGGGGTGAACAGCAGCTCCAGGTTCGTCGCCAGTACCTGGGACAGGAACTGGCGGGCGTCCTCGGCGGGAAACGTCGGGTGCGCGAAGTCGCCGCGGGCGACGGCCAGCATCCGCAGCTCGCTGGTCGCCTCCAAGACGACGGTGTCCGCGTCTCCGCTGTGCAGGCCGGGGCCGACCAGCGACGGGACAAGGATCTCCGGCGACGCCCAGTCCGTCCCCTGGAAAAGCCCGGCTTCCTCAAGGGCCTGCGCTCTGGCCTGGACCGCCGCGGCACCGCCCGGCTGCAGGAGCACCCGCCGCAGTGCTTCCAGGACTCGCCGCACCTTCGTGTGTTTGCCGAAGTCGCGGGTTTCGGCCATGGCCTGGATGGCGTCGTCGAGTGAGGCCACGCGCTTGTCCAGCGTCGTGGCCTCACCGCTGACGTCGGCGGTCGGTTTCACTGGGCTGCTTCCCTCGGGTTGTTCTCCTGCGTCAACTGGTCGATCAGACGTAGAAGTCGAGCTCTTCCTGCCTCTTCAGCAGGTCGCGCATCCGGTACGGGTCTTCACCGAAGAAGTACACCAGGCCCCAGTGGGTGCCGAACGCGGTCCTCTTGGTGACGGTCTCCTCAAGCGGCGTCGAGAGGTCGTGCGACTCGTAGTAGTCGTCGTCCTCGGTCTCCTCCGGGATCTCCAGGCCGCTCACGACGCGACGGCGCGGGTAGACACCGAAGCAGCCGGCGACTCCGGACGCGTCGACGACCTCGCGCGGGAAGAAGGCGTCGATCTCCTCCTCGGTCGTCTTCGGGTCGAAGGCCAGCACCAGCCCATGGTAGGCGTTGAATCCGTAGGCCCGCTCCAGCAGTTCGAACACCTTGAAACCCGGCGGCCGGTAGGCGACCTCGCCGAAGTACATCTCGCCGTCACTGGTGACGAAATACTCCGGGTGCACGAAGCCGAACTCGATGTCGAACGTCTTGATGAGCTTCTCGATCTGTGACGTGATCTGCGGGCGGTACCGCTCCAGTTCCGGTGTCGCCGGCACGAACACCGAATATCCCAGCGTGACGTATTCGGAGATGTTGAGGAACTTGATCTTCCCGTTGTGTACCCACGCCTCGACCGCGAACTCCCAGCCGTCGAGGTGGGATTCCATGAGGACCGGGAACTCCTCTTCCGGAATCGTGTCGATCTCGTCGGGAGTGCGGATGACGCGGTGCCCGAGGCACCCTGCCTTGTCGAACGCCTTGAGGTGGATCGGGTCGTTGGGGTCGCCGTCCAGCTTGAGCAGGGTCTGATTGACGCGCTTGAGGAACCGGATCACGTCGTCCCGGTCGTGGGCTTCCTCGAATATTCCGACCCGGATGCCGCCGAGTTGGGCGCGGCGCTTCATCAGCGCCTTGTCCCGCAGCAGCATGGCCTGACCGTACAGACGCGGGTTGTCCAGCAGAACCGAATTGATCGCCCCTGCCCATTCGACCGTTTCCTCGAACAGCGGGATCGCAACGTCGACACCCTTCTTCTGAAGAGTCTCGGCGATCTCCATGGAGCGGTCGTTGAGCCGTTCGAAGTTCCAGGGCACGTAGGGGATGTCGTGCTCGACGCAGTACTCTTCGGCCCACTCCGGCGCCACGACGACGTATCTCCGGTCGAACCGGTCGAGAGCTTCCACCGCATTGATACTCCAGCCAAGAAGCGCTACATAGCCCTTGTCCGGGTCCCTGGTGACCGGTTCGCCCTGTGGCATAGACCGTTTCTCCTTCGGCGCGTGCGCGCATCGACGGCGTGAATGGCATGGCCGTACTCAGCGCTTACCCGCCGACCTGCCGCGCACGCACCTCACCCGGCGCAAGGTCGCGGCCAAGCCGACGCTGTCGGGCTGTACCGGCCCGCCCGCGTCGTCCGTCCGACTGCCGTACCCCGCAAGGCGATTCGGCCGGAAACGGACTCCGCGCCGGGGCCTGTCACCGGCCGCCGGTACGCTGAACGGACCTTGCCGCCACGGCCCGGCGCCCACCCGGACCAGGGCGGAGGTCACGCCGACGCCCACGCGGACGACCACGCACCCGACCACACCGGAGACCGTGACTACCAGCACTTCCTCCACCAGCCACCACCTGTCGCCCGCGTTCCCCGGCCGCGCCCCCTGGGGCACGGCCGGCAAGCTGCGCGCCTGGCAGCAGGCGGCGATGGACGCGTATCTCCAGCGGCAGCCGAGGGACTTCCTCGCGGTCGCCACCCCCGGCGCGGGCAAGACGACCTTCGCGCTCACCCTCGCCTCCTGGCTGCTGCACCACCACGTCGTACAGCGGGTCACCGTCGTCGCGCCGACCGAGCACCTCAAGAAGCAGTGGGCGGAGGCCGCTTCACGGATCGGCATCAAGCTCGACCCCGACTACAGCGCGGGAGCGCTCGGCAAGGAGTACCACGGTGTCGCGGTGACGTACGCGGGCGTCGGCGTACGTCCGATGCTGCACCGCAACCGCGTCGAGCAGCGCAAGACCCTCGTCATCCTCGACGAGATCCACCACGCCGGGGACAGCCGCTCCTGGGGCGAGGCGTGCCAGGAGGCGTTCGAACCGGCCACGCGTCGACTGGCCCTGACGGGCACGCCGTTCCGCTCCGACACCAACCCGATCCCGTTCGTCGAGTACGCCGAGGACGCCGACGGCGTGCGCCGCTCCGTCGCCGACTACACCTACGGGTACGGCAACGGGCTCGCCGACGGCGTCGTGCGCCCCGTCATATTCCTCTCCTACAGCGGCAACATGCGCTGGCGCACCAAGGCGGGCGACGAGATCGAGGCCCGCCTCGGCGAGCCCATGACGAAGGACGCCGTCTCCCAGGCTTGGCGCACCGCCCTCGACCCGCACGGCGAATGGATGCCGTCGGTGCTGAGCGCCGCCGACCGGCGCCTGAGCGAGGTACGCAAGGCCGTGCCCGACGCGGGCGGGCTCGTCATCGCCAGCGACCAGGACTCGGCACGCGCGTACGCGAAGCTGCTGCGCGAGGTCACGGGCTCATCCGCCACCGTCGTGCTCTCCGACGACAGCAAGGCGTCGCAGCGCATCGAGGACTTCCGGGGCTCCGAGGACCGCTGGATGGTCGCGGTCCGCATGGTCTCCGAGGGTGTCGACGTGCCGCGTCTCGCGGTCGGCGTCTACGCCACGACGATCTCGACGCCGCTCTTCTTCGCGCAGGCGGTGGGCCGTTTCGTACGGTCGCGGCGGCGCGGCGAGACGGCGTCGGTGTTCTTGCCGACGATTCCGATGCTGATGACCTTCGCGCACGAGATGGAGGTCGAACGCGACCACGTCCTCGACAAGCCGAAGAAGGCGCAGGAGGACGATCCGTACGCGGAGGAGGCGGACCTGCTCAAGGAGGCCGAACGCGAGCAGGACGAGGACACCGGCGAGCAGGACGAACTGCCCTTCGAGGCACTGGAGTCGGACGCCGTCTTCGACCGTGTCATGTACGACGGCGCCGAGTTCGGCATGCAGGCGCATCCCGGCAGCGACGAGGAGCAGGACTACCTCGGCATCCCGGGGCTGCTCGAACCGGACCAGGTGCAGGCGCTGTTGCAGAAGCGGCAGGCCCGGCAGATGGCGCACAGCAGGAAGAAGCCCGACGCGGAGGCGGACCTGCTGGAGCTGCCCGCCGACCGCCGGCCCGTCGTCACACACAAGGAACTGCTGGAGCTGCGCAAGCAGTTGAACGGCCTCGTCGGCGCGTACGTCCACCAGAGCGGCAAGCCGCACGGTGTGATCCACAACGAGCTGAGACGGGTGTGCGGGGGACCGCCGAGCGCGGAGGCCACCGCGGGGCAGATCGAGCAGCGCATCGCGAAGGTGCGGGAGTGGGCGACACGCATGCGGTAGCGCTCCTTCGAGTTCCGTTTCGGGCGCTGTTCCGCCGGTGCGCCGCTGCCCTGCGTGCCGTTTCCGGGGTGCCGCACCCGCTCCGCCCGGCGCTCCGCTCCGTGCCGTGGGCCGACCGACGCCTTCGTCTGCGAGCCGACACCGAGGGCCCGTTGCCTCGCGTAGTGCGCCGTACGTCCCTTACGCCGCATACGCCGGGCAGATCCCGTAGAGCCCCGTGTCCAGCGGTTCCCGCGCGAGTCGGAGGTCGTACGGAACCGCATGTGCGGGGCGAAGTCGCAGTGACCGGATTCTGGACGCACTCTTCCGGTCAGCGGAGAGGGTCGCTAAGTTGCAAGGCCACAGCGTGATCCCGGCCACGGCCGGCCCTCGTCGGCCGCGGCCCCGACGGCTGTGCCCCCACCGGCCGCGCCCATGGCGACGCCTCCCACGGCTGTGCCTTCACCCGGTGCCGCCGCCCCCCACGACCAGAGGAGAGGAGCGCGTCCGTGACTGCGGAGACCTCTCAGACGCTCGACCGTGGACTTCGCGTCCTCAAGCTGCTCGCCGACACCGACCACGGCCTGACCGTGACCGAGTTGTCGAACAAGCTGGGCGTCAACCGCACCGTCGTCTACCGATTGCTCGCCACCCTTGAGCAACACGCCCTCGTACGGCGTGATCTGGGCGGGCGTGCCCGCGTAGGGCTCGGCGTGCTGAGGCTGGGGCGGCAGGTGCATCCACTCGTGAGGGAGGCGGCGCTGCCCGCGCTGCGGTCCCTCGCCGAGGAGGTCGGGGCCACGGCTCATCTGACGCTGGTCGACGGTACGGAGGCGCTCGCCGTGGCCGTCGTGGAGCCGAGCTGGACCGACTACCACGTCGCGTACCGCACGGGCTTCCGCCACCCGCTGGACAAGGGCGCCGCGGGCCGCGCCATCCTCGCGGGGCGCGGCCCCGACAGCGAGCTGGGTCCCGGATTCGTCCTCACTCACGGCGAGTTGGAGACCGGCGCGGGCGGCGCCGCCGCACCCGTGCGGGGCGTCACGGGGATCGAGGGCAGCGTGGGCGTGGTGATGCTGACGGACGCGGTGCCCCCGCAGGTCGGGGAGCGGGTGGTGCGCGCCGCCAGGGAAGTGTCCGACGCGCTGCGCTGACATCCCGGTGCCCGGCGGCCGTACCCGGTGAGTCCGGTGTGGGCGGGGAGCCGGGTGAGCGCGGTGAGTCCGGTGTGGGCGGTGAGTCCGGTGCGTCCTGCGGTGGCTCTCCGTCGACTCCGCCGGGTCCGGGCCCGCAGGGGCGAGCGCACCAGGCGCTGTTGTTAGGTTGCCGGGGTGAACACACCGGCCCCTGGTTCCTCGCTGCCCTCCCGCATCGGCGCCGTACTCGGCCCGCGGCGGCTCACGGGGCGGCAGCGCACCCTTCTCGTCTGTGCGGCGCCGCTGGCCGCGCTGCTCGCGGTGACGGCGCTCGCACCGCTGCCGTTCGCACTGGCGCAGCCCGGCCTCACCGCGAACGTGATCGGCGACAGCAAGAACAAGCCCGTCATCACGCTCTCCGGCGAGAAGGGCCGCAGAACCGGCGAAGCCGACGGGAAGCTGCTGATGACGACGATCGCCGCGACGCCGCCGGGAGCGACGGTGCGGCTGCCGGACGTCGTCGAGAGCTGGTTCCGTACGGACAGGGCGGCGATGCCGACCGAGGCCGTCTACCCGGTGGGCGACACCCTCAAGGAGATCGAGAAGCACAACAAGGGCGAGATGCACAAGTCGCAGACGGCCGCGGTCAAGGCGGCCCTGCGGCAGTTGCACAAGTCGCCCCGCGATGTACGGGTCACGCTGCGCCTCGCCGACGTGGGCGGCCCCAGCGCGGGGCTGTTCTTCTCGCTCGGCATCATCGACAAGCTCGGCGGCGGCAGCGGCCGTAGCGGCGGCGGGGACGACGCGGGGGGCCTCACCGGAGGACGGACCATCGCCGGTACGGGCACGATCAAGGCGGACGGCACGGTGGGCCCCGTGGGCGGGGTGCCGCTGAAGACGAAGGCCGCCAAGCGGGACGGTGCGAGCGTATTCCTCGTGCCGCGTGCCGAGTGCGCGGACGCGCTGGCGGAGCGGCCGAAGGGGCTGCGGCTCGTGCCGGTCGACACGCTCGGCGGTGCCGTGAAGGCGCTCAGGGCGCTGAAGAGCGGCGGCCGAGTGCCCGCCTGCTGACGGGAGTTCACGGACCCGGGCGCCGGTACCCGCCGCTCCGCGGCGACTTGGGCGCCGGTGTGGAATCCGTCAGCCGTGGGCCCCTCAGCCGGTCTTGATGAAGCCCTCCCGCACCAGCCAGTCCCTGGCGACGTCGTGCGGGTCCTGACCGTCCACGTCGACCTTGGCGTTGAGCTTCTGCGCCGTCTTGTTGTCCAGCGCCTCGGTGATGGGCGCCAGCAGCTTCTCGATCTCCGGGTGCTCCTTCATCGTCTTGCTGTTCATCTCCGGCGCGACGTTGTAGTTCGGGAAGAACTTTCTGTCGTCCTCCAGGATTCTCAGCTTCAGCGCCGGGATGCGGCCGTCGGTCGCGGCGATGGCGCCGAAGACGCACGGTTTGCCGTGCGCGGTCTGGGTGTAGACGACGCCGCCCGCCATCTTGTGCACCTTCCCCTCGGGGAAGCGCATGCCGTACTTCTTCGCCATGCCCTTCAGACCGTCCTGCCGCGAGGCGAACTCGTTCTCGACGCAGATGCTCGCCGACTCCGGCTTCTCACGCGTCAGTTCGGCCACGTCGGAGAGGGTCTTCGTGCCGTACTTCTTCTGAAGCCTGTCGCTGACGACGAGCGCATAGGTGTTGTCGAGCTTGGACGGCGCGAGCCACTCGACGCCCTTCGCCCGGTCCTCGTCCCGTACGGCCCTCCACTGCTCCATCGGGTCCACCACCGGCTTGGTGTGGCCGAGGTAGGTGATCCAGGAGGTGCCGGTGTACTCGTACATGCCGTCGGCCGTGCCGGTCTCCACGGCGGAGCGCGCCCCGATGGAGCCCTGCACGGCGGTCCGGTCGACGACGTCGGCGCCCGCCGCGCGGAACACCAGCCCCATGACCTTCCCGAGGATGATCTGCTCGGTGAACTCCTTCGAGGTGACGGTGAGTTGGGCGCCCTTGAGGGGCTGCCCCGCCCCCACGCTGCCCGGCCGCACCTTGTCGGTCATCGGGCTTCCGCTGACCAGGCCGCAGCCGCTCAGCGTGCCGGTGAGCGCCAGCGCCGTGACGCCGGCGGCGAGTGCGTACGTACGCCCGTGCCTGCGCATCAGGACGATCCCTCCAGGCCGCGCGGGCGCAGCAGCAGTTCGACGAGTGAGGCGATCCAGTCGACCAGCAGGGCCAGTGCGACGGTGAGTATCGAGCCGAGCATCAGCACCGGCATGCGCTGGTTGGTGATGCCGGAGGAGATCAGGTCTCCCAGGCCGCCGCCGCCGATGAACGTGGCGAGCGTGGCCGTACCGACGTTCAGTACGAGGGCGTTGCGTACGCCCGCGAGGATCAGCGGTACCGCCAGGGGCAGTTCGACCTTGGCCAGCACGCCGAGCGGCGACATCCCGATGCCCTTGGCGGCCTCCGTCAGCCCCGGGTCGATGTTGCGCAGCCCGGTGATGGTGTTGGCGAGCACCGGCAGGACCGCGTAGACGACCATGCCGACGACGGCGGTGGTCTGCCCGATGCTCAGCCAGAACACCAGCAGCACCAGCAGGCCCAGGGACGGCACGGCCTGCCCCAGGTTGGCCGCCGCCATCGCGACGGGCGTCGCCTTGCGCAGCCCGGGACGGGTGAGGGCGATGCCCAGCGGGATGGCGATGATCAGCACGAAGAAGGTGGAGATCGCCGTCATCTCGATGTGCTGCCGCAGCCGCAGGACGACGTTGCCGCCCGTGAGGGAGTTGCGGGCGATGGTGTCGAGTTCGGCGCCCTGGAACCACAGCCAGGTGCCGAGCAGCACGAGCGCGAGCACTCCCGGCAGCACCGTCAGCTTCTGCCAGGTGAGCCTGTCGCGGCGCCGTTCGTCGGCGAGTGGCGCGGACGCGGGCGCCTGCTCCCGCTCCGCGCGCTCCGGGCCGCCCGTCCGCCGCGTCCGGTCCGGCCGGTCCTGCGGCTCCGACTCCCCGCGCCCGCCCGGCTGTTCGGGCTTCCCCGGCTGTCCCGGTACGTGTGTCGAGGCTCCGCTCACGATGTGAGGCCCTCCTGCGCCGCGTAGGTGCGCTTCGCCTCCGCCTCGCTGAGGCTGTGCCGGTGCTCGATGGCCTCCAGCCGGTCGGCGTCGAGGAGTTCGTGCACGCAGTTCATCAGCGTCTCCAGGTCCACGACGCCCGTGTACTCGCCGCGCCTGCCCGTCACCGCGACGCGTCCACCGCTGTCGGTGAGCACCGCCTCCAGCGCGTCGCGCAGCGTCGCGTCACGGGTGACGGTGTCGTGCACGAGGGTGCCCGCACGCGCCAACGAGCCCTTGGCGTGGGCGAGATCGCCCCGGCGCAGCCACTTGTACGGACGCTGCTTCGGGTCGAGCAGCAGCACCTCGTTGGTCGTACCGGCGCTGAGCATCTCCGAGATCCGCTCCACCGGCTCGTCGACGGTCGCGGTGGGGAAGTCGACGACGTCGACGTCCCGGACCCGGGTGAGGTTGAGCCGCTTGAGCGCCGCGCCCGCCCCGACGAAGCCGGACACGAAGTCGTCGGCGGGATTGGTGAGGATGGCCTCCGGAGTGTCGAACTGGGCGATGTGCGAGTGCTCACGCAGCACCGCGATGCGGTCGCCCAGCTTGATGGCCTCGTCGAAGTCGTGGGTGACGAAGACGATGGTCTTCCGCAACTCGTGCTGGAGCCGTATCAGTTCGTCCTGAAGATGGTCGCGGGTGATGGGGTCGACCGCGCCGAACGGCTCGTCCATCAGCAGTACGGGCGGATCTGCGGCCAACGCCCTTGCCACGCCCACGCGTTGCTGCTGCCCGCCGGACAGGCGCCGTGGATAGCGGCCCTGGAACTCGGCCGGGTCGAGCCCCACCAGGTCGAGCATCTCCTCGACCCGCGCCTGGATACTCGCCTTCGGCCAGCCGAGCATCCTGGGCACCTGGGCGATGTTCTGCGCGACGGTCATGTGCGGGAAGAGCCCGGACGACTGGATCGCGTAGCCGATCTTGCGCCGCAGCCTGACCGCGTCGATGCCCGTGACGTCCTCGTCGTCGATGCGGATGCGGCCCGAAGTCGGCTCGATCAGCCGGTTGATCATCTTCAGCAGCGTCGACTTCCCGCAGCCGGACGGCCCCACGAGCACGACGGTCTCGCCCGCCTTGATCTCCAGGCTGACGTCGTCGACTGCGGGAGTGCCGGACCCGGAGTAGCGCTTCGTCAGGCCCTCCAGGCGGATGGTCGCGCCGGTGGTGCCACCGGGACCGTTGGACGCGGCGGCCCCGCCGGGACCGGCGGCCCCGGTCCCGGCGCCGGCCGTGGCCCCGGACGCGGCGGACGACTCAGGGGTGGAGGTCTCAGGCACGTATCCCCCTCGGGGTGGTAAGGCGCCCGACGACGACGTACGCGCCGTCGAAGAGCAGGGCGAGCACGACGATGCCGAGAGTCCCGGCGAGCACTTGGTTGAGGGCGTTGGCGCTGCCGAGGGAGGCGACGCCCCGGAAGATGGAGTTGCCCAGGCCGGGCCCGGAGGCGAACGCGGCGATGGCGGCGATGCCCATCAGCATCTGCGTGGAGACGCGGATGCCGGTGAGGATCGGCGGCCAGGCGAGGGGCAGTTCGACCTTCAGCAACTGCCGGGCGCGGGACATGCCGATGCCGCGTGCCGCGTCGACCAGCGCCGGATCGACGCCGCGCAGCCCGACGATCGCGTTGCGGACGATGGGCAGCAGCCCGTAGAGCGTCAGCGCGATGACGGTCGGCGCCACCCCGAGCCCTACGAGCGGGATCAGCAGCCCGATCAGGGCAAGCGACGGCACCGTCAGGATCGTCGCCCCGGTCGTGTTGGCGAGATCGGCCGCCCACTCGCTGCGGTAGGTCAGCACGCCGATGGCGACGCCGAGCAAGGTAGCGGCGACCATGCACTGGAACACCGCGCTCGCATGCTGGAGGGCATCCGCCAGTAGCTGCGTGTGGCGGTTGCCGAGATACTCCCAGAAGCTCACTGCGCAGCCCCTCGCGTCGTCACGTCGTCGCAGCCTCTCCGTCCGGTCCTCCTCGCCGCGTACACGGCGACCGCGTGCTCTTCTGCCCGGCGAGCGGAGAACGACGCGTCACGACTCGGTGAAGGCCGTGCGGCTCGCGCCGGGGCCGTACCGCCGCGGTGGTTCGCCGACGGGGTTCGCCGAGGTCGTTCGCTCGGGCCCGTTCAACAGGGTCGTTCGCTCGGGCCGTTCACCAGGGTCGTTCGCAGTGTCCGGCCGCGTGGCCCGCTGCCGGGTTCGCCCGGGGCCGGT
Source organism: Streptomyces marispadix (assembly GCF_022524345.1). Classification (NCBI taxonomy): domain Bacteria; kingdom Bacillati; phylum Actinomycetota; class Actinomycetes; order Kitasatosporales; family Streptomycetaceae; genus Streptomyces; species Streptomyces marispadix. Next base: position 2,073,143 of record NZ_JAKWJU010000002.1, on the reverse strand, counting down.
ACGCGCCGGACATCGCCCGTCGCCCGGCGTCAGCCGCTCTCCGTGAGCCCGCCCGGGGTCCGGCCCGGCTGCGCGGCATGGCCCGCCGCCTGGCGGACCAGCGGGACGATCCTCAGCGGCACCGGGTTCTCCATGACGATGGCCGTCGAGGCCCGCACGATCCCCTCGAAGCCCACCACGCGGTCGATCACCCGCTGAAGATCGGCGTTGGACCGCGCGACGAGGCGGCAGAGCATATCGCCGTGCCCCGTCGTCGTATGCAGCTCCAGCACTTCGGGCACGGAATCCAGATGGGCCCTGACGTCCGCGCCCTGGCCCTGCTTGATCTCCAGCGTGGCGAACGCGGTGACGGGATAGCCGATCGCCGCCGGGTCGACGTCCGGCCCGAAGCCGCGGATCACGCCCGCCGTCCTGAGGCGCTCCAGCCGCGCCTGCACGGTGCCGCGTGCGACGCCCAGCCGCCGTGACGCCTCGAGCACGCCGATCCTCGGCTCGTCCGCGAGGAGTTCGAGCAGTCGTCCGTCGAGCCCGTCGATTCCCACGGCTGTCCTTTCTTCGGCTCCGGCCTTCGGCTTCCTGAGCACCTTGTACAGATCGTCGGGCGTTTGCCGAGTACGACTGAGCAAGGTGACCAGTGAATACGCAAAGTATTGCGCACCTTGTGAAGCAGGGGGAGCCTTGAAGCATGACTGAGACCACCCACGCAGCCCCCAGCGCGACACCTCAAGAGGGCGCCCGTCAGGCCGACCCCTTCCCGGTGAAGGGCATGGACGCGGTCGTCTTCGCCGTCGGCAACGCCAAGCAGGCGGCCCACTACTACTCCACGGCGTTCGGCATGAAGCTCGTCGCCTACTGCGGACCGGAGAACGGCACCCGCGAGACCGCCAGTTACGTCCTCGAATCGGGCGGCGCCCGCTTCGTCTTCACCTCCGTCGTCAAGCCCTCCACCGACTGGGGCCGCTTCCTGACCGAGCACGTGGCGGCCCACGGCGACGGCGTGATCGACCTCGCCATCGAGGTCCCGGACGCGCGTGCCGCGTACGAGTACGCCGTCTCCCAGGGTGCCGACGGCATCGCCGGACCGCACGAGGAGGAGGACGAGCACGGCACCGTCGTACTCGCCTCCATCGCCACCTACGGCGAGACCCGCCACACCCTCGTCGAGCGCTCCGCCTACAACGGCCCCTACCTGCCCGGCTATGTGGCGGCGAAGCCCCTCGTAGAGCCGCGGAAGCGCAACTTCCAGGCCATCGACCACTGCGTCGGCAACGTCGAACTCGGCAAGATGGACGAGTGGGTGGCCTTCTACAACAAGGTCATGGGCTTCACGAACATGAAGGAGTTCGTGGGCGACGACATCGCCACGGAGTACAGCGCGCTGATGTCGAAGGTCGTCGCCGACGGCCACCGCAAGGTGAAGTTCCCCCTCAACGAGCCCGCCGTCGGCAAGAAGAAGTCGCAGATCGACGAGTACCTGGAGTTCTTCGGCGGCGCAGGCGTGCAGCACATCGCGCTCGCCACGAACGACATCGTCGCGACGGTACGGGCGATGCGCGAGGCGGGCGTGCAGTTCCTGGACACCCCGGACTCGTACTACGACACGCTCGGCGAGTGGGTCGGAGAGACGCGGGTGCCGCTGGAGACGCTGCGGGAGCTGAAGATCCTCGCCGACCGCGACGAGGACGGCTATCTGCTTCAGATCTTCACCAAGCCCGTTCAGGACCGTCCGACGGTGTTCTTCGAGATGATCGAGCGCCATGGCTCGATGGGCTTCGGCAAGGGCAACTTCAAGGCGCTCTTCGAGGCGATCGAGCGGGAGCAGGAGAGGCGGGGCAACCTCTGACATTCTCTGCCATCTGTCATCTGTCATCTGTCGGATGTCACCTGATAGTTGACATCTGAAAGCTGATGTCTGTGATCCGCCCGCCGTCATCTGACAGCCGTCAGCCGTCAGCCGTCATCTGCCAGCCGTCATCTGCCAGTCGTCAGCGGGTGCCCGCCCGCTGACGACCGCAGTCCCACCGCCCGCGGCAGCCGACCCTTCCCGGCGCCGCGGGCAGGTGCGACGCTTTGCCCATGAGCGAGTTGATCCAGCGGCTCAGGGACGGCCTGCCCGAGAGCGCCGTACTCACCGACCCCGACGTGACCGGCTCCTACGCCCGTGACATGGCCGACTTCTGCGAGGCGGGCACGCCTGCCGCCGTCGTGCTGCCGCGCACCGTCGAAGAGGTGCAGCACGTGATGCGTACGGCCACGGCCCTGCGCGTCCCCGTCGTACCGCAGGGCGCACGTACGGGCCTGTCCGGGGCGGCGAACGCCTCCGACGGCTGCATCGTCCTCTCCCTGATCCGCATGGACCGCATCCTGGAGATCAGCCCCGCCGACCGGATCGCCGTCGTCGAACCGGGGGTGGTCAACGCCGCGCTCTCCCGCAAGGCCGGCGAGTACGGCCTGAACTACCCGCCGGACCCGAGCAGTTGGGAGCAGTGCACCATCGGCGGCAACATCGGCACGGCAGCGGGCGGGCTGTGCTGTGTGAAGTACGGGGTCACCGCCGAGTACGTGCTCGGGCTCGATGTCGTACTGGCCGACGGCCGGTTGATCTCCACCGGGCGGCGGACCGCGAAGGGCGTCGCGGGCTACGACATGACGCGGCTGTTCGTGGGTTCCGAGGGAACCCTCGGCGTGGTCGTGCGCGCGGTGCTCGCGCTCAAGCCGCAGCCGCCTCGACAGCTCGCGCTGGCCGCCGAGTTCCCGTCGGCGTCCGCTGCCGGTGACGCCGTGAGCAGGGTCATGGAGAGCGGCCATGTGCCTTCGCTGATGGAGCTGATGGACCGCACGACGCTGCGCGCCGTCAACGACCTCACGGGCATGGGGCTTCCCGACTCCACGGAGGCCCTGCTGCTCGTCGCGTTCGACACCCCCGACCCCGCGGCCGACCTGGCCGCCGTCGGCGAGCTGTGCGAGGCGGCGGGCGCGAGCCAGGTCGTACCGGCGGAGACCCCCGCCGAGTCGGAGCTGCTGCTACAGGCCCGCCGCAGCGTGCACTGGGCGCTGGAGGCGCTGCCGGGCACGACGATGATCGACGACGTGTGCGTCCCGCGTACGAAGCTGGCGGAGATGCTGGACGGCACCGCCGCGATCAGCGAGAAGTACGGCCTGACCATCGGCGTCTGCGCACACGCGGGCGACGGCAACACCCATCCCACCGTCTGCTTCGACCCGGACGACGAGGACGAGACGCGCCGCGCGCACGAGGCGTTCGACGCCGTCATGGCGCTCGGCCTGGAACTGGGCGGCACCATCACCGGCGAACACGGCGTGGGCGTACTGAAGAAGGAGTGGCTGGCGCGCGAACTCGGTCCGGCGGGGCTGGAGTTGCAGCGCAGCATCAAGCAGGTCTTCGATCCGCTGGGCCTGTTGAACCCCGGCAAGGTCCTCTGAAAGGGGTCGGCAGGGGAGGGCCCGACGGCGGGTCCGGCGAGGTAGCGGGTTCGGGGACCCAGGGGAATCAGGGAGGGGAACCAGGAGAGGGAGCCTCTCGCCTCTCCGAGTCAACTCCCCGTCGTGCGTGAGACTTTCACGCTCTACGCACATTCATCGGATCGAGTGAAAGTCGCAGGGAAAATCACCCTCACCCGTCGCCGTCGCCTGCTTCGTCGGACGGTGACGGGTCGCTCAGGCACACGCCGTCGCCGTGGTCGCCCAGCAGCAGTTCCGCCAACGCGGCGTCCATGCCCAGCACTTCGCCCTCCGCGCCCGCGGGCACGGCCCGCAGCGTCCGCTCCAGCCATCCGGAGACCACCCCGGACGGCGTCTCCAGCAGGGCGTCGCCGTCCGGCGAGGAGAGCGCCACACAGATCACATCGCGCCCCTGCACCTTCGCGGGCCACACGCGTACATCGCCCTCGCCGCAGGGGCGGAAGACACCTTCGACGAGCAGTTCCCGCGCGAACGTCCAGGTGACGGGCGCGGCGGCACCGACGTGGAAGGCGATGTGCGCGGCGTACGGATCGTCCGCCCGGTAGGTGAGGCGCGCTTGTACGGGCAGCCCGTGCTCGGGCGAGAGCACAAGCCGGATCTCGAGCTCGCATTCGACGACGAGGTTCATCGGACCGCCCTTTCGTGATCCCGTGATCAGTCGCGCAGCCTGTCGAGGCATGCATCGAAGAGGGCCCAGGCCGTGCCGGTCTCGCGAGTTCGCCTCATTCTTCCTCCGGGGGAGGGCATACGCGTCCGGCTCGGGTGGGCAAGCTGCCGGCCCTGTCTGGTAGATGTGGACACTACGCTTCACGGTTGCACCGCGCCGGTCAACTGCGGAGCATCTACAAGCCACAAGACGACACAACGGTCGAACAGATACGGGACCTGGACAATATGAGCGCGCCCCTCTCAGGATCCTCCGGCGGCAGCCCTGCCCCTGGCTTCTATCCGGACCCGTCCATCCCCGGCTACATCCGCTACTGGAACGGCACTTCGTGGGTGCCGGGCACCAGCCGTCCCGAACCTGAAGAGGGCGAACCGCTGCCCACGCCCCCGTCGGCCGCCGCGTCTTCGTCGGCTGTCGCGCCTCCCACACGTGAGGAGCCCGCACCTGCGGAGGAGACGGGCCCGGTCTTCCTGGACGAGGAGCCGGGCGCCGGCGCGACCTCGACTCAGGCCCCGCGGACGCACGTTCCCGGTGCGCAGACTCCGGAGGCATTCGGCCCGGATACGCAGGTTCCGGCGGCACGCGAGGGCGACTCCCCGCTTCCCGAGGTACGTCCGCGTGGCGAGGTCGCCCAGGCCGGGTCCATCGACTGGGACGACCCGAGCAGGCTGCACGGCCAGCGACCGGAGCCAGCGTCCGCGTGGCAGGCCGACGCCGCACAGCAGGCGGGCTTCACCGGGCAGAACGAGGAGCGCGTCTCCTGGGGACGCGGAGAGGGAGCCGCGGAGGCCGCGGGCGGCGCCTCGGAGAGCGCGGGCGACCCCCGTGGCGGCTGGGGACTTACGGGCGACGAAGGGCGCGCGGACGGGGGCGCGGACGGGGGCGCCGCCTCGGCCGCGGCGTCGTCCGGAGCTTCGCCCGCCCCATCCGGCACCTCCCCCGAGACCCCGGCGGACTCCGCGGGGACGCCGCCGCGTGACGGCACGTTCCAGATGCGTGCGATGAGTTCGGACGCGCTCAGGCGGGCCGCGCAGGAGGCCCGTGACGCGAGCGGCGGCGCCTCCGGCTCCGGGCAGCCCGAGCACACCGTGGGTCTGCGGCGCTCGGAGGTCGCCGAGTACGGGCTGTCGCCGTCTCAGCCGCCGTCTCAGCCGCCGTCCCAGTCCCAGTCCCAGTCCCAGCCGCCGTCCCAGTCCCCGTCGCAGCCCCAGCCGAACTCCCCGTCCCCGTCCGGGACTTCCGCGCCCGCGACGCCCTCGGCCCCGGCGTCGCCCAAGTCGCCGTCCGTTCCCCATCAGGCCCCGCCCGCGCAGCCGCAGGCCCCCGCGCAGCCGCAGGCCCCCGCGCAGCCGCAGGCCCCCGCGCAGGCTCCGCCCGGCGTACCGCAGCAGGGCGCCCCGGGCCCCGGCCATGCCCAGCCGTCGTGGGCCCAGCAGGTCCACGACCTCGCGGGCGGCGGCCAGGCGGCCCACGGCGCTCAAGGCGCTCCAGGCCCCGGTCCCGATGCGCAGGGCGCCGCGGGCCCGGAGGCCGTGATGCCCTGGCGCCCGCCGGTCGCGGACCCGTTCCTCCAGGCCGCACAGCAGGAGGCGCGCCCCGCGGGCCTGGGCAAGCGCTTCGCCGCCCGCCTCGTCGACGGCGTGCTCACGGGCGCCGTGGTCGTCGCGGTCGCCTTCCCCTTCCTCGGCCAGGCCGTCGACCACGTACAGGCGAAGATCGAAGCGGTGCGCGACGCGGGCGAGACCAAGACCGTGTGGCTGATCGACGGCACGACGGGCGGCTATCTCGCCGTCGTCCTCGGCGTCCTGCTCCTGTTCGGCCTGCTCTACGAGGTGCTGCCGACCAGCCGCTGGGGCCGCACCCTCGGCAAGAAGCTGTTCGGGCTGCGCGTGCTGACCATGGAGCAGCACGACAAGCCGGGCTTCGGCAGCGCGTTGAAGCGCTGGCTGACGTACGGCGTGCTGTCGGCCCTCGTGGTCGGCGTGGTCAACGTCCTGTGGTGCGTCTTCGACCGCCCCTGGCGCCAGTGCTGGCACGACAAGCTCGCGGGCACGTTCGTCTCCAAGGACTCCGGCGAGGTCCGCCTCTGACGCCCTGCGGAGACCCCGCGCCCGCGCACGGCCCGTCACCCCGTTGACGCACGCCGGGTGCGAGGCCGCCCGCGCCGGGGTCCACTCGGCGCATGAGTACGGATCAGCCCGGCGACCCGTTCCGCAAGAAGGAGCCGCCCGGAGACGGCCAGGACCAGGGACAAGGCGAAGCACAGGGCTGGGGCGAAGCCCAGAGCCCAGGCCGGGGCCATGGCCAGGGTCAGGATCAGGGCCGGGCCCAGGGCCGGGAGCCGCCCGCCTACGGCGGCCCGTACAGCGGGGGCCCGTACGACAGCGGCCCCTACGCCTCCAACCCGTACGGCGGCATCAACGGAGCCACCGACCCCCTCGCCGGCATGCCCCCGCTCGCGTCACGCGGCAGACGGCTGCTCGCGCGCATCGTCGACGCGCTGCTCATCGGCATCCCCGTCGGCCTCATCATGACGTTCGCACAAGGGGGTTGGGCCGGTGACGACGACGGGCGCGCCTACGGTCAGCAGGCCGTCTACACGCTCGTCTACCTCGTCTACGAGGGGCTGATGCTCACCAACTCCGGGCAGACGCTGGGCAAGAAGCTGATGCGCATCAGGGTCGCCATGCTCGCCGACGGCGCCGTGCCGCGAGGAACACCGGGCTGGCTGCGTGCAGCCGTCTACAGCGTGCCGCCGCTGGTGCCGTGCGTGGGCTTCCTCTTCTGGCTGGCGAATGTGCTGTTCTGCACATGGGACAAGCCGTACCAGCAGTGCCTGCACGACAAGGCGGTCAAGACCGTTGTCGTGGCGGCCGATTGACCCGGGACGCTAGGCCGGGAACGGGACGCGAAGCCGGGCACAGGACGACCGTGCGCTCAGCCGCTCAGCCGCTCAGCCGCTCAGCCGGTCAGGAGCACAGCGAAAGGCCCGTCGAAGGCCCCCGTCGAAGGGCCCCTGCAAGGCACAGCACAGGCCGATAGGCAGGGCAACGGCCGCGCTCAGGAGCGCAGCGAGGGCTCTGCCATCCGCTGTGCGGCCCGCGCCCTCGCTGCCGCCGCCGTCCCGTCGTGGCGTGCGTGTATGCGGGAGGGCGTGGCCGTGCGGGGCTTCGCCGTGCGTACCGCCGACCCCATGCGTACGCGGCCTGCCGTCCGCATGCCGGGAGCGGTGAGTGCCACCAGTACGCCGAGCGCGAGTGCGGCCACCGCGATCAGAGCGACTCCCGGCCCCGATGGAGTCCGGGTGAGCAGAAGCATCGCGAGGGTCGAGCAGACGACGGTGACCGAACCGTAAGCGAGCTGTGCGGGGGTCGGACGCGGCATGGCGTGATCCGTCCTCGGAGACGTGTCGGGGGAGTGGGGCCGTCGGTCGAGCCGTGACGGACGAAGGCACGCGGTGCCCGTCGAACGACTCTACGGTCCGGGATTCCCGGACGTACACCACGCTAAGCGTGAGCCCGCACACGTCGAAGTCGCACAGGGGGCGCACGGACGCACGGCCCGCCGTCCGTCCCAACGGGTGGACTGCCGCGGGCCGTTGTGTGCCCCGTGCGAATCCGCGCATCAAGGTCGTATCAGGGTCTGTCTTTTCTCACGGTGCTGCTGTCCAATACCTCTGTCCAACACACTCCACAGGGGAGGGCACCGCAGAGGTGAACGGCAGACGGAGATCCAAAAGATCGAGGGCAGGGGCGCTAGCGGTCGCCGTAGCGGCGATCGGCGCGACGGCACTCATACCCGCGAGTGCGGCGCAGGCGCAGCAGGCGCCCGGTTCCGCGGCGCAGGCGGCACATCCGGCCCCGCAGTCCGCGGCGGCGCAGCCGGGTTCGCCCGGCCGGAGCGGGGCGGGGCACAGCGAGGACGACCTCGCGGGCCCGTTCGACAAGAAGCAGGACGCGCAACGCCAGGCGGCCCTGGAGCAGTTGGCACGGGGTGACGCCAAGAAGGTTGAGCGCAAGGGCTCCGAGGTCGTCAAGCTCGACGACGGCAAGTACGTGGAGCTGGCCCGTCAGAAGACGGACAAGATCTTCACCATCCTCGTGGAGTTCGGCGACAAGATCGACGACGAGTACGGCGGCGACCCCGGCCCCGTGCACAACAAGATCCCCGAGCCGGACCGCAAGAAGGACAACTCCACTTACTGGAAGAAGGACTTCGACAGGGAGCACTTCCAGAAGACCTACTTCTCCGACGAGACCGAGGACTCGGTCAAGAGCTACTACGAGAGGCAGTCCTCCGGCCGCTACTCCGTCGACGGCACGGTCTCCGACTGGGTCAAGGTCGACTACAACGAGGCCCGTTACGGGTCCAACTACTGCGGCGACACCAACTGCCCGACCGTGTGGGACGCGATCCGCGACGGTGTCGAGAAGTGGGTCGAGGAGCAGAAGGCCGCCGGCAAGAGCGACGACGAGATCGCCGCCGCCGTGGCCGACTACGACAAGTGGGACCGCTACGACTTCGACGAGGACGGCGACTTCAACGAGCCGGACGGCTACATCGACCACTTCCAGTTCGTGCACGCCGGTGAGGACGAGTCGGCCGGTGGCGGAGCCGAGGGCGAGAACGCCATCTGGGCGCACCGCTGGTACGCGTACGGAAGCGACGCGGGCAAGACCGGTCCGGAGAACAACAAGGCGGGCGGCACCGAGATCGGCGACAGCGGCATCTGGGTCGGCGACTACACCGCGCAGCCGGAGAACGGCGGACTGGGCGTCTTCGTCCACGAGTACGGCCACGACCTGGGCCTGCCGGACCACTACGACACCACCGGCGAGGGTGAGAACTCCGTCGGCTTCTGGTCGATCATGTCCGTGGGCTCCTGGCTCAACAAGGGCAAGGACGCCATCGGCGACTCCGCCGACATGAGCGCGTGGGACAAGCTCCAACTCGGCTGGCTGGACTACGACAAGGCCAAGGCGGCCACCAAGTCGCAGCACAAGCTGGGCACTCACTCGTACCAGACGAAGAACAAGCAGGCGCTCGTCGTCGAACTCCCCGAGAAGGACGTCACCACCACCATCACCAAGCCCGCCGAGGGCGAGAAGCAGTGGTGGAGCGGCAGCGGCGACGATCTGCGCAACACCCTCTCCCGCAGCGTCGATCTGACGGGCAAGTCCAAGGCCAAGCTGGACCTTCAGGGTTGGTGGGACATCGAGAAGAACTACGACTTCCTCTACACCGAGGTCTCCACGGACGGCGAGAACTGGACGCCGATCGACGGCACCGCGGACGGCAAGCCCATTCCGCGCGACGGCAGCGACCAGCCGGGCCTGACCGGTGTGTCGAAGTCGTACCGCGATCTCTCCTTCCCCCTCGACAAGTTCGCAGGGAAGAAGATTGATGTTCGCTTCCGTTATCTGACGGATGGTGGGGTCGCTCAGAAGGGCTTTGCGGCGGACGCTCTCAGCGTCACCGCCGACGGCAAGAAGCTCTTCGAGGACGGCGCCGAGGGCGACGGCGACAACGGCTGGGAGAAGAAGGGGTTCTCGCGCATCGGAGAGTCCTTCACCAAGCCCTACGCGCAGTTCTACATCGCCGAGAACCGCAACCACGTCTCGTACGACAAGGCGCTGAACTACGGCCCGTACAACTTCGGTTGGACCTCCACGAAGCCCGACTGGGTCGAGCGCTACGCCTATGAGAAGGGTCTGCTGCTCTGGCTCTGGGACACCTCTCAGCAGGACAACAACGTCTCGGCGCACCCGGGCGAGGGCCTGATCCTGCCGGTGGACGCACACGCGAAACCGGAGAAGTGGTCGGACGGAAAGCCGCTTCGGAACCGGATGCAGGCGTACGACTCGCCCTTCGGAAAATACGCCACAGGCGCCGTCAAGCTTCACAACGACGGAAAAGCAGTGACGATCAGCTCCAAGAAGGGCATTCGCGTATTCGACGACCGCAACGGTACGTACTGGTACAAGTCCAACCCGACCCAGGGGGTCAAGGTCCCGGACACCGGGACCCGGATCGAGGTCGTCAAACAGCCTCGCTCGGGTAAGACGATCACCGTGCAGGTGAGACCTTCCACAAATTAATTTGCATCGTTGCAGGTCAAAACATGATCGGCCGTTGACCCCCTGGCGGGCAGCGGCCGATCGCGCTTAGATGCCTGTGACGGACCTTCGCGGAGGTCCACCGGAACAGTCTCGCGGGGGTGTTGTTGATCATGGCTGGAGGCGGATTCGTCCAGCTGCCGGACGGGAGCGTGATCGTCGCGCTGACCCTTCCGGTGCCGGCGCAGCGCGCAGCAAGGCATGCTGAGCCGGAGCAGGGGGCGACCCTGGACGCGGGTTCGGAGCCGGTCACTGAAGGCCGGCAGCCGGGCCCCGTACGGCAGGGCCGCAGGGGCGGTGCGTTCGACGGCCTCATGCCGGAGCGGCGGCGCTGGTCGGCCCATGCCGACGAGGCGCACACGGTGCGTGCCGTGACGGCCAGGCGGCAAGGCGACGAGCCGCGCGTACGCGTGCTCGTCCACTCCCTGAACCGGGCCCGCGCCCTGACCAGGCTGCGGAACCTGGGCATGCGGGCGGTCTATCTGCGGGGCAACGCGGAGCCGCCGTGCGCCGACGAGATCACGGCCGTGCTGCACCATCCCGACGGGCTGGTGTGGCGTATGACGCCCGGTGACGACCGTGAGGCATGGCACCCGATCGAGTCCCTGCTGCGGCCCTCGGACCGGGTGCGCACGGGGTAGGGCGCGCGCTCGGAGTCGCCCGCGCTCTCTGCGGCCGCCCTGACGCCTGAAGCCTGCGTCGCGTCGGCCGCGCTGTCGGCCCGCCGCCCCGGGGGCCGCAGCCACAGGCCGTACGTACGGCCCTCACGCCTCGCGCAGGACCGGCGTACCCGACAGCTCGATGCCCGCGGCGCGCATCTGGTCGAGCGCGTGCTCGGTGGTGGCGGGCGCGACGCCTGCCGTGAGGTTCAGCAGGACCTGGGTGCGGAAACCCTCGGAGGCGGCGTCGAGCGCCGTGGCCCGTACGCAGTGGTCGGTGGCGATGCCCACGACGTCGACCTGCCCCACGTCGCGCTGCTTCAGCCACTCGGTGAGCGGTGTGCCGTTCTCGTCCGCGCCCTCGAAGCCGCTGTAGGCGGCCGAGTACGAGCCCTTGCTGAAGACGGCGTCGATCGACCCGGCGGCGACGGCGGGGGCGAAGTTCGGGTGGAATCCGATGCCTTCGGTGCCCGCGACGCAGTGCGGGGGCCACGAGTGCTCGAAGTCGGGGTTGTCGGCGAAGTGGTCGCCCGGCTCGATGTGGTGGTCGCGGGTGGCCACCACATGGTTGTAGCCGGCGGAGGCGTCTGCGATGAGATCGGTGATGGCGGCGGCCACGTCCGCACCTCCGTTGACCCCGAGGCTGCCCCCTTCACAGAAGTCGTTCTGCACGTCTACGACGATCAGTGCCCGGTGCATGGGGAGCCCTTTCGGGGGTGGGAGGAAGGGGGAAGCGCGGTCGGCACGACCCTAGAGAATCAGCCGCCTCCGTGGGAGGTCCCACGCACACCTGTCGCCGCCGCTGCCACGTACGGCTTTTCCGTGTACCGGTCTCGTGCGTGCGACCTGCCCTGAACGGGCGTCATACGTACTCCGTGGGCAACACCGGCTCGCCGCGCGAGAGTTGCATCGCCGACATCGGCAGTCCCGCAAGCGCCTTCTTATGCCGTTCGCGCGCCGTGTCCAGGGGCTCGCGGGCGACGGTCTCACCGCGGCGCACGAGCGGCACATGGAGCTGATGCTCCCTCAGCTCCTCCGGGACGGTGCCCGTGCCGACGACCTCGGCCATGGCGACGCCGTCCTCGTCGGGCCGCCGCGCCGCCCATTTCGCCCCGCCCGCCGAGGTCTTGCCGCCCATCGACTTCTTCGCCACGGGCAGCAGCGGCGCGTCCCGTTCCGCCGAGGCGGCGCGTGCCACCAGCTTGTAGACCATCGAGCAGGTGGGGTGGCCGCTGCCGGTGACGAGCTGGGTGCCGACCCCGTAGGCGTCCACGGGTGCGGCGGCGAGCGAGGCGATGGCGTACTCGTCGAGGTCGCTGGTGACCACGATCCTCGTGCCGGTGGCGCCCAGTTCGTCGAGCTGCTGGCGTACCCGGTGGGCGAGTAGCAGCAGGTCGCCGGAGTCGATGCGCACCGCGCCGAGTCCGGGACCTGCGGTCTCGACGGCGGCACGCACGGCCTCCGCGACGTCGTAGGTGTCGACGAGCAGGGTCGTGCCGCTGCCGAGCGAGTCGACCTGCGCGGTGAAGGCGTCGCGCTCGCTGTCGTGCAGCAGCGTGAAGGAGTGGGCGCTGGTGCCGACGGTGGGGATGTCGTAGCGGAATCCGGCCGCGAGGTCCGAGGTGGAGGCGAAGCCCCCCAGGTAGGCGGCGCGGGAGGCGGCCACGGCGGACAGTTCATGGGTTCGGCGCGCACCCATCTCCATCAGCGGGCGCCCGGCGGCGGCGACGGCCATGCGGGACGCGGCGGCGGCGACCGCCGAGTCGTGGTTGAGGATGGAGAGGATCACGGTCTCCAGCAGTACGCACTCGGCGAAGCTGCCCTCGACTCTCATCACGGGGGAGCCGGGGAAGTAGACCTCGCCCTCGGGGTAGCCGGTGATGTCGCCGCCGAAGCGGTAGCGCGAGAGCCAGTCGAGGGTGGGTGCGTCGACTATCCGCCGCTCGCGCAGGTACTGGAGCACCTGGTCGTCGAAGCGGAAGTTCTCGACCGCGTCCAGCACACGGCCCGTTCCCGCGACGACTCCGTAGCGACGTCCCTCCGGCAGCCGCCTCGCGAACACCTCGAAGGCGCACCGCCGTTCGGCCGTCCCGGCGCGCAACGCCGCCTGGAGCATGGTGAATTCGTACTGGTCGGTGAAGAGCGCCGTCGACGGCACGGCCACCGGCAGTCCCCTGTCGGCCACATTCACTTGTACTGACTCCTCGCTTCGGAGAGCCCCTGGGGCAGGGGCGGTGCGGGAACCGAGCGTACAACACATCTCGTCACTGTGACGATATCGCTCGTGGCCGTTTGGCCTCCCGACGCCTCTGAGTGGCAGCATGGGACCCGTGAGTGTTGCCCCTACCGAGATCGAACGCCCCGAGTCGGCCGAGGCGCCCGTCGAGGTGCCCGAGCCCGACGTGCCGTGGGCGACGATCGTTCACAACGACCCGGTCAACCTCATGAGCTACGTGACCTACGTCTTCCAGAGCTACTTCGGCTATCCGAAGGACAAGGCGAAGAAGCTGATGATGGACGTCCACCACAAGGGCCGGGCTGTCGTCTCCACCGGCAGCCGCGAAGAGATGGAGCGCGACGTGCAGGCCATGCACGGTTACGGCCTCTGGGCCACCCTTCAGCAGGACCGCTGATGGCCGGGCACTTCGAGGCCACCGGCGACGGCGGCGCCGCCATCGCCCTTGACGAGGTCGAGATCTCGATTCTGCGCAGCCTCGCCGTCCAGCTACTGGAGTTGATCGGTCCGGGCGACGAGCCCGCCGACGGCGAGGACCCGCTGACCGCCCTCCTCGCCGAGGGGCCCAGCGAGCCGCCGTCCGACCCGGCGCTGGCCAGGCTCTTCCCCGACGCCTACGGCGGCGGCCCGGACGCCGAACCGGGCGAGGAGGGACCGGATGAGCGCCGCGCCTCCGCCGAGTTCCGCCGCTTCACGGAGAACGATCTGCGCGCACGCAAGCGCGAGGACGGACTCGCGGTCGTGCGCGCCCTGGATTCGCTGACCCCCGACCCTCCCCCTGGGCCCTCCGGGCCCGGGAGGCGCCCCCAGGGGGCGGGCGGCAGCTCGGGCGCGGTGCTGACGCTCAAGCCCGAGGAGTCAAAGCAGTGGCTCGGCGCGCTGAACGACCTGCGGCTCGCGATCGGTACGCGGCTGGAGGTCCGGGACGACGACGACAGCAGCGAGCTGTACGCGCTGCCCGACGAGGACCCGCGCAAGCCGATGGTGATGGCGTATCTGTGGCTGGGCGGGCTCCAGGAGTCGCTCGTCGAGACGCTGATGCCGTAGAGGCGCAGAGCGAGGGCGCGAACGCCGGCCCTCGCGGTGGGCGCGTAACCTCCGCCCGGCGCCCCCCTGTTGGGCATCCGTACGCCCGGCCATCCTGAGCGCCGGGCCTTCCCGAGTGCCCGGCCTTACCGGCCCTCGGCCTTCCTGGGCGCCCGGCGCTTCGCTACGAGCCACGCACGTCCGCGCTGCCCGTGCCGCCGTCCCCTGAACGGATGGCATCCGGCGCCCGCTGCCTTCCCGCGCCCCGAACTCCCCGTACGCGCGGACATGATGATGACTCCGGCCCGTCCGGAAGATCCTGAACATCCGTCATGTCCCGGCGTGCGCCCGCTGCCTGCGCCGGCACGGAGAAAGGCGCACCCATGGCCTTCGAGCAGGTCGACGACCGCGGCAGCCCCCGCCGCGAGACCACGGAGACGGCGGAGGGCGCCGTCGCCCCTCCCGAGGAGGGCTACCGCCGCGGCCTCGGCAGCCGCCAGATCCAGATGATCGCCATCGGCGGGGCCATCGGCACCGGCCTCTTCCTCGGCGCGGGCAAGGCCATCACCAGGGCAGGACCCAGCCTGATCCTCGCCTACGCCGTGGCGGGCACCGTCATCTACTTCGTCATGCGGGCGCTGGGCGAACTGCTGATGTACCGGCCGGTCTCCGGCTCCTTCTCCGAGTACGCCCGCGAGTTCCTCGGGCCCTTCTTCGGCTTCGCCACCGGCTGGACGTACTGGCTCTTCTGGGTCGTCACCGGCATCACGGAGGTCACCGCGGCGGCCACGTATGTGCAGTTCTGGTGGCCGTCCGTGCCGCAGTGGGTGTCCGCGCTCGTCTTCACGCTCGTCCTCTACGGAGCGAACCTGATCTCGGTGAAGATCTTCGGCGAGCTGGAGTTCTGGTTCTCGATGGTCAAGGTGACGGCGATCATCGGCATGATCCTCATCGGCGTCGGCGTGCTCACCCTGGGCTTCTCGGACGCCGGCGACACCGCTTCCCTCGCGCATCTGTGGGCGGACGGCGGCTTCTTCCCGAAGGGCGTCGGCGGGACGCTGATGACGCTTCAGATCGTGATGTTCTCCTTCCTCGCGGTGGAACTCGTCGGCGTCACGGCGGGGGAGTCGGTGAACCCCGAGCGTGCCCTCCCGCGTGCCGTGAACACCGTGCCGTGGCGCATCGCGCTGTTCTACGTCGGCGCCCTCGCGGTGATCCTCTCGGTGGTGTCCTGGACGGCGTTCGAGCCCGGCACCAGTCCCTTCGTCGCCGCCTTCGGCAGAATCGGGCTGCCCGCGGGCGCCGCCGTCGTGAACTTCGTCGTGCTCACCGCGGCCCTTTCTTCGTGCAACTCCGGGATGTACTCCACGGGCCGGATGCTGCGCGACCTGGCGCTCAACCGGCAGGGCCCCAGACCGTTCGGCAGGCTCACCGGCAACGGCCTTCCGCTGCTGGGCACCAGCGTCTCCGCCGCGCTGATGACGGCCGGCGTATGGATCAACTACCAGTGGCCTTCAAAGGCGTTCGACTACGTCGTCGCCTTCGCCACCATCTCCGGCATGTGGGCGTGGATCATGATTCTCGCCGCGCACATCCGCTACCGCCGCGCCTCCGACCGGGGGGTGCTGCCGCGCTCGTCGTTCAGGGCGCCCTTCGCCCCGTATGCGAGCTGGGCCTCGCTGGCGTTCATCGGCGGGGTGGTCGTGCTGATGGGCTTCGACCCGGACTCCAGGGTGTCGCTCTACGGGGCGCCGATCTGGGCCGCCGGACTGCTCGTCGCGTACTTCGTGCTCAAGGCGCGCGACCCGGACACCTTCCGGCGCGAGCGGCCGACGCACGGGAGGAGCGACGGCGCCTGACCGGTCGCGCCCCCGGCTCCGGGCCGTCGACCTCTCCCGTGCCCGGGGCCGGTGACCTGGCCGGACCCCGCCCCCTGCGGCCCGCATATCCTTCCCACCATGCTGACCATCACCAGGGAGCTGCACGACGAGATCGTCGCCCACGCCCGCAGGGACCACCCCGACGAGGCGTGCGGCGTCATCGCCGGACCCGCGGGGACCGACCGACCGGAGCGCTTCATCCCGATGCTGAACGCGGCGCGTTCGCCTACGTTCTACGAGTTCGAGTCCGGCGATCTGCTGCGCCTCTACCGGGAGATGGACGACAGGGACGAGGAGCCGGTCGTCATCTACCACTCGCACACGGCGACGGAGGCGTACCCCTCGCGCACCGACATCGGCTACGCCAACGAACCCGGCGCCCACTACGTGCTCGTCTCCACCGCCGAGTGCGGCAACGACGAAGGTCCCTTCTCCTTCCGCTCGTTCCGCATCGTGGACGGAGAGGTCACCGAGGAGGACGTCGAGATCGTCGACCGTCGGCAGGCTTGAGAACGGCCTGAACCGTCTGTGCGGCCTGGACGGCCTGAACCGTCTGTGCGGTCTGAACGGTCTGTGTGTGGCCCGAACCGTCCGGAGCCGTCCCGGAGTACCGAGCCCGGCCCGGGAAGCGACGGTGCACGAGCGGACGGTGTCCATGCAGGTCACACGACCTGCGACGCGATTTGAGACGTCGCGGTCCATATCCTGGGACCCGTACCCGGGCGCCCCGGCGGGAATCGTTACGATGAGCCCATGGTTGTCCACGACGTGAGTGCTTCTGAGAAGACCCGGAGCACGCTGCTCGTCGGGCGCCTGCACGTCGACCTGTGCCGTCTCGCCAGCGCGCTCGGGGCGCCGCGGCGCCGCGCGTACGTCCACGTCTGACACGGGCCACCGGCCCCGCCCCGCCCGGCCGTTCGAGGACACAGCGGACCGGCACCGCCGTCCCCGTCCTCGCGTGAGTACGCCCCCAGCGCCCGCCCGGCACCCCGCAAGCACACCGTCCTGCCAGCCTCCACCCACAGGAGCTTCCATGGCCATCGAGGTCCGCATCCCGACCATCCTCCGCACCTACACCGGCGGCGAGAAGTCCGTGACGGGGGAGGGCGGCACCCTCAAGGAGCTCTTCGACGACCTGGAGAGCCGCCACACGGGCATCCAGGACCGGCTCGTCGACGGCGGTGAGCTGCGCCGCTTCGTGAACGTCTACCTCAACGACGAGGACGTCCGCTTCCTCGACGGCATCAGCACCCGGCTCAGCGACGGCGACAACGTGACGATCCTCCCGGCAGTCGCGGGCGGCTCCGGCGCCCACGTCAGCCACGTCGCCCGCGAGCACGACGCCACCCGCGTACACGACGGCACAGGGCCCCGCTGATGCGCTACGACTCCCCCGTCGACGCGGTCGGCGACACCCCGCTCGTCAGGCTGCCGCGCCTGTCGCCGTCCGAGGACGTGCGTATCTGGGCGAAGCTGGAGGACCGCAATCCGACGGGCTCCGTCAAGGACCGGCCCGCCCTGTACATGGTCGAACAGGCAGAGAAGGAAGGCCGGTTGACGCCCGGCTGCACCGTTCTGGAGCCGACCTCGGGCAACACCGGCATCTCGCTCGCCATGGCGGCACGCCTCAAGGGCTACCGCATCGTGTGCGTCATGCCGGAGAACACCAGCGAGGAGCGGCGCCAGCTCCTCGCCATGTGGGGCGCCGAGATCATCTCCTCACCGGCGGCGGGCGGTTCGAACACGGCGGTACGCGTCGCCAAGGAACTGGCGGAGGAGAACCCGGACTGGGTGATGCTCTACCAGTACGGCAACCCCGCCAACTCCGCCGCGCACTACACCTCCACC
Organism: Streptomyces marispadix; assembly: GCF_022524345.1. Classification (NCBI taxonomy): domain Bacteria; kingdom Bacillati; phylum Actinomycetota; class Actinomycetes; order Kitasatosporales; family Streptomycetaceae; genus Streptomyces; species Streptomyces marispadix. The sequence goes on along the minus strand of NZ_JAKWJU010000002.1, from coordinate 2,055,228 downwards.
GGCCCCGAGATCCTCGCCGACCTGCCCTCCGTCACGCACTTCGTGGCGGGTCTCGGCACCACCGGCACCCTCATGGGCGCGGGCCGCTATCTGCGCGAACAGCGCCCGGACATCCAGATCATCGCCGCCGAACCCCGCTACGACGACCTGGTGTACGGCCTGCGCAACCTCGACGAGGGCTTCGTGCCCGAGTTGTACGACGAGTCGGTGCTCACGGGGCGCTTCTCCGTCGGCTCCGAGGACGCGGTGCGCCGTACCCGTGAACTCCTCGCCGAGGAAGGCATCTTCGCGGGCGTCTCGTCGGGCGCCGCGCTGCACGCCGCAGCCGGAGTCGCGCGCAAGGCCCAACGGGCGGGCGAGAGCGCCGACATCGTCTTCGTCGTGGCCGACGGAGGCTGGAAGTACCTCTCCACCGGCATCTACACGGCTGAGACGACCGAGGCCGCGGTCGAGGCACTCCAGGGACAGCTCTGGGCCTGAACGACCGCAACGGGCCCGGTTGTTGAGCGGCCGGGCACCGGCCCCGCCACGGGAGTCGGCAGTAGTCGGCAGTCCGCGCGTCGCTGCCTCGTCGTGGTTGCGGGCCGCCGGGGCAGGAGGCCGGGTCGGGAGGAACCCGACGCCCGGCCGAGGTCTCTCACTCCCCGGCGTGGGACTCCATTCCGAAGCACCGCCGCACCCGCGCCCAGGTGTCCGGCTCGACCTCACCGGCCCGCCGGCCGAAGTCGCCGAGCGCCACCTCCCACGCGGTGTCCGTGCACAGCGCGGTCACCCGGCCCGGAGCATCGGGGACCGTCCCCGGCGGCAGCGCCAGCTTCGACCCCGAGGTCTCGGCGAGCCGGTACTCGCCCTCGCCGCACGGGCGTTCCGCGGTGATCCGCGCCACTCGCGCCCCGTCGATGCGTACCGCCAGCACCAGGACCAGCAGCGGTTCACGCGTCCACCAGATCTCCCCGGCACGCGGGCCCGTATGAGGCAGCGGTACGTCACGCCCGCGTCGGCGGCCTCGATACATGCGGGAGAGGGGACGGCCCAGCCTGGCGCCTCCGTCGATCAGCGCGGCCACAAGTGACAGCGCCACGACGGCCCCCAGCGCCAGCCACCACCAAGTGTCCACGCCCGCTTCGCCTCCCGGACCTCCGTACGCTCCGTGCGCCGGCGCGCGAACAGCACCGCACAGGCTGCCGACCGTACCCCGCGCTGGTGATTCCGCCCACACCAGCACGCTCTTGAGTCCAAAGGCGGCGCCCAGCGGCTTACGCTCGAAAAACCCCACAGCCGCCAACGGAGGTCCCCGCTTCATGAAGCTCACCGTCGTCGGCTGCTCCGGGTCGTTTCCATCGGCGGAGTCCGCCTGTTCGAGCTATCTGGTCGAGGCCGAGGGCTACCGGCTGCTTCTCGACATGGGCAACGGCGCGCTCGGCGAGCTACAGCGCTACAGCGGTCTCTACGATCTGGACGCCATCGCGCTCAGCCACCTCCACCCCGACCACTGCATCGACATGTGCGGCTACTTCGTGGCGCGTTACTACCGCCACGAGGGCGGACGCTGCGAGCCGATCCCCGTCTACGGGCCGCGCGGCACCGAGCGCCGGCTGACCGTCGCGTACGGGGACACCCCGTCCGACTCCGCCATGAGCGAGGTCTTCGACTTCCGCAAGCTGACGGCGGGCGGCGTCTTCGAGCTGGGCCCCTTCACCGTCCGTACGGAAGAGGTCTCGCATCCCGTGGAGTCCTACGCGTTCCGCGTGACCCACCGCGAAAGCGGCAAGACGCTGGCCTACTCGGGTGACACGGGGGCGTGCGGCGCACTGACGGAACTGGCGCGCGGCGCCGGGCTGTTCCTGTGTGAGGCGTCGTTCACGGACGGCAAGGAATCCATCCCCGACCTGCATCTCAACGGCCGTGAGGCGGGGGCGTGCGCGCAGCAGGCGGGCGTGGGGCGGCTGGTCCTCACCCACGTCCCCCCGTGGACGGACGCGAAGGTCAATCTGCGGGACGCGAAGGACACCTTCGAGGGGCCCGTGGAGCTGGCGAGGCCCGGCGCGGTCTACGAGCTGTAGCGCGAGCAGCGCCGTCGCGGACCGTATGGGACTTGAGGCCCGTACGGCATGGCATCCGGCCCTCTACGCGACACCGCCGACCCAAGGCACCCCCATCCCAAGGCATCCCGACCGCAAGACACCCGCACGCAAGGCACCGCGCCCGCTGCCTTGTCGGCGGCGGGCGCGGGCGTGAGGGGCCGGGTCAGATCCGGGCGCGTCTCCTGTCCTGGTCGTCCCCGTCGTCAGGGCCGCCGCGCCGCGAGCCGGAACCGCCCGGCCGGGCGCCCTCGGGCCTCTGCGATTCCGGCGTGCCCTGCGGGCTCTGCGTGGTCTGGAGGCTGCGGGTGTTGTGTGCCGCCTTCTCGGGGGAGACGGGCTGCTCCTCCTTGTCCATGGCCTTGTCGGCTGCCGCGCCGGTGACGGCGACCGCTGCGGGCACCTCGTCCCCGTGACGGTCCTTGCCGGCTGTGCTCTCCCGTTCCCGGCCGCGTTCGGCCTCGTCCGGCTCCGGCGCCTCGCGGCCCGGTGTGGGGAGGTCGAACTTGACGATCGCGATGCGGAAGACGGTGTAGTAGATCACCGCGAAGACCAGGCCGACGAGCATCAGGCCCCATGGGTTGGTGGCGATGCCCAGGTTCAGCATGAAGTCGATGGCGCCCGCCGAGAAGCCGAAGCCGTCCTTCATGCCCAGCGCCCACACCAGGGCCATCGAGACGCCGGTCAGCACCGCGTGGATCGCGTACAGCACCGGCGCGATGAACATGAACGAGAACTCGATGGGCTCCGTCACGCCCGTCACGAAGGCGGTGAGCGCGAGGGAGACCATCAGGCCGCCGACGAACTTTCGCCGCTCGGGCCGTGCGCAGTGGTACATGGCGAGGCACGCCGCGGGCAGCGCGAACATCATGATCGGGAAGAAGCCGGTCATGAACTGGCCCGCGCTGGGGTCGCCCGCGAGGAAGCGCGCGATGTCGCCGTGCTGCCCCTTGTACGAACCGGCCTGGAACCACGGGAACGAGTTCAGCAGATGGTGCATGCCGATCGGGATGAGCGCCCGGTTCGCGACTCCGTAGACCCCCGCTCCCGCGGCTCCCGAACCCACGAGCCACGCGCCGAAGTCGTGCAGGCCGGTGCCCAGTACGGGCCAGATGTAGCCGAAGACCACGCCGATCAGCAGGCCCGCGAACGCCGAGAGGATCGGCACCAGCCGCCGCCCGCCGAAGAAGCCCAGCCAGTCGGGGAGCTTCTTGCGGTAGTAGCGCTGGTAGAGCAGTGCCACGACGATTCCGATGACCACGCCGCCCAGCACACCGGCGTCCACCGGCGGTGCCACGGTGCCGACCTTGCCGTCGACGACCTTCTCCACCGGGGGCAGGTTGCCGTCCTTGAAGGCCCCGAGGACGTTCTTGAAGACGAGGTAGCCGACGACCGCCGCCAGCGCCGTGGATCCGTCGGACTTACGGGCGAAGCCCACGGCGATGCCGACGGCGAACAGCAGCGGCATGTTGTCGATCAGCGCGCCGCCGCCCTTGGCGAGGAACTCGCCGATGCGGTTGAGGAAGTCCGGGAAGCCGGGGCGGCCGAGCATGTCGGCCTGGCCGAGCCGCACCATGAGGGCCGCGGCGGGCAGAGTGGCGATGGGGAGCATGAGACTGCGGCCGATGCGCTGCGCGATAGCCATCGCGGCCGAGCCCCGGCCCGCGGTACGGGCGTCGGTAGCCGTGGTCATGGACTTCCTCCAGTGGCCTCCGGGAGGTCGGACCGTTGGGAGCAGACCCCACAAGTGGTTTAGACCTCTTTTAGCACGGGTGCAGCAGCGCGGAAAGTGCGGTTTGCCGCATTAAAGGCGCATATGTACCCACCGATATGGGGAGTCTCACGCTCGGCCGGGCACAGGGGGCGAGGGCGGCGGGTTGGCCCATACTGGGGTGACCCAGGCCCGGCGGTGTGCGTGGGCGCCCGCGTACGAGGCGGCGGAGAGCAGGAGACCGAGATGAGCAGCAAGGCCGAAAAGATCGTCGCCGGGCTCGGCGGACTGGACAACATCTCCGAGATCGAGGGCTGCATCACCCGCCTTCGTACGGAGGTCGCGGACGCCGGGCTGGTCGACGAGGCCGCCCTGCGGGCCGCCGGTGCACACGGGATCGTGAAGATGGGCTCGGCCGTGCAGATCGTCATCGGCACCGACGCCGACCCGATCGCGGGGGAGATCGAGGACATGCTGTGACGGTCCGGCTGACCGGATGCTGACCGGTTGCCGGTCGGCTGAACGGCCAACCAGCCGCCGCCGCCGGGCAGTCGGGGCCCGGATGCCGGGCGACCGACGGGCCGCTCCGCGGAAGAGGCGCGAACGCCCTTGCGGCGCGCGGGGCTTCACACCCTCCGCTGCCTGATCGACTCCGCCCGCGCGACACCATCTAGGCTCGCCCCATGACTCGTATCGACGGCCGTACGGCTGACCAGTTGCGCCCCATCACCATCGACCGCGGCTGGAGCAAGCACGCCGAGGGATCCGTTCTGATCTGCTTCGGCGACACCCGGGTGCTGTGCACCGCGAGCGTCACGGAAGGGGTGCCGCGGTGGCGCAAGGGAAGCGGAGAGGGCTGGGTCACGTCCGAGTACGCGATGCTGCCGCGCTCCACCAACACCCGTGGCGACCGCGAGTCCGTACGAGGGAAGATCGGCGGCCGTACCCATGAGATCTCCCGCCTGATCGGCCGCTCCCTGCGCGCCGTCGTCGACTACAAGGCGCTGGGGGAGAACACCGTCGTGCTCGACTGCGACGTGCTCCAGGCCGACGGCGGCACCCGCACCGCGGCCATCACCGGCGCGTATGTGGCGCTCGCGGACGCGATCGGATGGGCGCAGGAGAAGAAGCTCGTCAAGAGCAAGGCGCAGCCGCTGACCGGCACGGTCGCGGCGGTCAGCGTCGGCATCGTGGGCGGGGAGCCGCTGCTGGACCTGTGCTACGAGGAGGACGTGCGCGCCGAGACCGACATGAACGTGGTCTGCACCGGCGACGGGCGCTTCGTGGAGGTGCAGGGCACGGCCGAGGGCGAGCCGTTCGCGCGGCAGGAACTCGACGGGCTGCTGGACCTGGCGGTCAAGGGCTGCTCACAGCTCGACGAGGCGCAGCAGCGGGCGCTCGGCGGCTGAGCGCCCCCGGCCCGGCCTTGTTGCCGGGGTCGCTTCAACTCGCAGTGAGGGAAAGGCAGTTGGAGCCGGGGAACTTTGCGTGTGCTTTACGCGTCTAAAGGGTACGGGCCGTGCGGGTCATACCGCGCGGCCCGTCCACTGACAAGGAAGAAGAGGTCCCCGTGCGTCGTTCTCCCGTGCTCGCCGTCCTCGGCACCGCCGCACTCGCCGTCACCGCGCTGACCGGATGCAGCGCCGTGGACAAGGCGGTGAGCTGTGCCAACACCGCCGTGACAGTGGCCGATGCCGCCGACGATCTCCAGCAGGCCGTCTCCGGAGCCTCCGAGGACCCGGCGCAGGCCAGGCAGTCGATCGACCGCATCGAGAAGAACCTGAAGAAGATAGACGACAGCACGGGCGACTCCGACGTGAGCAAGGCGGTCGACCACATGAACACCGCTGTGGAGGACGCCGGTAAGGCCGTCGACGAGGGCCGTGAGCCCGATGTCCGCCCGGTGGGCAAGGCCGCGGACGAGCTGTCCAAGGTCTGCACGGGCTGACGGCCGAATCGCCGGACCGCGCTCGCACGCACCGCACGGCAGGCACGACCGGCCCAACCGGGCCGCCCTGTCCGCGCGTTCGTGTGTGCGGGCGCCTCAGCCCTGGACCAGGTTGACCAGCCCGTAGATCGCAAGCCCCGCCAGGGACCCGACGACCGTGCCGTTGAGGCGGATGAACTGAAGGTCGCGGCCGATGTGCGCCTCGATCTTCTTCGAGGTGTGCTCCGCGTCCCAGCCGGCGACGGTCTCCGTGATCAGCGATGTGATCTCGTCGCGGTAGGTGGTGACGACGTGCACCGCGGCGTCCTCGATCCAGCCGTCGATCTTGCCGCGCAACCGCCCGTCCGCGGCTGCCCGCTGGCCCAGCGACAGCAGCGACGCCCTTGCCCTTACGCGTAGTTCGCTGCGCTCGTCCTCCGCGGCGGCGACGATCATGGAGCGTACGGAGTTCCACGACGAGGAGATCAGGTCCTGCACCTCGCCGCGGCCGAGCACGTCGCTCTTGAGCCGCTCCACACGTGCACGCGTCTGCGGATCGGTACGCAGATCCGCGGCGAAGTCCGTCAGGAAACGGTCGACCGCGCCGCGCGCCGGATGCGTCGGCATGTCCCTCATCTCCGTGACGAACCGCAGCAGTTCGCGGTAGACCCGGTCGCCCACACGGCGGTCGACGAACCGCGGCGTCCAGCCGGGGGCGCCGCCCGTGACGGCCTCCATCACCGAATCGCTGTGCTGCTCCAGCCATTCGGCCGCACGCGCGCACATCAGATCCACCACACGGCGATGACCCTGATCCTCGACGACCCGCTCCAGCATCCGTCCCAGACCGGGCGCGATCTCCTGTGCGTCGGCGCGGCGCGTGACGGCCTCGCCCACCACCGCCCGTACATCGGAGTCCCGCAGCACGGCGAGAGCGCCGCGAAGCGCAGTGGACAGCTCGGACGTCACCCGGTCCGCGTTGTCCGGCTGCGCCAGCCACGCACCGAGGCGGCCCGCGATGCCCACGGCACGCAGCCGGGAGCGTACGACGCCGCTGGAGAGGAAGTTCTCACCGACGAACTCGCCCAGAGTGTGGCCGAGTTGATCCTTCTTGGTGGGGATGATGGCCGTATGGGGGATGGGCAGCCCCAGGGGGTGACGGAAGAGCGCCGTCACCGCGAACCAGTCGGCGAGCGCACCCACCATTCCCGCCTCGGCGGCAGCCGCCACATAGCCGGCCCAGGCTCCCGCGCCCTCGTGCTGCGCCCACTTGACCAGTACGAAGACCGTCGCCATCAGCGCCAGGGCGCCCGTCGCGATGGTCTTCATCCTGCGGACGCCGCGCTGCCGTTCCTCGTCGGCGGCGGTGAACGTGCCCAACGGGCCGGGATTGGGGGGCCGTCGGGCGCCGCCCGCGGGAGCGCAGGGGCCCCCTGAGGAGCCCGAACCACCCGATGCGCCCGTGCCGCCTGATGCTCCCGTACCGCCAGTACCGCCTGAGGCTCCCGAAGGTCCCGTACCGCCCGGTGAGTTCGCCGCACCCGAGGAGCCCGCGGTGCGCGGTGGGCCCGAACTCCCGCTGCCCGTACGGCCGTTGGGACGCGTCTCCGCGGAACCCGCCGCCGACTCACCGCCTGTGATTGCTCTCACTCCGCCGGGCTCTCCGGCAGGCGCCTTGCCCGCTTTTCCCTGATCCATCCACTCCACCGTTCGGCCAGTCCCCCCTACAGTGTCCCAAGGTGCCTGACAGGTGGAACGAAGCCCGGTCATTCGGCGTCTGTCTCAGCGGACGACCGATCGGGCGTCCCGGCCCGGCCGCCCCAGGGGCAGGACCGCGCCGCGATCGTGGGATCATTCCACCGCGACCACTCGGAGCCTCGGGCTCCGCCTGCCCGAGGAGACACACCGAGCGTGACCAGAAACATGGGTTATGCCTTGCTCGCCGGTCTGGCGGCGATCGTCGTGCTGATTTCGACCGCCGTCTTCATCGGCGCCGGCAGTGACGACGGCAGCCTGGACGGCATCACGCAAGGCACCCGTGACAACGCCGCACCCGCCTCCTCCGGCAACTGGGTAGGCACCTGGGCCGCATCCGCGGTCGCCGCGGAGCCCAACACCCGCGACGGCTACCCCAAGATGTCGATACGGAACGTCGTCCACACCTCCGTCGGCGGCTCCGGGGCCCGCATCACCCTCTCCAACCTCTACGGCACCAAGCCGCTCACCATCTCCCACGCGACGCTCGCGCTCGCCGCCGCGCCCAGCAACCCGACCGCAGCGAGCGGCAGCATGCGCCGGCTGACCTTCGGCAACTCCCGCACCGTCACCATCCCGCCCGGACGCAAGGCGACCAGCGACTCCGTGCGCCTCAACGTCCCGCACGCCGCGGACCTCCTCGTCACCACCTACTCCCCGAAGCCGTCCGGACCCGTCACCTACCACCCCTACGCCCGCCAGACCAGCTACGTGGCGCGCGGCGACAAGGCGGACGAGACCTCCGGCACGGCCTTCACCGAGCAGAGCCCGTACTGGCGTTACCTCACCGCGGTCGACGTATGGACCAACCAGACCCGCGGCGCCGTAGCCGTGCTCGGCGACTCCATCACCGACGGCATCAGCTCCAGCCCCGGCGCCAACCGCCGCTGGACCGACTTCCTCGCCGAACGGCTGCGCACCGAACGGGAGGCACCGCGCTACAGCGTGCTCAACGGCGGCATCAGCGGAAACCGCGTCCTCGTCGACGGTCCCCGCTACTCGCCCAACAACGGGCCCAGCGGCCTGACCCGCATGCAGCGCGACGTGCTCTCGCGCTCCGGAGTGAAGGCCGTCGTCATCGAGATGGGCCTCAACGACATAATCAAGCCGCCGCGTCAGCGCGACCCGCGCCGAATCGTCAGCGGGCTGCGGCAGTTGGTGAAGTACGCCCACGCACGCAATCTGCGAGTCATCGGCGGCACGCTCACGCCCTTCGGCGAACACCGCGGCTACCAGAAGCGGCTGGACGACATACGGCAGCGGGTCAACGACGAGATCCGCTCGGGCAAGGTCTTCGACGACGTCGTCGACTTCGACGCCGCCCTCCGCGATCCGGCGAACCCCAACCGGCTGCGCCCCGCCTACGACTCCGGCGACCACCTCCACCCGAGCGACAACGGATTCCGCGCGATGGCCGAGGCGCTCGACCTGAAGCTGCTGAAGGGCTCGTCACCGGCGAAGACCTGAGGAGCCGGACCTTGGGAGGCCGGACCTTGAGAGGCCAGACCTGAGGGGCGAGGCCTGAGGGGCGAGACCTGTGGGGCCGGGCGTCCGGGTCCGCCGGTCACGCCCCTCCCGGCATGGGCCCCGCCTCTCAACCACCCCCGTACATACGGGCGATGACGTCCTCGATGTCCGGCTCGCGCACCGACAGATCCACCAGCGGATAGCCGTCGGCGATCTGCGAGACGATCGGCGCGGCGCTCGCCGACGCCGGGAAGGCCAGCCACTGGCGCGGGCCCTCCGTACGTACCGTGCGGGCGCCCTCGACGCCCTCGATGGGCGGCAGTTCACGTTCGAGGTCGACCACCAGCGTCCGTTCGCTCTCGCCCACCTCGTGCAGGCCCGTCAGCGCTCCGTCGTACATCAGACGCCCGTGGTCGATGACCATCACGCGCTTGCAGAGCTGCTCGATGTCGGTGAGGTCGTGCGTCGTCAGCAACACCGTCGTGCCCTCGGCCGAGTTGAGGTCTGCGAGGAAGCGGCGCACCGTCGACTTGCTGACGACGTCCAGCCCGATCGTCGGCTCGTCGAGATACAGCACGTCCGGGTCGTGCAGCAGCGCAGCCGTGATGTCGCCGCGCATGCGCTGCCCCAACGAGAGCTGCCGCACGGGCACTTCGAGGAGACCGCCCAGGTCCAGAAGCTCCACGCACCGCTCCAGGTTCTCGCGGTAGCGGGCTTCGGGTATGCGGTACATGCGGCGGACCAGCGCATAGGAGTCGCGCAGCGGCAGATCCCACCAGAGGGTGGTGCGCTGGCCGAAGACGACGCCGATGCGGCGGGCCAGCCTGGTGCGTTCGCGGGACGGATCGATCCCCGCGACGCGCAGCCGCCCGCCGCTGGGGGTGAGGATTCCGGTGAGCATCTTGATCGTGGTGGACTTCCCGGCGCCGTTCGGGCCGATGTAGCCGACCATCTCGCCGCGTGCGACGGAGAAGGAGATGCCGTCCACCGCGCGCACCTCGCGTCGTTCGCGCCGCAGCCTCCCCGCTGTGCGGCGGCGCACCTGGAAGACCTTCTCCAGGTCCTCCAGCACGATGAAGTCCTCGGTCATGGCCACCTTTTCCGGTCCCCTCCTGCTCTCATGCGTCTACGTGCGGGCCCTCTTACGCGTGTACGTGCGGGCCGTCCTACGCGCGTACGTGCGGGTGTACGTGCGCGCTTACGTCGTGCGTGCCGACGTCGCTCATGTCCGCGTACACGGCCCCGTCGCGCACCTCAGCTTCCGGTGCTGCGGTACGCGCGCAGACCCGACCGCCACGCCAGCCCCGCCAGGGCACAGCAGGCGGCGGCCACCGCGGGGCCCGCGAAGTCCGCCCAGCCCGGCAGCCCCAGCGGATCGTCACGGCCCAGCAGGCGCAGCACGGGCAGCCAGTTGACGAACGCGAGCGGAACCACGAACGTCACCCCGCGCACCAGGTCCTTGGCGAAGATCGTCGGCGGATACTCCAGCAGCGTCGCACCGCCGTAGGTGAAGGAGTTCTGCACCTCGGCGGCGTCCTGCGCCACGAACTGGAAGGCGCCGCCCACCACGAACACCGCGCCGAAGATCGCCGTACCGCTCAGCACCGTGACCGCGAGCAGCAGCGGCGCCCAGGCCCCGCCCGCCAGGTCCACACCGCCCAGCGCCCAGCCCAGCACCAGCACGCTCTGCCCGATGCGGCCCAGCCTCCGCAGCGCGAACCGGTCCGCGGCGACCTGCGCCAGAGCCGGTACGGGCCGCACCAGCATCGTGTCCATCGTCCCGTCCCTCACGCGCGTGCCCACGCGGTCGAAGGAACCCAGCAGCAGGTCGGCCAGACCGAGCGACGTGGCGGACGTGGCGTAGAGCAGTGCGACCTCGTGGAAGGCGAACCCGCCGAGGACCTCCACATGGGAGAACATGATCATGATGGCGACGAAGTCGAGCACCGATGTCGCGAAGCTCCCCGCGGCCAGCATCAGGAACGACGTCCGGTAGACCATCGTCGAGCGCACCCACATCGCGGCGATGAGGCAGTAGGCGCGGACGCCCCACCACAGCCGCGCGAGCAGGCCCTCGGGACCGGAGTGCGCCGCGTGCCGAAGGTCCTGCGCACGGTGTGCGTCCCGCGCGGCCGGAACCGTGGCCCCGGAAGCGGCTGCGACCTCGGATCGCGACTCAGCCACCCTGGACCACCACCTTCCGCGTGGCCAGCGACTGAAGCGCCCTGCCCGCCGCCAGCAGCACCGCCGCCCACGCCGCCTGGAAGCCGAACGCCCCCAGCACCCCCGCCCCCTCGTACTCGCCCAGCAGCACATCCGCCGGCACCTGCATCGTCGCCGCCCACGGCAGCAGCCGTACGACCTCGCCGAAGGCGCCGGGGAAGACCGTCAGCGGCAGCAGCATCCCCGAGAAGAACATGCTCAGCAGGGTGCTCAGCATGTTCAGCCCCGTGCCGTCCAGCAGCCAGAACGCGCTCAGCGCGAACAGATAGCGCAGCGCGAAGCCCGTGACGACGGCCAGCACCACCGAGACCAGGAAGGCCGCCCAGGTCAACGGCGAAGCCGGGAGGGCCAGTTCGAAGAAGAAGGCGGCCACGGCGATCGGAGCGACACCGCGGCCCAGCAGATGGAAGCAGGCACGGCCGAGATCAGCCGACAGCCACCACAGTTGAAGATCGGCCGGCCGGTAGAGATCGACGGCGACGTCCCCGGTGCGTATGCGCTCCTGAAGCTCCTCCTGGAAGCCGCCGCCGATCAGCGCCGCCGCCGCGAGCAGCGCCTGTCCCGTCCATACGAACGTCAGCGCCTGTGACTCGTCGTAGCCGCCGAGATGCGGACGTTCGCTCCACAGCGCCGTGAAGGTGTACGCGAGAATGAAGCCGAAGACGGTGTTGGTGAAGACTCCGGCGGCCGTCGCGACCCGATACGTGGAGTAACGACGGAATCCGCCCGCCGCCACCGCGAAATAGACGCCGCTGAGGCGCATCCTTTTGAAGCCCTTCTCCGTCTATCCCAGTAGTGCTCCCTCGTGGCTTTCTCACGATTGGGAAACGAAGGAGCCTAGCCCACCGGGGAAGCGGGCAGCCAACGAATATCCACGTGCACGGCAGCAGGTCCGCGGCACGTACAGTGACGGGGCCGCGCTCGAGTACGACCGACCCCGGTGAGCAGGACGATCGAGCCAGGCGCGCTTACGACCAAGGGCGTAACGACCGGATCGCCCGAATTCGGACGAGGGGTCCCAGTAGAGATGAGCGACGAGCCGAAAGCGACGGGCAGTACGGGGGACGGCAGGACCGGACTCCGCCGGCTGGTCCCCACCTGGCGCTGGATGCTGGGCGGAACGATGCTTCTCATCGTCCTCGGCTGCGGACTGCTCGTGGCCGGCTACCTCCTCGTCAGCATCCCCCCGGCGAACAAGGCCGCCGCCGCCCAGACCAACGTCTTCCTCTACTCCGACGGCTCCCAGATCGCCCGCGACGGCGAGGTCAACAGGGAGAACATCGACCTCGCCCGCGTCCCCAAGAGCGTCCAGGAGGCCGTACTCGCCGCCGAGGACCGCGAGTTCTACCAGGAGTCGGCCGTCGACCCCAAGGCCATGCTCCGCGCCGGATGGAACATGGTCACCGGCGGGGGCAAACAGTCCGGCTCGACGATCACGCAGCAGTACGTCAAGAACTACTACCTGAACCAGGACCAGACCCTCTCCCGTAAGGCCAAGGAGTTCTTCATCGCCCTCAAGCTGGACAACGAGGTCAGCAAGAGCGACATCCTCGAGGGCTACCTCAACACCAGCTACTTCGGGCGCAACGCCTACGGCATCCAGGCCGCCGCACAGGCCTACTACAGCAAGGACGTCTCCGACCTCAGCACCGCCGAGGGCGCCTACCTCGCCGCGCTCGTCAACTCGCCCAACGCCTACGACACCGAGGCACACCCCGAGAACCGCCGCAGGGCCGTCGCCCGCTGGCACTACGTGCTCGACGGCATGGTCAAGAAGGGCTGGATCAGCAGGGGCGAGCGCGACTCGATGGAATTCCCCAAGCCCGGCCGCGCCAAGCCCGCCACCGGAATGTCCGGCCAGCGCGGCTACCTCGTCGAAGCGGTGAAGAACTACCTGATCAGCAACGAGATCATCGACGAGCGGCGGCTCGCGGCCGGCGGCTTCCGCATCACCACCACACTCGACCCCAAGCGGCAGAAGGCCATGCGCGAAGCGGTCGAGGACCGGCTCATGTCCAAGCTCGACAAGAAGGAACGCAAGGTCGACAAGTACGTGCGCGCGGGCGGCACTTCGGTCGACCCCAAGACCGGGAAGATCGTCGCCATGTACGGCGGCATCGACTACACCCGGCAATACGTCAACAACGCCACCCGCCGCGACTACCAGGTCGGCTCCACCTTCAAGCCGTTCATCTTCGCCTCCGCCCTGCAGAACGACGCCAGGACGCAGGACGGCCGCAGCATCAACGCCGACACCGTCTACGACGGCACCAACAAGCGCGAAGTGATCAGTGACGGCCAAGGCACCGACTACGCCCCCGAGAACGAGGACAAGAAGTCCTACGGGCAGATCCCCGTCACCAAGGCCATGAACAAGTCCGTCAACTCCGTCTTCGCACAGATGGGAGTCGACGTGGGCCCGAAGAAGGTCAAGCAGACCGCCGTCGACCTCGGCCTCCCCGAGAAGACCCCCAACATGCCCGAGGACGGCTCCATCGCACTCGGCGTCGCCACCGCCTCCACCACCGACATGGCCGAGGCGTACGCCACCCTCGCCAACCACGGCAAGCGCGGCCACTACAGCCTCGTCGACAAGGCCACACACGGCGGCGAAGTCATAGAACTGCCCGACCGCGACGTCACCGAGAAGGTCGAGCGCAGCGCCGCGGACTCCACAACGGCCGTACTGCGCAAGGTCGTTCAGGGCGGCACCGGCACGGCGGCACAGAGCGCCGGAAGGCCCGCGGCAGGCAAGACCGGCACCGCCGAGGAAGACAAGGCCGCCTGGTTCGCGGGCTACACACCCGAACTCGCCACCGTCGTAAGCGTGATGGGCCAGAACTCCGAGACCGGAGAGCAGAAGTCCCTCTACGGGGCCGCCGGTCTGGAACGGGTCAACGGCGGCGGCTTCCCCGCCGAGATCTGGGGCGACTACACCAAGGCAGCACTCGAAGGCGAACCCGTACGCGACTTCGACCTCGAAACCGGCGGCGACGCCGAGATCCCCGGCACCACCCCGCCCGACAGCGGCGAACCCAGCGCACCCCCGACCGGCGGCGACCCCAGCACCACCGGACCGCCCACCGACGGCCCGACCACACCGCCCACCGACCCCGGCACGCCCACACTCCCGCCGACGGACCCGCCCACCGACCCGGGCACACCCCCGACCGGCGGCCTCGAAGGCGGCAACACGGACGGGCAGGTCGGCGGCGACGACGGCGGCGAGACCGGCGGCCCAGGCGGCGACCAGGGCTGGCAGGGCGGCAACACGACGGGCCGCCCGGCCTCGGCGGCACGCATGTCGGAGCTGCCGGAGGACGACAGGGCCTGACCAGGAGCCGCACGGCGCCGGCGGTCTCCCCGCTACAAGGGCCCGACCGCCGTACGGGACTACGGGACCAGGAAGTTGAGGCCGCCGCCTGGCCGGGGCGCGGGCTCGCTCCGGGGGCTCACAGAGCTGAGGACGCGGCGGCTACAGATACAGCCCCGTCGAATCCTCGGACCCCTGAAGCCGCTCCGAGGCCACCGCATGCAGATCCCGCTCCCGCATCAGCACATACGCCACGCCCCGGACCTCGACCTCCGCCCGGTCCTCCGGATCGAAGAGCACCCGGTCACCCGGCTCGACCGTCCGTACGTTCTGCCCGACCGCCACGACCTCGGCCCACGCCAGCCGCCGCCCCACGGCAGCAGTCGCGGGAATCACGATCCCGCCCGAGGAACGCCGCTCGCCCTCCTCGATGTCCGTACGGACCAGCACCCTGTCGTGCAGCATCCGGATCGGCAGCTTGTCGTGGCGCGCCATGCCCGAGCCCACGCCGGCATCAGCGCCGGGGGCCGCATGACCGGTAGATGTCTCGGAATTCACGGCTAGACCGTATATCAGGGCCTCAGCGCCCGCGCCGCCGTGCCGACAGCGCGAACAGCCCGCCCACGACGGCCACCGCGACCAAAGCCACCGGAATCACCCGATCCAGGCGGGGCGAGCCGTCCTCGTCGACGAACTTCGCCCGTACGTCCGCGACCGCACGGTTCGCCGCCACATACGCACGGCCCGCGGTGCGGTCGACCGCCGCGAACGCCTTCGCCTTCGCGTCGCCCGCGATCGTGCTCGGGTGCACGCGCACAGCGATCTCATCGAGCGTCGCCGCGAGTTCACGCCGCCTGCTGATGATGTCCGCCTCGATGTCCGCGGGAGTCCTGGCTTCCGGCACCGCGCCGCCTCCGTCGATCGATCCGTCGTTCCTGCTCGCCGTCCCACGGCGTACGCGCTGCCCGCGCACACGCCGTCACACCTGACCCCGCCCGCCAACCGCGGCCGGAATCACGCCAGTCGGCCGCCGCGACGTGCGGCACGTCACGCGTACCGATGCGCGTTCCCCGTACCGCCGGCGCCGAACTCGCCCGCACAGACCGGCCGAACCGGACCGGCGGCCACACGAGTCCACGGCAGACCCGCCGTACAGTCTGTCAGTTCGCCCCGTCCGCCGCCCCGCGGCACCCCCGGTGCGCACGGCTGGGGCTACTCTCGGGACCGACGACAGCTACACCGAGGAGCACAGATGAGTGAGCGACTGAAGCCCGGCGACACCGCCCCCGACTTCGAACTGCCGGACGCCGACGGCAAGCAGATCTCGCTCGCCGACCGCCGTGGCCGCAAGGTCATCGTCTACTTCTACCCCGCCGCGCTGACCCCCGGCTGCACAAAGCAGGCCTGCGACTTCACCGACAACCTCGACCTGCTCGCGGGCGCCGGCTACGACGTCATCGGCGTCTCCCCCGACAAGCCCGAGAAGCTCGCCAAGTTCCGCGAGAAGGAGAACCTGGGCGTCACGCTCGTCGCCGACCCGTCGAAGGAGACCATGCAGGCCTACGGCGCCTTCGGCGAGAAGAAGCTCTACGGGAAGACCGTCACCGGAGTCATCCGCTCCACCGTGATCGTCGACGCCGACGGCAAGGTGGAACGCGCGCTGTACAACGTCAAGGCCACCGGACACGTCGCCAAGCTGATCAAGGACCTCGAACTGGAGGCGTAGGACGGCGAGGCCCGGCGCCTGCCGGGGGAGCGCCCCCGGCTCCCGGAACCCGTACGGGCAACGAAGACACGCAGCCGAGCACGAAGGCACATCACCCCAGAACGAACGCATGCACAGGCCCGCCCTGTGCGCTTCCCGCGGTGGCGGCGGAAAGTGCACAGGGCGACAGTATGCGTACGGAGTGCCTGGGTACCGCCTCGCCGTGGTGGGACAGCACCGCGAGAGCAACAGAGGAGGGAACCGTGCCATGCCGGGCAGCAACAGCGACATGGGCGAGCCCCACGCCCGTGATCCGGAAGCCGTCAAACGCCACCCCACGCTCTTCAGGGCCATCAGGCGCCGGCTGAACCCCGCATGGCGCCGCAGCGACATCACCGTCACCGACGAGGAGTCCGTCAAGCGCGCGGTGAAGGCCGCCTCGCTCGGAAACGCCATGGAGTGGTTCGACTTCGGCATCTACTCCTATCTGGCCGTCACCATCGGCGACGTCTTCTACTCCGGCCTCGACGGCGGCGCCCGCACCCTCGCCTCCCTCGGCACGTTCGCCGTGACCTTCATCGTCCGGCCCCTCGGCGGAGTCTTCTTCGGACCGCTCGGCGACCGCATCGGCCGCAAACAGGTCCTCGCCGCGACGATGCTGCTGATGGCCACCGCGACGTTCTGCGTCGGCCTCATCCCCGGCTACGGCACCATCGGCGTCTGGGCGCCTGTGCTGCTGATCTTCTTCCGGCTGCTACAGGGCTTCTCCACCGGCGGCGAGTACGGCGGCGCCTCGACCTTCATCGCCGAGTACGCACCCGACAAGAAGCGCGGATTCTTCGGCAGCTTCCTGGAGTTCGGCACGCTGGCGGGCTACTCCGGCGCCGCCTCCATCGCCGCGGTGCTCCAGTACACCCTCAGCGACGGCGACCTGATCTCCTGGGGATGGCGCATCCCCTTCCTGATCGGCGGCCCGCTCGGCCTCGTCGGGATCTATCTCCGGCTCAAGCTCGACGAGACGCCCGCATTCCAGCGGATGGCGCGCGAGGGGCGGGAGCATGCGGGGCTTCCGGAGCCCGGGACGGAGACGGGCCCGAAGACGGGGGCGGGTCCGGTGCCGCGGGGGGCAGGTCCGGTGCCGGGGCAGGCCGGTGCCGGTGCCGAGCCCGGCGGCGGCCCCCGGGCCGGTGCTGGGCCGCGGGAAGAGGACGCCGACCGCCCCGCACAGCCCGTCCAGCCCGTACGCCCCCAGCCCCACCTCTCCGAGAACGGCCCCAAGCAGGAGTTCTCGAAGATCTTCAAGGAGCAGTGGGCGGTGCTGCTGCTGTGCATCGCCCTCGTCGGCGCGTACAACGTGACCGACTACATGCTGCTGTCGTACATGCCGACCTACCTCACCGACACCCTCCACTACGAGCCCGGCCACGGCACCTTCATCCTCGTCGGCACCATGCTGCTGATGATGTGCGTCATCAACCGGGTCGGACGGCTCAACGACCGCCACGGACGCAGGCCGCTGCTGATGACCGGCATGCTGGGCTTCGTCGTGCTCACCGTCCCCGCCTTCCTGCTGCTGAAGCAGGGCAGCCTCCCCGCCGTCGTCTGCGGCATGCTGATGCTCGGCTTCTCGCTGGTCTGCCTGCTGGGCACGATGTCCGCCGCGCTGCCCGCGCTCTTCCCCACCGACGTGCGCTACGGATCGCTCTCCATCGGCTACAACATCGCCGCCTCCGCCTTCGGCGGCACCACACCCCTGGTGATGGACGGCCTGGTCGCCCTCACCGACGACGACTTGATGCCCGCCTACTACACGACGCTGTTCGCAGTCGTCGGCGTCGTATCCGTACTGGTCATGAAGGAGACGGCACAGCAGCCGCTGAAGGGCTCGCCGCCGTCGGTGGCCACGGAGCAGGAGGCGAAGGAACTGGCCCGCCAGTCCCAGGGCGCCAGCCCGCCCGCGTTCTGACGCCCGGCGCTTCACCCCCGGCTTCCCCTTGGCCTCGGCCCCGGCTTCCCCTTGGCCTCGGCCCCTGCTTCCCCTTGGCCTCGGCCCCTGCTTTCGCTTGGCTTTCGCGGTCGTCCGGCTGTTCGTGCCGCGGTCGTCCCGCGATAGTCCCGTAGTCGTCCCGGGCTTCGCCCTGCCTGCGCACCTGAACGGCGTAACCGCCGTGGGTTTTCCTCGTTGACCTGTACGAGGCCGCGACGGATGTCCGCACGGCGGCCGCAGCCGGGGACGGACGGGTCCGGGTACTCAGACCGGGCGGCGGGGGACGGGGACCGATGCGGGGGAAGTACACGCGCGAGCAGCTCGCGGCGCCGGTCGCGGACGCCTCGAACTGGACGGACCTGATGCGCGCCCTCGGCTTGCGCGTGAGCGGAGGGCGCCGTCGTACGTTGCAGCGAGCCGTGGCCGAGTACGGCCTGGACACAGGGCACTTCACGCCTCGCAGCCCCTGGGCCAAGTATTCCGACGAGCAGATCGCACGGGCCGTGGCCTCCTCCACGACGCTCCGCGAAGTCGTCGGGAAGCTGGGCGCCAGGCCCTCCACCGGGACCCTGTCGCACATCCGGCGCCGCGTCGCGGCAGCGGGCCTGGACGTGAGCCACTTCCCAGGACTGAACCGGAGCGAGGCGATCGGCCCCGAACTGCCCTTCTCGGACGATGAGTTGACGAAGGCGGCCCGATCGGTGCGGAGTCTGCGCGCCCTCGCCCGGGCTCTCGGCGTGCCGGACGACGGCCGCTCCCGTGCCGCGCTGCGGCGGATGCTCCGCGAGGCCGGAGCCGACGTCTCGCACTTCACTCACGCACGCGTCGCCCTCCCGGAGGGCGATCTCCGGCAGGCCGTGGAGCGGAGCGTCTCCTACGCCGGTGTCCTGCGGGAGCTGGGCCTTCCCGTCACCGAGGCGAACCGTATGAAGGTGCGGAGACGGGCGCATCGGCTCGACCTGGACGACGGGCACTTCCGTCGTCCCGCGAAGCGGGAGCCGCAGCCGGTCTCCACGGGGCGGGCCGCCTCGGACGTGCTCCGCGTCCGCCCGGACGGCCTGCCGCGCGTCAGGCACGAGCGGCTGCGCAGAGCGCTCGACGATGCGGGGGTGCCGTATGTCTGTGTCCGCTGCGCCAACTCCGGGTCCTGGCAGGGCGAGCGGCTTACTTTGCAGATCGACCACATCAACGGCGACTGGCGGGACAACCGGCGGGAGAATCTGCGCTATCTGTGCCCGAACTGCCATGCGGTGACCGGCACCTGGTGCGGGCGGAACCGCGGTCGGCGGCGGAGACGGGCAGTGCGATCGGCCGGTCCCGAGCGGCAGTAGACTGCGCTGGCGGGCGCGAGTGCCGGAACTGGCAGACGGGCCGGGTTTAGGTCCCGGTGCCTGCGGGCGTGAGGGTTCGAGTCCCTCCTCGCGCACCTCTTGGAGCCTCACTCCGGCTGCGGCCGGGGTGAGGCTCTTGCGTGCTTGCGTGCTTGCCGTGCGTGGCGTGGACGCGGCGTTGTCCGTTTGCCTCCGCGTTCACTTGAGAGCGCTCAGCCCAGCAACTCCCGGATCTCCGCCGCCAGCGCGCGGAAGGCCAGCCCCCGGTGGCTGATCGCGTTCTTCTCCTCCGGTGACAGTTCCGCGCAGGTACGTGTGTCGCCGTCCGGCTGGAGGATCGGGTCGTAGCCGAAGCCGCCGGTGCCGGAGGGGGCGTGCCGGAGGGTGCCGCGGAGGCGGCCCTCGGTGACGCGTTCGGTGCCGTCGGGGAGTGCGAGCGCGGCGGCGCAGGCGAAGTGGGCGCCGCGGTGGGCGGCGTCGATGTCGGCGAGCTGGGCGAGCAGGAGGTCGAGGTTGGCCTTGTCGTCGCCGTGGCGGCCGGCCCAGCGTGCGGAGAAGATGCCGGGGGCGCCGCCGAGTACGTCTACGCACAGGCCGGAGTCGTCGGCGACGGCGGGTACGCCGGTGGCTTGGGCGAGGGTGTGGGCTTTGAGGAGTGCGTTCTCGGCGAAGGTGACGCCGGTCTCCTTGACGTCGGGGATGTCGGGGTAGGCGTCGGCGCCGACGAGTTCGGGCTCTATGCCGGCGTCGGTGAGGATGGCCTGGAGTTCGGTGACCTTGTGTGCGTTGCGGGTGGCGAGGACCAGGCGTGGGTGGCTAAGTCGGGCGCTGCTGCTCATGGGCCGATTATCCATCGGCGGGTTCCGGGGGTTCGCGGGACCGGCGGCCCGCGGCCCGTTGCCTTACGGCCCCCGTGCCTGTCTTTCCGTTCTTTCCGTACGCCGCTCTCGTGCCGGGGTTCACGTGCGGACACGGAGTCCACTCCATGGACGGAGGGTTGTGTATCTGAACGCCCTCTTGGAGGATCGGCCGTCCCGATCAAGACATTTCGGTGGCCGGTCCTCGGCTGGCCGGGTCCCGCCGAGCCCGACTTCGGAGTGGAGTGAGACGTGAAGTTGCTGCGCGTCGGACCGTTGGGGGCGGAACGCCCGGCTCTGCTGGACGGGACGGGGGTTCTGCGGGATCTGTCGGGTGTCGTGGCGGATGTCGACGGTGCGCTGCTCTCGGATGACGTGGCGCTGTCCCGGGTGCGGGCCGCCGCCTCCGAGCCCGGTGGTCTTCCTGTGCTGGAGGCGGAGGGGCTTCGTATCGGTGCGCCCTTGGCCGGGATCGGCAAGGTGGTCTGCATCGGGCTGAACTACCACGATCACGCGCGGGAGACGGGCGGGGCGATTCCGGAGGAGCCGATCGTCTTCATGAAGGCCCCGGACACGGTGGTCGGTCCGTATGACTCGGTTCTGGTGCCCAGGGGCAGTGAGAAGACGGACTGGGAAGTGGAGTTGGCCGTGGTGATCGGCCGTACGGCGCGCTATCTCGGGTCGGACGAGGAGGCGCTTGCGGCGGTCGCCGGTTATGCGGTGTCGAACGATGTCTCCGAGCGTGCCTTTCAGTTGGAGCGTGGCGGCCAGTGGGACAAGGGGAAGAACTGCGAGACGTTCAATCCGCTGGGCCCGTGGCTGGTGACGGCGGACGAGGCGGGTGATCCTCAGGCGCTGGGGCTGCGGCTGTGGGTGAACGGCGAGCTGCGTCAGGACGGCACGACGGCCGAGCAGATCTTTCCGGTGGCCGAAGTGGTGCGTTATCTCAGCCAGTTCATGACGCTGCGTCCGGGGGACGTGGTCAATACGGGTACGCCTGCGGGTGTGGCGATGGGGTTCGCGGAGCCGAAGCCGTATCTGCGTGCGGGTGATGTGATGGAGCTGGAGATCGACGGACTGGGGCGGCAGCGGCAGGAGTTGCGCGACGCGTAGCGGGTCGGTGCGGGCGTACGGTCCGTAGCGCGAACGGTCCGTGCGGGCGGAGGGTCCCGTGCGGGCGGAGGGTCCCGTGCGGGCGGAGGGTCCGTACGGCCGAGCGCGGACGCGGAAGGCGAGTGCGAGCGCAGTGGGCGCCCCCGCAGGCGTTTCGTCGTTCCCGACGGGAACCGGGTCAGGGTCCCGACGGGACCCGGTTCAGGCGAGGTTCGTCGTCACTACGCGGCATTCGAGGGCGGAAGTGCGGGCCGCCTCCAGGACGCGGATGACGGCCACGGCCTCGTGCGCGGTGACCGGTGGCGGCGCGCCTTCGCGGAGGGCGGTGACGATGCCCTCGTAGTACGCGGGGTAGGCGCCGTCGAGGGTGGGGACCGGGCGGCGGGCGTCGAGGTCGCCGATGGTGCCCCAGGCGATCTCGGGTTCGACTCCCCACCGCTTGCCGGGCGTCGGCCGGGCGCCTTCGCGCAGGGCGGCCTCCTGTGGGTCGAGTCCGTCCTTCACATAAGCCGCTTCGTTGCCCAGCACCCGGAAACGGGGCCCGAGTTGGGCGGCGACTGCGCTCATCCACAGGTGGGAGCGGACGCCGTCGGCATGGGTGAGGGCGATGAACGCGTCGTCGTCGGCCTGTGCGCCGTCGCGGCGTACGTCGGTCTCCGCGTAGACGGCGGTGGCGGGACCGAAGAGGGTGAGCGCCTGGTCCACGAGGTGGCTGCCCAAGTCGTAGAGGAGGCCGCCGATTTCGGCGGGGTCGGCGGATTCGCGCCAGCCGCCCTTGAGTTCGGGCCGCCAGCGTTCGTAGCGGGACTCGAAGCGATGGACGCGGTCGCCGAGGGCGCCGTCGGCGATGAGGGCGCGGACCGTACGGAAGTCGTTGTCCCAGCGGCGGTTGTGGAACGCGGAGAGCATCAGCCCTCGTTCGGCCGCGAGGGACGCGAGCTGCTGTGCCTCGGCGGCGGTGCCTGCGAGGGGTTTGTCGACGACGACGGGGAGTCCGGCTTCGAGTGCGCTGCGTGCGAGGTCGACATGGGTGCGGTTGGGGGACGCGACGACCACGAGGTCCAACGACTCGGCGCGGGCGAAGAGTTCGTCGGTGGTGGCGAGGGTGCGCATGTCGCGGCCGAGCTCCGCGTGGACCTGGGCGCGCCGCTCCGGGTGTCTGGTGACGACGGTGTCGAGCGTCAGGCCGGGGGTGGCGTTGATGAGCGGCGCGTGGAAGACGGAGCCGGCGAGGCCGTATCCGATGAGGCCGACGCGGAGCGGAGGAGGGGCAGCTTCTTCCATACGGTCCATGGGGCCACTTTCGCAACGCGGTTGCGTAAGCGCAAGCCGCACGGACAATGGCGGCATGAGCAGCGAACCGGCCCCTGGTGGCGAATCGGCCCTGAGTGACGGAACGGCTCTTGGCCGCGAACCGGCCATGAGCAGCGGAAGTGCGCCTTCCGTCCCGTACGGCAGGAACGCGGCACGTGTTCTCGGGCTGCTGCGCCTCGCGGGCCCGGGGGGCGCGGACCGAGGTGAACTGGCGCTTCGTACCGGGCTCACCCCACAGGCGGTCAGCAAGATCACGGCGCGGCTGCGCTCGCACGGCCTGGTCACGGAGGCCGGACGCCGGGCCTCCACGGGCGGTAAGCCGAGCACGGTACTGCGGCTGGCGCCGGGCGCTCGGCACGCGGTGGGGATACAGCTCGACCGCGACCAGTTGACGGCGGTGCTCGTGGATCTGTCGGGCGGTGTCGTCGCGGGGCGTACGGCGCCGCTGGACATGGGTGCGGACGCCGAAGTGCTGCTGGACGCGGTCGAGTCGGCGGTGCACGGGCTGATCCGTGCGGGGCTTCCCGCGCTCGGCGCCGGTACGACCTATGCGAGCGGCGGCACCAGGTCGGAGGGGCCCGAGGGGCGGGAGGGTGTCTCGCGGGAGGCGGCCGAGGCCGCGGAGGCCGCCGAGGGCGCCAGGGGCGGCGAGCTGTGGCAGCAGGCGTCCGAGGGGGAGATGTGGACGGCGAGCCATCCGGGAGCCGGGGCCGGCAGCGCGGCTGTGGTGGAACCGGGGGCGCAGGAAGCCGACGCGAGGCGTGCCGTGGCGGAGGAGGGGGAGCTGTGGCGGGACGAGGAACGCGGCGGGGAACGTGACCGCGGGACGGTGACGGAGCCCGAACCGGAGGCGGCCGGGGCGGAAACGGCGACCGAACCGGAAGCGCCGCCTGAACCGGAGGCGGAAGCGGAGCGCGAAGCGGCGCCCGAAGATGCGCCTGAGACGGGGGAGCGGCCACCGGAGGCCCCGCAACCACAACGCCCGCAGCCCGAGCCCTCCACGCGGGCACCCGAGCAGCCTTCCGAGCGGCCCTCCACGCGGGCACCCGAGCGGACATCCGGCCAGGCTCCCGAGGAGGCCGCCCAACTGGCCGCAGCCGCAGCGCCGTTGGGAGTGGGCGGCCGGTGGGGGAGCATCGTCGGCGTCGGGGTGGCCGCTCCGGGCCCGCTCGACCACGTACGCGGCGTGCTGCGCCAGGTCACCGGCTTCCCGCGCTGGGCGGGCTTCCCGCTGCGGGACGCGCTGGCACGGCGCCTCGGCATGCCCGTCGTGGTCGACAAGGACACCAACGCGGCAGCCCTCGGACTCTCGTTGCGCGGCAAGGAGTCCCTCGCCTATCTCCATCTCGGTACGGGTCTGGGCGCGGGCCTCGTGCTCGACGGGCGCATCCACCGGGGGAGGAGGAACGGCGCGGGCGAGTTCGGGCACCAGGTGGTCCAGCTCGACGGTCCTCCGTGTCGCTGTGGCAGGAACGGCTGTCTGGAGGCGCTGTGTCTGGAAGCAGTGCGGCGTGGTGACAAGCGGGAGGCGGCTCGTGTGCTCGGCGTCGGTGCCGCGAATCTCGTGCGCCTCCTCGACGTCGACAGGGTGCTGCTCGGCGGCCGTACGGTGCTGGCCGACCCGGACGTCTTCGTCGACGGGGTCGCGGCGCAGCTCCGCGCCCCCGGAACCGCGACCGGCCCCCGTGCCGACGCCCGCACAGGCGCAGGGACGGGCACAGGCGCAGGGACGGGCACAGGCGTACGCGCGGGCACCGGCGTACAGCCGGGCGCGGCCGCACGCACAGCGGGGTCCGGCTCGGGCGTGGCCGTCGAGGTCGTCCCGGAGGGGGCCCGCACGGTCGCGGACGGTGCGGCTCAGCTCGTCCTCGCTCCGCTCTTCGGCCGTGCGCCGGGCGCGCCTTCGGCGGCCGGTTAGGCTGAACGTGGCACCGGCACCGCCGGTATGCCACCCCGCCCGCTTCACCGCGAGGCCGGGCCCGAGGCCGACCCGACCCCTGGCAGGAGCCGTCACGTGGCAGAGCGAAAGCCGATCGAGTCGTGGCTCACCGACATGGACGGTGTGCTGATGCACGAGGGCGTCCCGGTTCCCGGGGCGGATGCCTTCATCAAGCGCCTGAAGGAGTCCGGACGCCCCTTCCTCGTCCTGACGAACAACTCGATCTACACGCCGCGCGATCTCCACGCCCGCTTGGGACGCATCGGTCTGGACGTGCCCACGGAGAACATCTGGACGTCGGCGCTGGCCACCGCGCAGTTCCTCGACGACCAGCGTCCCGGCGGCACGGCGTACGCCATCGGCGAGGCCGGTCTGACGACGGCGCTGCACGACATCGGGTATGTGCTCTCCGACTCCGAGCCGGACTATGTGGTGCTGGGCGAGACCCGTACGTACAGCTTCGAGGCGCTGACGAAGGCGATCCGGCTGATCAACGACGGAGCGCGCTTCATCGCCACCAACCCCGACGAGACAGGGCCCTCGGCGGAGGGCGCGCTTCCGGCCACGGGCTCGGTCGCGGCGCTGATCACCAAGGCGACCGGCAGGGAACCGTACTTCGTCGGCAAGCCCAATCCGCTGATGATGCGGGCCGGATTGAACGCGATAGGTGCGCACTCGGAGACGTCGGCGATGATCGGCGACCGGATGGACACGGACGTACGGGCCGGCATGGAGGCCGGTCTGGAGACGTTCCTGGTGCTGACGGGGCTTACCAAGCCGGACGAGGTCGATCTCTTCCCGTACCGGGCCTCCAGCGTCGTCGACTCCATCGCGGATCTCGTCGAACGCATCTGACGGCGGCGGCAGTCGGACGACCGCGTGAGAGGCGGCAGCGTCCACCGGCGCCTGCCGGGCCCCCGGGCCAGGCGTGGAACGGCACGGTAACGGCCGTATGAGACCGGCGCGGCCGGTGTGGACGCTGTGACACGATGGCCGTCCGGTTCCGGGCGCCTGCCGGAAGGGGCAGGCCCACCGAGGGGGAAGGCCCGTCGAGGGGGAAGTCGATGTACGGCAGGGGCAGTTACGTTCTCGGGCGTCGTGAAGGCGGCGCGGACCACGAGGGCGCACGCCGCGAGGGGGCACACCGCAGACCCGTCCGCTCCGGTACCGCCGCGGGCTGTGTGCTGGCGGCGCTCGCCGGGCTGCTGCTGAGCGGATGCTCGTCCGACTCGGGTACGGGCGAGGAAGGCGCCGGCGGCTCGGGCGGCGGCGTAGGGCAGCGCCCGAAGTCGGTGACCCCGTACTGGGTCGACCCGGACGGCAACGCCGCACGCCAGGCCGAGGCGTACCGCAAGGACGGCAAGGCCGAACAGGCGTCCCTGATGCGGAAGATCGCGAAGCAGCCGGTCGCCGAGTGGATCGGCACCGAGGACCCGGAGGGGCAGACGCGAAAGGTCACCACGGCCGCGTCGAAGGCCGGGCGCGACGCGCTGCTCGTCCTGTACAACCTGCCGCACCGCGACTGCGGCCAGTACTCCAAGGGCGGTGCTCCCGACGCGGACGCCTACCGCGACTGGCTGGCGCGGGTGATGAAGGGCATCGGCAAGCGTTCGGCGACGGTGATCGTGGAGCCGGACGCGATCCCGCATGTGCTGATGGAGGGCTGCACGCCCGCCGAGTTCACCGACGAGCGCTATCAGCTCCTCAACGAGGCCGTCGGCAAGCTCCAGAGCCTCCCGGACGTACGGGTCTATCTGGACGCCGGCAACCCCGACTGGGTGCGCGACCCGGGAGCGCTCGTGGAACCGATGAAGCGCGCGGGCATCGACACAGCGGACGGCTTCTCACTGAACGTCTCCAACTACCAGACGACGGCGTCGAACAAGGCTTACGGCAAGAAGTTCAGCCCGATGGTCGGCAACAAGCCGTTCGTCATCGACACCAGCCGCAACGGCAACGGGCCGGTCGCGGGTGCGGCGGGCGGTGACGAGGAGGCGTGGTGCAACCCGAAGGGGCGTGCACTGGGCGCCGCGCCGACCACGAAGACCGGTGACGAGATCGTCGACGGCTATCTGTGGATCAAACGGCCGGGCGAGTCGGACGGCGAGTGCAAGGGCGGTCCGAAGGCGGGCGAGTGGTGGCCGTCGTATGCGCTGGGGCTGGCTCGCAACCAGCGCTGAGGGCGGGCCTGTCGAGCCCCGTGGATGCGCGCCTGGCCGGACTGCGCCGGGGACGGGCAGGGCCGGGCTGCGCCGGGACCGGCAGGGCCGTGTGAGTGTGCGCCGGACGCGAGGCGCGTGGATGTGTGCTTCCCTCGGCCCCTCTGTGACGGCCGCCGCCGGCCGCACACCCGACTCGTTCGCTTCCTTCAACCCCCGCGTCCCGCCGGGCCGTTGTCGGCCCGGCGGGGCCGGGTGGGGGGTGTGGGGGATGGTCCTCGAAGCCCCTGGACTGTCCTGAGCCCGAGGGGCCGTGCCCTGGGCGGTGATCGTCTTCTACGGCGAGAGCGGCGTCGTCGTGGGCGCCTGCGCCGTCGCCGAGCGAGGCACCTTCACCCACACCGACTTCGACGGCTTGCCCTTGCCGTCGACCGCCGTCACCATCCACCAGCCGGGCGGCACCAGCGACGGATCCTCGGGCAGCTTCACGGTCACGCCGTTCCCCGTGCGCTTGAACTTCAGCGCCACGGAGGACTGTTCGACGTTGGTGACGTGCGTGAACGAACTCGGCCTGATCAGCCGCATCTTCTTGATGGAGGCGGCGTCCTTGCTGAGGAACGACGCGGTGCCGCCCAGCCGTACGGTCCGCTCGCCCCCCGCGGTGTTCCTCAACTCCGGCCGCTCGCCCTTCGTATGGAGGTACGGCGGCGTGTAGATGTCGATCTGCTGCTCGAACTTGCCGGGCTTGGTGTTGGCCTTGTCGGCGAAGAGCGAGTCGGAGCCGAACGTCATCACGCGGCCGTCGGGCAGCAGCATCGCTCCCGAGTGGTAGTTGCGGCCCACGAGGGGGTCGGCCACGGGCTTCTTGGTGTCGCTGGAGGGGTCGTAGATCTCCGCCTTGAGGATGTTGCTGTCGCTGCGTCCCCGGTAGTCGCCGGAGCCGTTGGTGGTGAGGACCTTGTCGTCCGGCAGGATGACGCTGCTGGGGTAGCGGGCCTTCGCGTACAGGTCCGGCCCGTCACGGAAGTGCGGCGCGGGGTCCTTCAGATCGACGATGCGGGTCTTCTCGCTGGCCTTCTTCGACTCGCCGACGCCGCCGCCGCCGAGCACCATGAACTTGCGGCTCTGTGTGGGCGGAAGCGGCACGGACATCGCCGTCTCCAGCTTGTCCGGGTCGCTCAGGCCGGGGATCTTACGGAAGCCGTTGGTCTGAAGGTCCCACAGCCCGGGAGTACGGCCCTTGTCGGCGGGCCCGTAGCCGGCGTTGGCGCCGGAGTAGAAGATCTTGTTGTCGTCGGTGAGATGCAGCGCCGGGTAGGTGGGGAAGAACCGCTTGCGGGGCAGGAACTCCCACTTCTTCGTCCGCGGGTCGTAGATCTCGTTCTTGCCGGGGACGACCTGGCCGATGTCGTCGAGTCCGGACACCGACAGCACCTTGCCGTCCTCGAGGGTCGTCAGCGTCGGGTACCAGCGCGCCTCGTGCATGAAGTCGGTCTTGATGTAGCGCTCGGCGACCGGGTCGAACTCGTAGCTGTCCTTGATGCCTTGGAAGTCCTTCTTGTCGAAGGAGAGCTTCTGGGCGATGCCGTAGATGTTCTTGCGCTCGGCGCCGCGCAGCCCGCTGACGCGGTAGTTGTCCTCCGTGCCGGTCTGGTACTGCTTGCCGCGCTTGGCCGCCTCCACATATACGCGGGCGACGCTGGCCCGCACCTCGACCCTGCCGGTGACGGGGTCGGCCCGCTTCTTCGCGCGGGGCACCAGGACGTTGTCCTTGGCCTCGAACGTCTTGTTGTTGTGGCGGCCGGTGAAGCGGGTGCCCGCCTTGATGGTCTTGGCGCGGTCGGGGTTCTCGTTGTGGACGATCATCAGGCCGCCGGCCTTCTTCACATCGCCGCCGAGCTTCTCGTACCGGCGTGTGCCGCCCGCCACCAGCAGCTTCCCGTCGGGCAGCTGGGTGTGCCCGGCGCAGAAGAGGTCGTTGGGCGTGTGGATGTTCTTGAAGGTGTTCTTGACCGGGTCCCACAGCACGGTGCGGAAGGTCTTGGCGTCGAACTGCTTGGCGTCGTTGCCCGAACCGGCGACGAGCAGCACCTTGCCCGTGTGCAGCAGCGCCGCGTGAATGGTGTTGATCCGGTACTTCTCGGGGACCTCTACGGTCTTCCAGTGCCCGTTCGCCGCTTTGTACTCGGGCTGGTTGATCTTGTAGTCGTGGTACTTCGCCGAGGCTATGCCGTAGAGCGCGGGCCCGTTGAAACCCGCGATCACCAGAACCACGGTCGCGCCGATCGCTGTGCGGCGCGTACGCCGGCTCGGTCGGAACTTCATCTTTCACGTCCCCCAGGGGCGGTTTGCAGTGGTACGGGCTGCGTGGCGGGCGCGGGGCCGCCGTGCGCCGGGCCCCCGTTCGCGCCGTGCGGACCGCCGTCGGCGCCGTCGTCGTAGCCGTCGCTGTACGAGCCGTCGCCGTACGAGCCGTCGCCGTACGAGCCGTCGTCATAGGGCCCGTCGTAGGACCCGCCGTACTCGTCCCCGTACGCGCCCTCGTAGGAGGTGCCGGACTCGTCGTCGGAGCGCGGCACCACCGGGGTGCCCTGGCGGTGCCGGTGCCGGCGCTGCTTCCGCTTCTTCTTCTCCGCCCGTACGGTCACGCGCCAGCCCACGATCGGCGCGGCGGTGATCAGCAGGGCCAGCGCCGCCCACGTGATCATCGCGGGGTGGTCGTGGCCCAGGTAGAACGAACCGCCAAGCGAGCCGCCGAAGATGACGATGAAGAAGAGGTGGACGCGGAAGGTGCCGAAGAGGGTGTCCGGACTGGCGGAGTCGCCCTTCGGCGTCACCACGAACTTGCTCTTGCGGCGCAGCACCGTGTCGAAGAGCGAACGGGCGTAGATCGGCGCCGACAGCGCGGACATCAGCATTCCGGCCAGGCCGCCCGAGCCCTCCGGCTCGTGCGGGGAGACGTTGTGCCGCCGGTTCCAGACGTAGAGGCCGATCTGCAAGGCGGTCGCGTTGCCGTACAGGGCCATCCAGATCGTCGGGTCGATCTGCACACCCGAGGCGCCCAGGCCCAGGAACAGCGCACAACTCAGCGCCGCCAGTATCCAGTTGAGCGCCGCGATCGGGTAGAAGATCATCAGCATGGTGTAGTTGAAGAGCTTGCCGGGCGGCAGCGTGAAGACACCGCGCCAGTACTGCTTGAGGATCGTCTCGTACGTCCCGCGCGACCAGCGCAGTTGCTGGGTGAAGAAGTCCGTCCAGGCGTTGGGGCCCTCGCCCACGGCGAGTACGTCCGGGGTGTAGACCGAGCGCCACTTGCGGCCCGTCTCCGGGTTGCGGTGCCGGTGCATCTCGAAGCCGGTGGCCATGTCCTCCGTGATGGAGTCGTACAGGCCGCCGATTCCCTTGATGGCCTTGATCCGCACGGCGTTGCTGGTGCCTACGAACATGGGCGCGTTGTAGCGGTTCCCGGCCCGCTGGATGAGCGCGTGGAAGAGGAACTGCTGGCTCTCGGCGGCCTTGGTGACGAAGTTGTCGTAGTTGCCGTAGACCTGCGGGCCGATGACGAAGCCGACGTCCGGGTCGCGGAAGTAACCGAGCATCCGCTCCAGGTAGTTGGGCAGCGGCACGTGGTCGGTGTCGACGGACGCGAAGTAGTCGTAGTGGTCGCCGTGCGCGGCCAGCCAGGCGTTGTAGTTGCCGTGCTTGGTCTTCGCGCGGTGCGGGCCCTTCTTCTTGTTCCAGCGGGGCACGCCCTTGCGGGTGAAGTGGTGTACGCCCAGCCTGCGGCAGACCTCTTTCACCTCGGGGTCGTCGCCCTCGTCGAGCAGCCATACGTGCAGCAGGCCGCGGTGGCGTATCTTCACGGCCGCTTCGAGGGTCTTCGTCACCATCTCCAGCGGCTCCTTGCCGGGCACGAAGGAGGTGAGGAAGGCGACGCGGGTGCCGGACTCCGGCACCACGGGTATCGGATCGCGGGCGACGAGCGTCGCGTGCGCGTTGGAGAGGACGTTGAGAGTACGGAACAGCTCGATCAGGCCGATGGAGACCAGCATCACGATGTCGAGCTTGAGTACGAGGTCGGAGACGGCGCCGTCGTCGCGGCGAGTCCAGTGCTGCGGCTGCATCAGCCACGCCAGCAGTCCCGCCGAGAGCAGCGGCGCCAGACACAGCAGCGTCGCGGCACGTATTCGGTGCGGCTCGTCGGCCAGCAGACTGCGGTATGCGACGCGGTAGGGCTTGTCGCGGTCGGGCTGGCGCAGCGGACCCGCGAGACGGCTGTAGTGCTCGTAGTCGTAGCGCGGCAGCTCTTTGGGAGTCCAGCGCCGTCCACGGCCGAGCGTGCCTCTGGCTCTCTGTCTTATGTGCGCGGGTATGCGAAGCTGCGTGGTCCGTGTCGGGTCGTCTTCCGCGGCCTGCACGTGTCCCGGTTGTCGGTCGCCGACGTGTCCTGGCCGTCGGTCGCCGGGCCCGGTCGAGGTCATGGGTCATTCCCCCTGAACGCAGCAGGCTGCGTGTGGTCGTACTTCCCGCGTCCTTTCCCGCGGCCCCCGGCGCGGCAGGCGTCGGCTGCTTCGTACAGAGACTGCGCGCGGGCGGCGCCCGGTTCCATGGAGGGGACTTCGGTCTGCCGTCCGCGCGGAGTCACGGGTGCGGCCCGTGGGCCGTGCCCGCTCACCGGCCGTCGATTCGCTGGGGGCTGCACGGCGGCCGGAGACGTCGGTAGGTTCTCCGACTACAGGCTCGAACGCAAGGGCGATAAGGGCCAGTTCGTCACGATTGCCGGTTGATTGCCGGGTTCTCTGTGACGGAGGTGTCATCGAAATGGACACGTTGTGTGTGGTCTGTGAGTAAATTCTCCGGGCCGGGGCGCTGTTGACCGCGGGGTACGCGCGGTCGCGCTGGTCAGCCGCGTGGCGCGGTCAGCCCACGGCGTCGGCGAAGACGACCGAGAACTCCTCCGGTTCCGGGGCGGCTTCGGGAGCCGGTCCGCGTGCTTCGGGTGCCGTTCCGGGGGCCGCTTCGCCGCCGTGCAGGGCGAAGGCCAGCAACCGCTCGCCCTCGGTCGCCAGTTCCCGCTCCTCGTCCCCGCTCAGAGCGCGCTGGAGCGGCGTCACGGTGAGCGTCACCGCCTGCTTCCCCGGCCGCTCCACCTTCCACGTGCCGCGCACCCGGCCGTCCAGCAGTACGGTGCCGGGCACCTGGCCGTTGCGGCTCGCGATGATCTTCCGCGCGGCGTCGCTGATCACCCGCGTACGGTCGGCGTGGGAGAGGATGAGGTTGTCGTACTCGGCCACGAAGCGTGCGGGCAGCGGCAGTTCGGGATCGGGCCGTGGCGCGTCCGGCAGGTCGAACAGTTCGCGTCCGCTCTCGCTGCGGAAGACGCGTAGCTGCGGGCGGAGCCGCTCCATCACCTCGCCGAGCCGGGTCAGCCCCGACCAGGTCTGTGCGTCCATGACCGACGCGGGCCCGAACGCGCCCAGATAGCGCAGCAGTACGGTCTCGACGGACGGCTCCGGCGACAGCGGCCGCCCCAGCCAGGACTCGATGGGCGCATACGTCGGCTGCCCGGAGCGTCCCCACAGGCCGCGCGGCGGGATCTGCACCGCGTCGCAGAGGCTGCGCGCCGCCCGCGACAGCGAGCCGGGCTCCTCCCGCGGCCAGCGTTCATGCAGCAGACGGCCGAGATCGCGGGCGGTACGCGGCTCCTCGCGCAACAGCGAGTCCGCCGCACCGGCGACCTCCCAGGGGTCCGCGCTCTCCAGTCGGCGGCTCTGGGCTGACCGCATCATGCGCTCGTACAGCACGCGGGTCAGCGGGCGCAGTTGCAGGCAGTCGGCCGCGCTCACCAGGTGCACGGTGCCGCGCATGACGCTGACCCGTACGGCCTGCCGGTCGCGCAGCAGCGCGGACAGCTCCGCGGCACGGAAGTCCACCAGCCGCGACCACAGCCCGAAGTAGGGCGGCCTGGGCGCCTGCGCCTGTAGGCCCACCAGATGCTCGACTGCTTCCAGGGCACTCAACTGCTCCCGTTCGGCGAGCAGTTGACGCGAGACGAGGGCGCGGCCGAGCGCCCTGTCGCTGAGGGTGGCGGGGTGCATGAGGGGAGTCTGTCGGATCGGGCACGGCCCCGCCATGCGGGCACGCCAGGCGGCGGACCGCGCACATGCGGCCGTACGAGCGCGGTTCTGCGGGCCCGCTCGTACGGCCGGTCCGCGCGACCAGACCCGTGCGAGCAGGAACACGAGCAGGAGCGCGGGCCGGAGTCTCAGGCCCGAGTCTCAGGCCCGAGTCTCAGGCCGGAGCCCCGGGCCGGGGCCGGCCCGGCCGCCGCGGGTAACGCGACCGGACCGGAACCCCTCCCTCCGGGTCCGTCACGGGAATTCGGGTCCCGCCGGCGCCCGCAGGTCCTCGCCTGCTCCCGGCGGCGTCCGCTCCGGCCGTGCGGACGCCCGCCGCCCGCCGGTTCAGAACTTCACGTCGGAGCAGGAGTAGAAGGCGTTCGCCGTGTCGGCGATCGTCCACACGCCCAGGATCAGATGCTTGCCCGACTTGCCCTCCGGCAGCTTGCCTTCGCCGGTCCACTCGGCCGGGGGCTTCTCGCCGCCCATGTCCACCGTCAGGAAGGGCTTGGGCTCCAGGTCGGCGCGGGTGAGCTTCTTGTTCGGGTCCCAGCCGTCCTTGGTGACGTAGAACTTGAAGTCCGTCGTGGCGTGCTGTGCCGTCATCGACCACTTGAAGGTGTGGTTCGCACCGGCCTTCAGTTCGGTGGCGGGCCAGTCGCCGCCACGCGGGTCGTCGAGTTCCTTGAAGCTCTCGTTCCCGGCGGAACAGATGGAGCCGTCCTTGGGCCCGGCCTCGGGGAAGCCCTTGGGACCCTCGACGCTCTGTGGCTCGTTCTCGATGGCGCCGCAGCCGGTGACCTTGCCGTCGGCGCAGTTCGCCTGGCGGCTCGCGGGGTCGGTGCTGAAGCCGTGGCCCTGGGCCGGGCCGCCGGTGAGGAACATGGCTGCACCGCCAAGTCCCAGTCCTACGACGGCCGCTGTGATCTTCTTGCGCATGTCTCTCCAGATGCTCGTGGGGGGGCGGAGTGCGCACAATGAGGTTCAACGGTCTAGACCAGGCGGCGAATGTAGCGCGATGAACCAGTCATGTCCAGACCAATTCTTCGTAAGGGTGCGGAGGTTGGGCCTCGACCGGTGGTGAGCAGGCATCCGGCGGCGGCGAGCGGAAGCACTGAGCCGAGTGCGAAGGAGTGCCGAGCACGCGCGGAAACGACGGAAGCCCCCCGCGATGCGGAGGGCTTCCGGACTTTCGCTGTACGCCGTCAGGGACTCGAACCCCGGACCCGCTGATTAAGAGTCAGCTGCTCTAACCAACTGAGCTAACGGCGCCCGTCGGCCTTCGCAGACCGACGGAGGAAATACTACCCCCTCTCCGGGGGTGCTTCGGACCGTGCTCAGATGGCCAGCGACAGCATGACCGGAGCCGCCTTGCGGCTCAGCGTCTCCGCTGCCTGACGCAGCCGGTGCGCATGCTCGACGGGCAGGGACAGCGCGAGGCAGCCCACCGAGGAACCGGCCGTGACGGGCACCGCCGCACACACCGTGCCCACCGCGTACTCCTGAAGATCCAGCACGGGCACGGTCGGCGGCTGCCGCTCCAGCGTGTTCAGCAGCAGTCTCTCGTCGGTGATCGTGCGGGAGGTGAGCCGTGCCGTTCTGTGCCGGGAGAGATGGTCCTTGCGGCCGTTGTGATCGAGCTGTCCCAGAAGGCACTTGCCGATCGCGGTCGCATGGAGAGCCGAGCGGAAGTCGACCCACTCGTTGACCGCGGGCGTCGCCGGACTGTCCGCGTACCCGGTGACCTCCAGCTCGCCGTCCTTGTAGCGGCTGAGATAGACCGCGGCGCTGACGGTGTCGCGCAGATCGGCGAGAGTGCGCTGTAGCCGTTCGTCCAGGGCGCGTTCACGGTCGCCGCCGGAGCCGAGCAGCACCAGCGACTCGCCCACGACGTACGTGCCGTCCGCGAGCTGTTCCGCGTAGTTCTCACGGCAGAGCATGGCCAGCAGATGCGCTAGATGGCCCGGTGGCAGTCCCGTCTCCTGGGAGAGTTCCGTTTCCGTGACGCCGTCGCGGTGCGCGGCGATCGCCTCGAGCACGCGCAGCGCGTACCGCACCGAGTGGAACGGCGCGGTGTGCTCCGGCCTCAGCGCCACGACGGGCCTCCCTGGAGGTATGACCGTTTGCGTCGTGACCGTCGCGTCCGGTCACGTCCGCTTCTCACGATAGCGGTCAACGGGCCGTCGGCAGGGGT
The DNA here is from genome assembly GCF_022524345.1 of Streptomyces marispadix. NCBI lineage: Bacteria > Bacillati > Actinomycetota > Actinomycetes > Kitasatosporales > Streptomycetaceae > Streptomyces > Streptomyces marispadix. The sequence goes on along the minus strand of NZ_JAKWJU010000002.1, from coordinate 2,020,033 downwards.
CCGTTGGTGCTATTTGGCATATGCGTCCTCGTCCCGGCCGCGGCGCTCCTCGGAACGGCCGCACCACGGCCCGGCCTTGGCGAAGCCCCGAAACGGGTCGCAGAGCGCGAAGGCCCCGCCCGGCACCCCGAACGCACGGCCCGCGAACACACCTCACGCAAAAGGGGACCGCACCCGGCGTACCGGATGCGGCCCCCGACATCGGCCGTACACGCGCCTCGCGTCAGAGGACGGCGCTCAGGAACTCCCGCGTCCGCTCGTGCTCCGGGTCGCTGAAGATCCGCTCCGGCGGGCCCGATTCGATGACCCGGCCGGCGTCGAACATCAAGACGTCGTCGGAGATGTCGCGTGCGAAGTTCATCTCGTGCGTGACGCACAGCATGGTGATGTCCGTGGTGTGCGCGATGTCCCGCAGGACGTCCAGCACACCCGCCACCAGCTCCGGGTCGAGCGCCGAGGTGACCTCGTCCAGCAGCAGCACCTGCGGACGCATCGCCAGCGCGCGGGCGATGGCCACGCGCTGCTGCTGCCCGCCGGAGAGCTGACTCGGGTACTTGTCGATGTGCTCGGTCAGGCCCACGAGTTCGAGCAGTTCGCGGGCCCGCTGCTCCGCCTCGTCCTTGGAGAGCCCCAGCACGTGTACGGGTGCCTCCGTGATGTTGCGGAGCACCTTCATGTTGGGGAAGAGGTTGAACTGCTGGAACACCATGCCGATGTTCTTGCGCACCTCACGGGAGTGGCGCTCGCTCGCGGGCACCAGCTTCCCGTTCCTCGTCTCGTGGGTGAGGTAGTCGCCGGCGACCTTGATCGTGCCCTCCTCCGGCTTCACCAGCGTCATCAGCAGCCGGAGGATCGTCGTCTTGCCCGATCCGGACGGGCCGATGAGGGTGACGTGCTTGCCGGAGGCGACGTTGAAGCACAGGTTGTCGAGAACGACGTTGCTGCCGAAGCGCTTTGTGACGTCCTTGAACTCGATCAGTTCACTGCCGTCGACGGCAGGGTTCTTGGTTTCCTTCGAGGTGCTGCTCTCAGTGGACAAGGCGACGCTCCAGAGCTCTCATAAGCAGGGATGCCGGGTAGGCGATCAGGATGAAGACGACGCCGATGACCGTGATCGGCTCCGTCGGCTGGAAGGTCTCGGCACTGAACTGCCGGGCCTGGCCCAGCATTTCCAGTGCGCCGATGGTCGCGATCATCGGCGAGTCCTTCAGCATCGCGATGACGTAGTTGCCCAGTGCGGGCACCACGCGGCGGATCGCCTGCGGCAGGATCACCGCACTCCAGGTGCGGCTGCGCGGCAGGCTCAGCGCTGTGCACGCCTCCCACTGGCCGACGGGCACACCGTCGATGCCGGCGCGGTAGACCTCCGCCGTGTACGTCGAGTAGTGCAGCCCCAGACCGAGGACACCGGTCACCAGGGCGCTGAACGTGATGTTCCACTCGGGCAGTACGAAGTAGAGGAAGAAGAGCTGCACCAGCAGCGGTGTGTTGCGGATGAACTCCGTGACGGCCGTGACGGGCCAGCTCACGATCTTCAGCGTCGACCTCTGGGCCAGCGCCCAGACCAGGCCGAGCGCGAAGGCGATCAGCGAACCCAGCACCAGCGCCTGAAGGGTGAGCAGCACGCCGTCCCACAGGCGCGGCATGAAGTCGCCGACTGCGGACCAGTCCCAGTTCATGAGGCACCTCCGGCGGTGGGAACGTCACGGGAGGCGCCGGCCTGACGCGGCACGGTGGGCTTGCGCCGCATGCCGAGGCTCTTGGGCGGCGGCGCCTGACCGATGCCCGCCTTGGCATGCCGCTCGAGTACGCGCATTCCACGGGTGAGTACGAAGGCGAGTACGAAGTACATCACCAGGATGATCGTGTAGACGGGTGCGCTCTGACCGGTCGCGTTGCGCACCAGCGAGGCGCCGAAGGCGATGTCCGCGACACCCATGATCGACACGAGGGCGGTGCCCTTCAGCAGCTCGATCAGCAGGTTGTTCGCGGGCGGGATCATCTCCGGCCACGCCTGCGGCAGCACGATCTTGGTGAGCCGCTGCCACGGGCTGAAGCTCAGCGCGATGCCCGCCTCCTGCTGCGCCGGGGCCACGGCCGCCAGCGCGCCGCGTACGATCTCCGATCCGTATGCGCCGTAGGACAGGCCGAGCGCCAGGACGGCCGCCCACATCGGGACGAGCTGCCAGCCCAGGGCGACGGGCAGGACGAAGAAGATCCAGAACATCAGGACCAGGGCCGAGGTGCCCCGGAAGATCTCCATGTACGCGCCGGAGACGAAACGCACGAAACGCAGCCGGTGGGTGCGTGCCACTCCGACGACGAAGGCCACGGTGGCGCCTAGCAGGGCGCTGAAGACGGTCAACTGCACCGTCAGCCAAGCGCCCTTGAGCAGCAGCTCCCACAGACCCCAGGTAAGGTCGCTCATTTGCAGCGCTCCTTTGCGGTCTTGGTCGTCATCTCCTGCTCGACGAACCCGAAGCGCTTCATGACGCGGAAGAGCTCGCCGCTCTTCTTCATCTTGTGCAGCTCTTCGTTGAAGGCGTCGCGGAGGTTGCTCTCGCTCTTACGGAAGGCGAAGGCACCGGTGCCCAGATCCGGCTTGCCGTCCAGCATCGGGACGAAGTCGTCGGTGTACTCGGTCTTTCCGCTCTTGGACTGCTTCACCACGTTGCGCACGGTGATGGCGGTGCCCGCGAAGACGTCGGCACGTCCGCCCTGCACCTCCAGCAGCCCCGCCAACTGGTCCGGCAGCAGCTTGATCTCGCTCTCCTTGATGCCGGCGTCCACGGCGTAGTCGATCTCCGCGTAGCCGACGCCGGTGGCGAGCTTGGCGCCCTTCTCGGCGATGTCCTTGTAGGTGTGCAGGTCCTTGGGGTTGCCCTTGCGGACGATGAACGCGTCCCTCATCTCGTACTCGGGGTCCGCGAAGATCACTTGCTGGCACCGCTCCGGGTTGATGTACATGCCGGCAGCGACCACGTCGAACTGCTGCGAGTTGAGACCCGGAATCAGCGAGTTGAATTCGGTCGGCATCGGCTGCACGTTCTCGACGCCGAGCCGCTTGAAGATGATGCGTGCGATTGCGGGCGAGGAGCCGGTCAGTTCGCCGTTCGTGTCGATGTAGCTGTACGGCTGTTCACCGGCGATTCCCAGCTTGACCGTATGCTGCGCCCTCAGTCTCTCCAGCAGATCGCCCCCGTTTCCGGTTTCAGCGCCGGCCACGCGGCTGCACGCCGTGGTGGTGCCCAGCGTTCCGAGAGCCGTCAGCGATGCCGCTCCGGCGAGCAGCGAACGGCGTCCCAGCCTTCTGCCGCTTTTCTCGGCATTTCCGGTGTTTTTCCCTCGTGGTGGAGCCATGGGCGCGCAGCTACCCAGGCACTCGGAAGATATGCGGATCGTTTTCAGCCCTTGACCCGGTCGTTGTGGGCTTGACCGCTGCGCCACCATTGACACCGTACGAACCACCACAGCACGACGCGGAGGCACGATGGCCGAGCGGTTCATTGAAGTGTCGTTGGACAAGCGTGGAGTGAGGTGCACGGCGAAGCTGCTCGACGACCGCGCCCCGATCACCTGCGAAGCGGTGTGGAACGCGCTGCCCCTGGGCGGCGACGTCTACCACGCCAAGTACGCGCGCAACGAGATCTATGCGCTGATCCCGCCGTTCGCTCCCGAGGAGCCGCCGCTGGAGAACCCGACGATCACCCCCATCCCGGGCGATCTGTGCTATTTCACCTTCACGGACACGCAACTCAACACGGCGTCCTACGGCTATGAGGCGGCGGCCGAACAGCGGGGCGCCAAGGCGGCCCACGCCACGCGTTCCACCGTGATCGACCTCGCGCTGTTCTACGAGCGCAACAACCTGCTCATCAACGGCGACGCGGGCTGGGTGCCCGGCATCGTGTGGGGTTCGATCGTCGAGGGCCTCGACGAGATGGCCGAGGCCTGCCAGGACCTCTGGCGGGCGGGAGCCATCGGGGAGACCCTCAACTTCCGCCGGATCGAGGCGAGTTAGGGGAGTCGGGGGCGCCCGCGGGTGCTTGCGGGTACGGGGCCCTGCCCGGGCCCCGTACTCCTTGGTGCTCGTAGTGCTCGTAGTGCTCGTAGTGCTCGCAGTGCTCGCAGTGCTCGCAGTGCTCGTGGTGCTCGCAGTGCTCGCGCTCGGCCGGGGCTTACTCGGCCCCGGCGAGGGCGGGCGCCGGCACATCCGCCGCTCCCGCCTCGTACAGCGCGTGCGAGGCCCGCAGCACGAGATCGTCCCGGTGGCGTGCGGCCACCAACTGCACACCCATCGGCAGTCCGTCGCCGTCCAGCCCGCAGGGCACGGAAGAGGCGGGCTGCTGCGTCATGTTGAACGGATAGGTGAAGGGCGTCCACTGGGTCCACCGCCGGTATCCGGAACCCTCCGGCACCTCCAGGCCCGCCCCGAAGGCCGTGCCCGGCGTCGTCGGCGTCACCAGCAGGTCGTACGTCTCGTGGAAGACGCCCATCTGCTTGCCCAGCGCCATACGAACGTCGACCGCGGCCAGATAGTCCAGCGCGCTGCGCGAAGCGCCGTCCTCGGAGACCTCCCTCAGCCCGGGGTCCATGGCCTCACGCTGCTCGTCGGTGAAGTGCTGCGTCACCCGGGCCGCCCCCGCGAACCACAGGGAGTGGAACGCCTCGATCGGGTCGTCGAAACCGGGGTCGGTCTCCTCGACGACCGCGCCCAGTTCCGCGAGCCGCTCGACGGCGCGACGCACCCCGGCGGCCACCGCCGGTTCGACCTCGACCCGGCCGCCGAAGTCCGGCGAGTACGCGATGCGCAGCCCCCGCACCCCGTCCTTCACGGACTCGCTGAAACTGCCATGCGGCGGCGCGAGCTGAGACCAGTCGCGGGCGTCCGGCTCGGAGATCACATCCATCAGCAGCGCCGCGTCCCGTGCGTCGCGGGTCATAGGCCCGACGTGGGCGAGCGTGCCGAAGGCGCTCGCGGGATAGATCGGCACCCGCCCGTACGTCGGCTTGATGGCGAACATTCCGCAGAAGGAGGCGGGGATGCGCACCGAACCGCCCGCGTCCGTGCCCAGGCTGAGCGGACCCGCCCCGAGTGCGACCGCGGCCGAACTGCCGCCGCTGGAGCCGCCCGCGGTGCGTGAGGTGTCGTAGGGATTCCGTGTGACGCCGTGCCGGGGGCTGTCCGTCACGCCCTTCCAGCCGAACTCGGGCGTCGTCGTCTTGCCCACGAACACCGCGCCCGCTTCGCGCATCCGCGCCACGGACGGGGCGTCCTCCTCCCACGGGCCCTCGGTGGAGGAGGACCAGGAGCCGCGCAGGGTGGGCTTGCCGCGCAGCAGCAGGATGTCCTTCACCGTCACGGGTACGCCGTCGAGCGGGCCCTGGGGGTCGCCGCGGCGCCAGCGCTCCGTCGATTCGCGTGCCTGCGCGAGCGCGTCGTCACCGTCGATCCGTACGAAGGCGTTCACGTGCGGCTGCACCTTCTCGGCCTGTTCGAGCGCGGCGCGGGTGGCTTCGACGGGGGAGAAGTCTCCGCTGCTGAACCCTTCGAGGAGCCGGACGGCGGTGAGACTGCTGAGATCCGACATGGGTGCCTTTCGAGTCGTGGCCGTATGGCCGGATGGCCGGCGGCTTCCCGCGGGCAGGGGACGCGGCAGCGGTAACCGCCGGACGAATCAGGGGACGGGACGGAAGTCGGAGGAGGAGACGGCGGCGGGCGGGCGGAGGTGAACCAGGGGCCGGTTCGAGGGGGTTCGGGCGGGACGTTGAACAGGGCGGTCCGGGCGGACCGGACGACGGGGACCGGACGTCAAGACCCGGGGGCCGGGAGATCCCTGACCAGGAAAACCCGGCAGGGGCCCCGGGACCTCCGGCGATCAGGGCCGGGAGCCGGTGACCCGGCCCATCGGCCCCTGCCGCGGCTCCCGGTGCTCAGGCCGACGGTACGTAACCGAGGTCCTTGTCGACGACGTTCAGCAGCGGCTGCCCCGCCTCCCAGCGGTCGAAGTTGTCGAGGAACTGCTCGGCCAGGTCGTCCCGCCATCCGATCGTGTCACCGCTCATGTGCGGCGAGATCAACAGCCCCGGCACGTCCCACAGTTCGCTGTCCGCGGCGAGCGGTTCCTCCGCGAACACGTCCAGCGCCGCGCCCGCGATGCGATGGCCGGTGAGCGCGGCCACCAGGTCTCTCTCGACCACGTGCTGGCCCCGGCCGACGTTGATGAAGTGCGCGTCCGGCTTCATGCGTGCGAAGGCCGCGGCGTCGAAGAGCCCGCGGGTGCCCTCGGTGAGCGGTGCGACGCACACGACCCAGTCCGCCTCGCCGAGCAGACCCTCCAGCGCGGCGTTGCCGTGGACACGTCCGAAGTCCGGGTCGCCGTCCCGCTCGGTGCGGCCGACGAGGTCGACGGCGACGCCCAGCGCCTTGAGAGTACGGCCGATAGTTCTTCCAATTGGTCCGGACCCGACGACAACTGCACGGGAGCCGCCCACCCTTTTTGTCTCCCTGTGCTTCCAACGACGTTGCCGTTGCAATTCCCAGCTTCCGCGGAAATCCTTGGCCATGGCTAGAACGAGCCCCGCCACGTATTCGGCGATGGGCTGATCGAAGACGCCTCTCGCGTTGGTGACGACCGTCTCAGGAGAGGCGGCCAGCTCCGGCAGCAGACGGTCGACTCCGGCGCTCGGCGTGTGCACCCAGCGGGGGCGCCTGCCGCCCCCGGGCCACGCGTGCCGTACGGCGTCCGAGAGGAAGTCCCACACCAGCAGCACATCGGCCGTCGGCAGCTTCTCCACCAGGTCTTTCTCGTTCGAGTGCACGACGCGGGCACGTCCCGCGAGCCGGTCGAGCCGCGGCAGCGGATCATCGTCGAGGACAAGGAGAACGGGCTCGGTCATCGGCAGGAAACCACTTCGTAACGAGGGTGCGGTGGACTGGTCGGGATGGCTCAAATCCGAGGCGCCAAGTTGGCGCGGATGCAAGGATTGACCACGGTAGGTAGCGCGAACTACCGTCGTCAATGAAGGCATCTGTCCCGGCGTTCCGGCTAATGACCGGCTTTCATTTTTTCCCTTTCGGCCGTAGGCCACCCCTCCGTTCTTTGGGGCTCACCCATGGATGTCTCCTTCCTCGGCGGACCGCAGCCACAACGCGGTGTCGGAATCGTCGCCCCGTTCGACTTCGCACTCGATCGTGAGCTGTGGCGTTGGGTGCCGGACGATGTGTCACTGCACCTCACCCGAACCCCTTTCGTACCGGTCGAGGTGAGCCTCGATCAGGCTCGCCTCGTCAGTGAGCATGCGACGCTGCGCGAGGGCGTCCAGGCTCTGTGCGCAGTGGCCCCGGAAGTGGTGGCCTACGCCTGCACCTCGGGCAGCTTCGTAGGAGGCGCCGAGGGCGAGCGGTCCATGACCGCGGCCATGGAGGAGGCCGGCGAGATCCCCTCGCTGACCACCTCGGGAGCGCTGCTGGCGGCGCTCCAGGAGATCGGGGCGCGGCGCGTGGCCGTCGTCACCCCCTATACGAAGTCGGTCACCGACTCGCTTGAGGACTTCCTCGGCGAAGGCGGCATCGCCGTCACCGGCCGCAGCTATCTGGGCCTGACGCGCGAGATCTGGCGGGTGCCCTACCGGGACGTCGTGGACATGGCCCGCGAGGCCGTGGCGGGCGACGCCCCGGACGCCCTGTTCATCAGTTGCACCAACCTGCCGACGTACGACGTCATCCCGCAGCTGGAGGCGGAGTTGCGCATGCCGGTGCTCTCCGCGAACCAGGTCACGCTCTGGGACGCGCTGCGCCGCATCGGCAAGGAAGCGGTGGGCCCGTACCAGGCGCTGGTCGACCCGGTGGCCCGCCGTGGCCCGGCGGCGATGACCTCGTCTCCGACGCTTCCGGTCAGCAGGCCCGAGGAGCCGGCGGAGCCCGTGGCTCCCGTCGAGTCGGTCGAGTCCCTCGAACCGGCGGAGCCGGCCGTACGGCCCGTGGAGCCCGAGGCGGCGCTGGCCGGCGCAGGCCCCGAGAGCGGCGAGCCCCTGGAGGGTTACGACCAGGGCTTCCCCTCCGGTTATACGGACGAGTGGGGCGGCCAGCAGCCGCCGGTGTGACCTCCGCCCGTGTGAGATGAGGCACCCCGCCACGGCGGGGTGCACCCCCAAAAGCAGGCGCCGGGCGCGAAGTCCGGCGCCCGTCCATGCCCGTCGACCCTCCCCGTACGTCCGTGCGCGCACGTGTGGACGGATGAGCGGCCGGTACGTGAGCGACACTCGGCAGCGTGCGGGGCGGACGAAACGGGCCGCATGTGACGTACGGCACTCACGGCACATACGGACCGGAAGACTCCCGCGCCGTGTACGCCACGTACGAAACGGAACGGAACGGCAGGGGCGGGACGGACGGCCGCCCCGCGAGGCCGTGACCGGCGGACAACCGATCAGCAGCGACGCTTCAGGAGGCGTAGATGGCAGACGCGGCAGCGCAGTCGCAGGCGGTGGGATTCCTCTACCCGGGCTTCTCGGCTGAGGACGACTACCCGCGGCTTGAGCGAATCCTCTCGGACGCCGGCGCGGACGTCCGGCTGCCGCTGGTGCACACCGACATCGGCGAGGACGCACACCGGGCGGACGCCCTGCTGGAGATGGGCTCCGCGAAGCGCCTGGCCGCGAAGGTCGAGGAGGTCAAGGAGCACGGCGTGCAGGCCGTCGTCTGGGCGTGCACCAGCGCCAGCTTCGTCTTCGGCTGGGAGGGCGCCCACGAGCAGGTGCGCGAGCTGTCCGCCACCGCCGGGCTGCCCGCCTCCAGCACGTCCTTCGCCTTCGCCCATGCCGTACGGGCGTTGGGCGCGGAGCGCGTCGCCATCGGCGCGACGTATCCGGAGGACGTCGGCGAGCTGTTCACCGCCTTCCTCAAGGCCGCCGGGAGCGAGGTCGTCTCCATGCGCGGCAGCGGCATCATCACCGCCGCCGAGGTCGGCACCTGGGGCAAGGACGAGGTGCTGGCCCTCGCCCGCGGCGGCGACCACCCCGAGGCGCAGGCCGTGCTGCTGCCGGACACCGCGCTGCACACCGCCGCCTGGACCGAGGACATCGAGGACGCGCTGGGCAAGCCGGTTCTCACCGCGAACCAGGTCACCGCCTGGGAGGGCCTTCGGCTGCTGGACGTCTCCGTACGCTGCCCCGCACTGGGCAAGCTCTTCACGGCCTGAGGCGACGCGGGTCCTCGCCCGGAGCCCGGCCGGCTTCCGGGCGGACCTCCCGGCTCGCGTCAGTCCCGGGAAGAGAACGAGTGCCGCTCGCCGTTGACGCCGCTGGACGTGACACCAGCGAGCGGAGGGCGGCACTCGTGGACGAGGGCAACGCCACTGACGGCAGGACGACAGGAAGCGGAAACGGAAGCGGTACGGGCACCGGCGCCGGTAAGAGTGCGGACACCGGCAGCGGCACCGGCACCGGCACCGGCGCCGTGACCCGGGACGCCATCCGCGGTGAGACGCGAGGCGCCGCCCCCGTACCCCTGTCCGTACTGGACCTGGCGAACGTCGGCGTCGGCCTCACCTCGCGCGACGCGCTCCTCGCCACCGTCGAGACCGCGCGTCTCGCCGAGCGCCGCGGCTTCACCCGCTACTGGGTCGCCGAACACCACTCCATGCCGGGCGTCGCAAGCTCCTCGCCCGCCGTGATCCTCTCCCACCTCGCGGCCCGCACCGACCGCATACGGCTGGGCTCGGGCGGCGTGATGCTGCCGAACCACGCGCCGCTCGTCATCGCCGAGCAGTTCGGCACCCTGGAGGCGCTCGCCCCCGGGCGCATCGACCTCGGCCTGGGCCGTGCGCCCGGCACCGACGGCGCTACGGCCGCCGCCCTGCGCCGCACGGATCACCTCCGTGAGGGTGCGGACGAATTCCCGCAGCAGCTCGGCGAGTTGATCCGCTTCCTGGACGACGGCTTTCCCGACGGCCACCGCTACTCCCGCATCCATGCTGTGCCCGGTCCGGTGCAGGGAGAGGTCTCCCGGCCGCCGGTCTGGCTGCTCGGATCGTCCGGTTTCAGCGCCGAACTCGCTGGCCGGCTGGGGCTGCCGTTCGCGTTCGCACATCACTTCTCTTCCCGCAACACCCTCCCGGCGCTGGACCTCTACCGCGAGAGCTTCACCCCCTCCGCCGTACTGGACGAGCCCTACGCGCTCATCGGCGCCGCCGCCCTCGCCGCGGACGACGAGACGCAGGCCCGCAGGCAGGTGCTCACCGGAGCCCTGGCGATGCTGCGGCTGCGCACCGGCCGCCCCGGTCTGGTCCCCACACCCGAGGAAGCGGAGGGCTACCCCTTCAGCGCGGCCGAGCGCGACTTCGTCGAGAGCTGGCTGGCCAACGTCACCCATGGCACACCCGATGCCGTACGGGACGGGCTCGACGCCCTCGTCAAGCGCACCGGCGCCGACGAACTGATGCTCACGGCCAATGTGCACACGCCCTCGGCCCGGACCCGCTCACTCGAACTGATCGCGAACGCCTACGAGTTGACGTGACCCCTCGGACGCCCTGAGCCCGCCCCGGCGGCCCGTACGCCAGGGCCCGTACACCAGTTGCCCGTACGGCACCGGTGCGAGACCGCCGTAAAAAGGAGAGGCGGGGCGGGCCCGCCCGCTGATGTCATGGCGCCATGGTGTCCATCGACCGGCTGGCTGCCTTCGCCGCCATGTCCCTGGTGCTGATCGTGGTTCCCGGGCCCAGCGTGCTCTTCGTGATCGGGCGTGCGCTGGCGCAGGGCCGCCGTGCCGCGCTGACCACCGTGGTGGGCAACACCCTCGGTGCGTACGTCCTCGTGGTGTGCGTGGCGCTGGGAGCCGGGCCCCTGGTGGAGCGCTCCGCTCTCGCCTTCACGGTGCTCAAGCTCTCGGGCGCCGCGTATCTGGTGTACCTCGGAGTCAGGGCGGTGGCCCGGCGCGGGTCGCTGCAAGCGGCGTTCGAAGGCGAGGGGCCCTCGTACGGCGGCTTGCGCACGATGTGGGAGGGGTTCGCGGTCGGCGTCGCCAACCCGAAGACGATCGTCTTCTTCGCCGCCGTGCTGCCGCAGTTCGTCGACCGCGCTCAGGGGGACGTGACGGGTCAGATGCTGCTGCTCGGGCTGGTCTTCAACATCATCGCCGTGGGCTGCGACAGCGCCTGGGGTCTGGTGGCCGCCACCGCGCGGGGCTGGTTCGCGCGTTCGCCGCGGCGGCTGGCGATGGTCGGCGGAGCGGGCGGGCTCACGATGATCGGCCTCGGTGTCACGGTCGCGGCGACGGGACGCAAGGACTGAGAGCAGCGCTGTTCCCGCTCGGCGCGGCAGTGCCACCGCCCCCGCCCGGCGCAGGAGCGCCCGTCCCCGCTCAGCGAAGCAGCGCCGCCACGCAGTGCGCGGGCATCGGCTTGGCGAAGTGCCAGCCCTGCCCGGTGTCGCAGCCGATGCGGCGCAGCCGGTCCGCCTGCGCGGGGCTCTCGACGCACTCGGCGGTCACGGTCAGCCCGAGCTGATGCGCCAGCCGCACCAGGGCGGTGACGATCGTCTCGTCCGCCGGGTTCGGATGCCGTGCCGCGCGGAAACCGCTCACGAAGCTGCCGTCCAGCTTCAGCACACGCACCGGGAGGCGGCTGAGATACGCCAGGTTCGAATAGCCGGTGCCGAAGTCGTCGATGGCGATGCGCACCCCCATCTCGTTGAGGTCCTGAAGCGCTTGCAGCGGGCGCCCTGCTGAGCCCATCACGGCGGACTCCGTCAGCTCCAACTGAAGCAGTCCCGGCGGCAGTCCGGTCTCCTCCAGTACGCGTCTCACGTCGGCGACGAGGTCGGAGTCCCACATCTGCCGCACGGCCACATTGACGCTGACGTAGGCGGGCGGCCCCGCATGGTCCAGCATCCAGCCACGTGCCTGGCGGCACGATTCCTCAAGGACGTGGCGGCCCAGCGGCACGATCCCGCCGTTCTCCTCGGCGAGGCCGATGAAACGGTTCGGTCCGAGCTTGCCGAACTGCGGATGCTGCCAGCGCACCAGCGCCTCGACGCCCACGAGCTTGTCGTCGCCGAGGTCGACGATGGGCTGGTAGTCCAGTACGAACTCGCCGCGCTCGACGGCTCCGCGAAGTGCCGAGGAGAGCGCCTGACGGGTCATCCGGTGGGCGTTGCGCTCGGGGTCGAAGAGCGTCCAGCGTGCCTTGCCGTCGGCCTTCGCCCAGTACAGCGTCGTATCGGCGGCCTGCATCAGCTCCGTCGGGTCCGTGCCTTGCGCCTCCCGTTCGACGACGCCGATGCTGGCGGAGACCGTGAGCCGCTGCCCGCCCAGGTCGAAGGGCTGCTGAATGGCCTTCAGCGCGGCCCCGGCCAGGGCCGTGAGCTGTTCCGTACCGGTCGAGCCGTCCACGAGCAGTGCGAACTCGTCGCCGCCGAGCCTCGCGGCGAGATGCCGCTGGCCGCCGTCCTCCGCGCACTGGATGAGGCGTCGGGCCACGGCGTCGAGCAGTTCGTCGCCGACGCGGTGGCCGAGGGTGTCGTTGACGGCTTTGAAGCCGTCGAGGTCGATGTAGCAGATGCCCACGCGGCCGGTCGCGGTGTCGGACAGTGCCGTCGCCAGGCGCTCGAAGAACAGGGTGCGGTTGGGCAGCCGCGTCACCGGGTCGTGCATCTGGAGGTGGCGGAGCCGCTCGCGCAGATCGCGCTGCTCGCTGACGTCGGCCACCGACAGCAGGGTCTCGCCGTCGTGTGCGGTGGGCATCAGCGAGATCTCGGCCCACAGGGTGTGGCCGTCGGGATTCTTCAGGCGCCGGGTGCAGCTCATGGAGTCGCCACCGCGGGGTGCCGTCGAGGGGGGCGAAGTAGCCGCGCCGGCCAGCCCGTTGCGGATCGTGTTCCGGTCGAGGCCGAGCGAGGGCAGGTCGGTCACCGAGGTGGAGACGAGCGAGTCAGGTGCGGCGCCCAGGAGTGCGCCGAGCGCGTCGTTGGCGCTGACCACCCTGCCGTCGCGGTCGACGATCGCCATCGCGAGGCGGGCGGCGTTGAACGCGGCCCGGAAGTCGCTCTCCCGCTTCCGGCCCCGCCACTCCGATCTGCCGTGCCTGATGCCTCGTACGCGGCTACGGTGCGTGATTTTCTGCGGTGAAGTCCCGGTGGTCTCGCCGGAGTTCCTGCCCGGTCCTTCGATGGGTTTTCGTTCACCAATCGCTCCCGCCGGGGGGCTCGTCGCGTGCGGATCTGCCGGGCGGTCGGCCCGAGTTGCTGCATGGCGATCCGCGCTGGAAATGTGCCGATCATAGAGGTTCGGGCGTGAGCGGAGCCAGCAACCACGGCGTCCCACCGGGGCGTTGGTACGCGTGGGACGTAAGAGTGAACGCGAGGGTGACCGTTCCGGCAGTAGTGCGGGAACGGGCTCGACCGCGTACGGCTGCGCATCACACACAGTAGCCATATTGCCGCTCACGCGCCTGGTCTAACGGAACAGGACTAACAGGACATCCCGGGCAAAGGTTGAAGGGTCCCTGATCCCGTCCCGGTGAGGTCCACACGTGGCGCGTTCTACGAGGCACGGTTCGCGGAGACCAGCCTCCGTGCGGAGCGGATGGCGCCGCGCGGGGGCGGTCCTCATGGCACTCACCGCCGTCGTCGGAATGGCGCTCTTCGCGGGACCGGTCACCGCCGTCGCAGTCGCCGCACCGTGCGCCCTGCCCCGTACCGGAGCCCACCACTCCCTCGGCGTCGACCGCTGGGACCCGGCCTATCCGCGGCCCCGGCATCGCATAGACGCGGCGATGCTCTTCCTCTCCTTTCCCGACTCCCGCCCCCTGACCACCCCTCGCGAGCTGACCGCCGACCACTTCCCGGCCACGTCGGACTTCTACCGGCGTGCGTCCTACGGCAAGTTCCAGCTGCACGCGCACACCGGCAAGCACTGGATCCGGATGCCGTCCAGCTCCCGCTCGTACGGCATAAAGCGCGACTGGGACGAGCGGCAGCGCACCGACTATCTGCGCGACGCCATCGCCGCGGCGGACCCACGGGTCGACTTCGGCAAATACGACCTCGTCTATCTCGTCGCCGACCCCGACGCCCGCGGCGTCGACTCCGACGCGACGAAGGTCGTGAACTTCGACACCCCCATCGAGGCCGACGGCACGGAGCTGCGCCGCCTCGTCACGGTCTTCGAGCAGAGCCCCCCGGACCGCCATGTGCTCGCACACGAGACCGGCCATGCCTTCGACCTGCCGGACCTCTATCAGCGGCCGGCATCCGGAATGGCCGACTGGGACACCTACGTAGGGGACTGGGACCTCATGGGCAGCCAGTTCGGTCTCGCTCCCGATCTCTTCGCCTGGGAGAAGTGGAAGCTGGGCTGGCTCACCCGCCGCAATGTGAGCTGTGTGCCGGCCGACGGCGGGACCACCACGCACACGCTGCGCCCCCTGGGGGCGAATCCACTGGGAGCCCGCGGGGACCGGCGGCTGGCAGTCGTACGTACGGGGCAGTACGAGGCGCTGGCGATAGAGGCCCGCGACTCCGAGGGCAACGACCGTGGGCTGTGCTCGGAGGGCGTCCTGCTGTACTGGGTGCGCAGCGACCGGGCCTCGACGTACGGGCCTGTGAAGGTCGTCGACGGACATCCCGGCACCCACGGCTGCTCGGACGGCTCGGTCTATCCCTCGCTGGCGGACGCGCCACTGGGGAAGGGCGACTCCTATTTGACCGGCCATGGCGGCGGGGTGCGGGTGGAGGTTATGGGGCACACAGCCGGAGACAGGTGGCGGGTGAAGGTGACCCGCAAGGGCACCGGTGCCTGAGGGCGGTCTCGTGATCGGCCGGGAACGCGGACGCGCGCATGCGGAAGGCCCCCTCGCCTTGGACGAGAGGGCCTTCGCTGTGCACGTACGCCGTCAGGGACTCGAACCCCGGACCCGCTGATTAAGAGTCAGCTGCTCTAACCAACTGAGCTAACGGCGCCTGGTGACGTCATAGACCCTAGCATCACGGTCCGCAGTTCCGGAAATCGGTTCTTCGTCGCTCCCGGGCCCCCGACCTGCGCGTACGGAGGTGAGCGGCTGAGGGCCGGGACGTGCGGCGCGCAAGCGCAGGCAGGCGCGCAGCAGTACGCCGGCGCCGGGCAGCCAGGGGCGGCGGACGTCGGGGGCGACGAGCCAGCGTGACGGGCAGGGTGCCTGCTCCTCGTGGCCGGGGCGGAGGGCGGGGATGGTCACGGAGTCGCCGTAGCCGAGGCAGATCAGCGAGGGGAACGTTTCGGCAATCGCGTCCTCGCGTGAACTGCGCCACTCCTCCCAGGCCAGCAGCGCGGGCAGCCGCTGGGCCGTGCCCGCGGCGGCGAATAGCAGCACGCGGCCGCGGTGCACGGCGACGGGACCGCTGCCGGGACCGCTGGACCATAAGCGCTCGAGAATCAGACGGCCGGGCAGCGGCGGCGCGCTCACCACGTCGAAGGCCGTGCCGCACGGCAGGACGCTGGGCGAGGCGGGCCGGTGCAGCCAGAGCGCGTGCACGCTGGCGGTCAGGGTGCACGCGGAGGCGAGCCAGTCGGCGCCGGCGCGTGTGACGCAGGAGGCGCCGGGGGTGGCCGCGCACGCCGTGCCGCGCGGTGTACGGGCGGAGGAGAACCCCAGGCCGGAGCTGCCGGATACGCGGAGTCCGCCTGTGCTGCCTGACCGGCCCCCTCCGCCTGGTCCTCCTGGTCCGCCTCGCCCTTCAGGGGTGCCGGGCCCGTCGGGACTGCCGGTGCTTCCGGAACCGCCGCTGCTCTCAAAGCCGCCGGTGTTGCCGGTGCTGCTGCGGACTCCGGCGGGACGGGTGTGCCGTGGGGCAGCGTCCCTCTGCCAGTCACTCATGGAAGACAGATGTACAGGACAGGCAGGGGTCTTTTGCACCTTGCGAAGAAAATCGGACAAGCGGGGGCGGGGTCCAGTATCGTGCACGCTCGGCTTGCGTCCGATGACGGCGGGCGACGACGCGGCCCTCGAAGACAGGGGAGCAAGCCTCTTTCCGGCCGTCGTGCCGATGCCGTGCGTCGCCGGAAACCGCGCACCGGCCGTACGAGAGCGCGAAGCGCTACGGCACTTCGGCCGCGTAGCGACAGGCCACTCCGCGACCGAGTGCGGAGAGCGGCCGGGGGCGCGGCGAGCTACTGCGGGCCCCGGTCGGCGAGCAGCTCCCGGCCGAACTCGATCATCTTCCGTGCGTAGTCCTCCGACCAGTCGCCCCGCTCGGCCACGGCCGCATCCGAGAGCCGGTCGAAGCGCTTGGGGTCGGCGAGCTGCGCCGCCGCCATCGCCTGGAACTCCACGGCACGGTCGGCCGCCGCGCGGAACGCCAGCGCCAGCTCCGTCGAGCGCTCCAGCAGCTCCCGAGGATCGGTGATCGTGTCCAGATCGAAGAACTGCTCCGAGTCCTCCTTGTCCTCCGACGGCTCGAAGAGCAGAGGAGCGGGGCGGCGGAAGCGCGGGGCGCTCCCGCGCGGGTCCGGAGCCGAGTGCGGCTCGGGCATGTGCCTACCTCCATGTGTCACGTCTCAGCCGCCAACCACGGGCCGCCGTCGTCATTGTCCCGCTACGGGCCTTCGCTGTGCCAGGCCGTCCACCCGCTGGGCCGGGCGGTCGGCGGCGGCCTGCCGCCGTGGCCGCGCGCTCACCGCCACGGGATCTTCGTTCCTACGGACAACACCGCGCCGGGGCTCATGAATCCCAGGGCACCGTGTGGGCCGACAGATGGGACAGGACCGCGTGGTTGGCCTCCCAGCCGTCCGGGAACTTCACGGTGACGCCGAGCTGTACCGCCTCCGTTGCGGGGTGATCGTCCAGGAGTCGCGGGACGCCCGCACGGCACACCACGATGCACGCGTGCCTGTGGCGCGAGGTCAGCACGCACAGCCGGCCGGTCTCCAGATGGAACGCCGTCGCGTCGGGCCTGCCGGAGAGCGGATGGAGCACGACCGTCACGTCGAACTCACGCCCCTGGAGCCGGTTCGCCGTGTCGACGGCGACGTCCGCGACCCGTAGCTCCTCGGGAAGCCCCAGCCCGGCGAGCGCGGAGCGGACCGCCGCCGCCTGGTCGCGGTGCGCGGTGCCGACCGCGACACGGGAGGCGGTGAGCGGGACCGGACCGGTGGAGCGTTCGTCGGTGGTGGCGCCGCCGCGGGTCAGCAGCCTGCCCACGATCTGCGCGACGGCTGCGACGGCCTCCGGGTCGGTACGCGGGGTCAGCCGCTCCGGCAGTTCCAGCAGGCCCCAGCCGGAGTCTGCCGCCTCGTCGATCACCAGGTCGGGCGCGGAGCCGTCCCCGGCGGTGTGGAAGGTGAGGCCGCGGTCGTGGGGGCCGCTGCCGCTGCGGAACGGCGTGTACGGATAGAAGGCGTCCGAGACCAGCGGAGCCGCCGAGGCCGGAAGCCGCCATGAGACGGGAAGCCGGTGCTGCGGCAGATCCGGGTTGTGGGACAGCAGCGTCGTCACGGCGCTCGCGGACGGATCGTGAGTGAGGCCCGCCCACTGCTCCGAGCCGACCTGGCTGAACGGATCGAGCTGGCCCGGATCGCCCACGAAGAGCGCCCGCTCGAAGAGCCCGGCGACGGCGAGCAGCGCGTCGGAGCGCATCTGGTACGCCTCGTCGACGATCGCGTGCGGCCACGGCGCCTTCTCCGGATCGCGCTTCACCCAGGCCCACTTGGCCGCCGTGGACAGTACGACGGGCAGCCCGGCCAGGTCGGCGGCCTTGGCGGAGGTGACGACGCACGGATGGTCGTCGAGCGCCGGGTCGTACGGTCGTGGCTCACTGCTGTGCAGCCGCCCGACGGGCAGTTCCGGATCGGCGGCGGCCAGCCGGACGGCGAGGTCGTCGACCTGGGCGTTGGTCTGCGCGATGACGATCAACGGCCGCCCGGCCGCGGCCAGTTCGCGTGCGGCACGCACCACGAGCGTCGACTTGCCCGCGCCGGGCGGGGAGTCCACGACGACGCCTCGGCTGGTGCTGTGGAGGGTGTCGTGGAGGATCGCGTCGGTGGCGCGGGCCGCGGCGAGCGCCGGGGCATGGCCGGTGTCCGCGTCCGGGGCCGCGGTGGCAGGAGTGCCCGGACCTTCGGGCACTTCGGTCTCCACGGTGGCCGCGTCGTCGTCCGCACCGGTCGCAAAAGGGCCGGGTGGTGCGCTCACAGCAGGTCCTCGCTGGTGATCGGGTCGGGAGCGGGGAGGGGCGGCTGAACGGCCGGTGGGTTCGTCGCGGCGTCCGGCCCCGTGCCCGCCGAGGTGCCCGTAGCGGTGGTGTCTGCGGCGGTGCCTGTGCCTGTGTCTGCGGCCGGATGTGCGGCTGTGGCTGTGGCTGTGGTTGTGGCTGTGCCGGGCACGGTCTCGGCGGGCGGGCCGCCGTGTGTCCAGGGCGTGTCCTCCACCTCCGGCAACTCCGGCCCGCCGCGCGGCGAATGCTCGAAGAGCGTCCAGCAGAGCCGGTCGCCCTTCTCCGGCACCGTGCCGGGCGCGGGCTCCTTGCCCCGCCCCATGCCGCTGGTCAGCCGCAGCGTCACCAGGCCCGGCTCATGCTCGTCCTCACCCGCGAACTCGGCGCTCTGGCGGGCCCCTTCGGCCAGGATGCGGTGCGCCTTCGCGCCCGCCGCGAGATGCGGGCGGTCGTCCGTGCGCAGCGTGACCAGGGGCCGGGGCATCTGGCGCTTGCCTTCCGAGTACGCCATCTCCACCGCGGTGACCTCTCCCGCGAACGCCTCGCCGGCGAAACGGCGTTCGGCCATGACGAGCGGATCGTCAACGGCTTCCTGCGCCTCCAGGCGCGCCTGTTCACGCTCGCGCTGGGCGAGCTTCGCGGCTGCGGTCACGGCGTCGTCGCGGCGCGGCTGGGGAGGTTCCCCGCCGCGTACGCGGTCGCGGTGCGCGGTGTAGGACCAGCGGTCTCGCTTGAACCGCTCCGCGACATGGCCGCCCTCGGGCAGCGTCCGCAGCAGGTCGATGCCGTGCCATACCGCGTCCCAGGCGGGCCGTAGCTGGGAGGCGATCAGCTCGCGCACCTCGTCCTCGGCGCCCGGGACGCCCGCGTCGTAGCGCTCCACGGCGGGCGCCAGCAGCCTGTTGTCGAACGCCGGGTCGGTGGCCGGTCCGGCGGGCGGACACACCAACTGCCCCGCCGTGTCCCGCTCCACCTCCGCCCTGAGCGCCGCCTCGGCGCCGCTCAGACCCTCGGGCGGGTCGATCCATGCCAGCAGCGCGCCCAGGTGCTGGTCCTCCAGCGCGCTCTGGCCCGTGGCCCAGTGCCGGGTCAGCAGCTCGGTCATCGACAGCAGCAGCGAGGAGCCGGGCACACGGGCACGTTCGCCGTACTGCGTCAGCCAGCGGCCGAGCAGCGGGACCCGCGGGGGAGCGGGATACGGGTTGTCGGGGTCCTCCTCGGCGGTACGGCGGAAGCGCATGGAGCGGCCCAGCAGCCGTACGAAGTCGGCGCCGGGGCCGTTGGGGACGATCAACTGGGGTGCGTCCGCGCAGAGTTCGACCTGGACGGTCACCTTCTTGCCGGTCTCCGGGTCGGTCTCCTTGCGTTCCTCGAACTCGATGTCGTCCTGCGCGGACTCCAGGTGCGGCAGCACGACGTCGGCGAGACGGGAGAGGAAGGCGAAGCGCAGATCGCGGTCGCGCGGCTGCGGCACGACGAGCAGCTCGGGCCGCTCCCGGTCGGTGCCCACCAGGGCTCCGAGGGGCGCTCCCGCCTCGCCCGCCGTCGTCAACGGCACGAAGACCAGGGGGCGTTCGGCCAGATGCCGGTGGCGCACGGTCGTCCGCGGCTGTGCGCGCCCGGACGCGGCGGCCTCCATACGGGCGAGTGCGGCCATCAACGACACGGCGCCTCCCGCTCGGCAGCGAAGCGGACGGCAGGGACCGAGGCGGTACGGACGGCAGGAACCGCGGCGTTCCCGGCGCTGGGAGAGGCACCGGCGGCGGCATGGGAGGCACCGGCGACATGGGACGCATCGCCGTTACGGGTCCCGGGATTACGGGTCCTGGGCGGCGCAGAGATACGCGACGGCGCGGCGGTCAGCATCGGACGGCCCCTCCCAGCGCCTCCGCACGGAGGCTCGCGGCACGCCGCAGCGCCGCCGCCACGGGGTCGTCGGCGTCCGCACGCACGCCCGGGTCAGTGCCGGGACTCCCGTCCAACTCCCCGTCAACGTCCGCGTGTTCACAGTCGGCCGGCTGTCCGTACGCCCGCCGCCCGCAGGACCGCGTCGATCGTTCTGAAGCCGCCCAGCTCGCCGCGTACCGACCGGCCCAGCGACTCCACCGCACCCGAGGCACGCGCCCGCGCACGGCAGTGGAAGGCCAGTTCGCAGGTGGAGAGGCACTCGGGCGCGTAGGCGGCGGGCACCGAATCGACGGCGGAGGTCAACTCGGCGGCGGGCAGGGACGGATCGAAGACCGTGCCCTCGGGGAGCGTGGCCGCGATCTCCTCCAGCCTTGTGAGACGGGCGAGTTGACGCCGGGTGGTCGCACGCTGCTTACGGATGTCGACGCCGTGCGCGGTGGGAAGGTTGGTGAAGTCCTTCGGACACACCAGCAGTGCCTGCTCGCGGACCCTGCCCTCCAGGCCGGACTCGTCGAGAGCCAGCGCGTACACCGCGGCCTGGCGGGCGGCGGCCCCCACTTTCGCCGCGTCGGCCGAACCGTCCAGCACCGGAAAGGACTTGATCTCCGCGACCGTGCAACTCCCGTCCGGATGGACGGCGATGGCGTCCGGCTCCAGATAGGCCGTCGAACCGGCTACGTCGAGCGCGAGCATCGGATGGAACAGCAGCGTCCATCCGGGCTCCCGCGCGGGCCGAAGTGCCAGGCGCGTACGTTCTGTCCGGCCGGCGGGACCGTCGGCGGTCAGGTCCGGCAGGGCGATCCCGTCGGGCTCCGGCGGGCTCTCGCCCGTATTCGCGCACAGCAGCCGGATCAGTTCGGCGCCGCCGTCCGACTTGACCTTCGCCTCGAAGGAGTTGCCACGTGCGAAGGCGAACTGCGACTGCCCGAACGGGGCCGGAGCCCCCAACGACTGTGCCAGCGCTGCCTTGTCGACCCCCGCCCCGTCCAGCAGGGCGCGGCGGCGGCAGCCCGGATTCGCGGCGAGCGCGGCAAGGGCGCGGGCGTCCAGCGGGCGCGGTGGTACGTCAGGGCCGCCGCGCAGCTCGGCGAGGCGCCCGGCGCAGAGCGCTCGCGCTGCCGTCGGAGTGGGTCATCGGCGTCGCCTCGCGGAAGACTGCATTACCAGCGGAAGTGTGGCATCCATGACTGACAGACGCCTCGCCGGTGCCCGCGTGCCTGTCACCGTGCCGGGCCGTGCGGCGGCGAACATGGGGCGGCAAGTGCACAGCGGCAAGGGCGGAGACGGCTGCGGAGACGACGGCGTGCGGGCGCATGCCGGGAGCGTCCCGGGCACCCCGAAACGGCCTCGTCCGCCCTCCGACGGCTGAGAGAGGTTTCCCATGGCAGCGCGCATCCTGCTCGTACGGCACGGCAAGACCGAGTGGTCCTCGGCCGGGCGGCACACCAGCCGCACCGACCTGCCGCTCCTCGACGAGGGCCGCCGCGACGCCCGCCGCCTCGGCGAGCGGCTGGCACGCGAGCCGTGGAACGGGCTACCGGACGCCGAGGTGCGCACCAGCCCTCTCTCCCGTGCCCGCGAGACCTGTGAGATCGCGGGCTTCGGCGAACGGGCGGAGGAGTGGGACGCGTTGAGGGAGTGGGACTACGGCGCGTACGAGGGGCTGACGACGGACCGCATCCGGGAGGACACCGGCACCGACTGGTTCATCTGGCGTGACGGCGTGGTCGACGGCGAGAGCATGCGCCAAGTCGCCGAGCGTGCCGACGAGGTCGTGGAGTGGGCACGTTCGGCCGACCGTGACGTGCTGCTCTTCGCACACGGTCACTTCCTGCGCGTCCTCGGGGCGCGCTGGCTCGGGTACGAGACGCCGTTCGGGGCGTGCCTCTCGCTGTCGGCCGCGTCCCTCTCGGTGCTCGGCTGGGCGTACGGCATGCCTGCCGTCAGCCGCTGGAACGACACCGGGCATCTCGACTGAGCGACGGGCTCCCCGGACGCGGCGCTCCGGGTGAGGCTCCCCGGCCGGGGGCCCGACTGCCCTGCTCTCAACTGCCTGTCGCTCGGCGAGACTCCAGGGGCTGAGCTTCCAACACCCCGCCGACCCGGCATCACTTCACGCCAACAAAGCCCCCTCACGCCGTACGTGGCCGGGGCACCGCCGTCTGGCGCTGCTTCGCGAGGAACGCGTCGACCGAGCTGTCGCCCTGGTAGGGACGGAGCCGCCGCGCCGCCGTGCTCAGCATCGCGCGGATGCGTGCCGACTGGACGGGCCCCAGCAGCGCCAGGGCCTTGCCGCCTGCTTCGGCCGCCTCCGCCGGGCGCTTCAACGCCGCGAGATCGCCCGCCAGTTCGGCCGTGAACAGCGCCCTGTTCCGTACGAAGTGCGGGTCCTGGAGCGCGACGGCACGCTGCGCCTGTACCGCCGCACGCTCCCAGTCGTGCAGCGCCGACCAGCACTGCGCCTCCAGTCCGGCGAGTTCCGCCTCGCCGAAGAAGCTCATCCACGCAGGGTCGGGGTCGGCAGGGCCGCGTTCGAAGAGGGCGTGCGCCCTGCTCAGCGACTCCTGGCAGGCCGTACGGTCGCCGAGCCCCGCCCAGCCGCCCGCCTCGCGCATGCTCAGCAGCGCCAACAGCCTTGCGGAGCCCAGGTGTTTGGCCGCCTGCTGCCCGGCCTGCGCCGCGCGCACGGCCTCACGGGGGCATCCCGCGTCCCGAGCGAGGAAGGCGGTGTTGCAGAAGGCGTGGGCCTCCAGCGCGGGATCGGCGGCGACCCGGGCGGTGGCGAGCGCCTCGGCGTAGTGCGAGCGGGCGTCGCCGAAGCGTTCGGAGTCGTGGGCGAGCCAGCCCACGGAGATGGCGAGTTCACCCGCTCCGTTGTGCAGTCGGTCGGTGACGGACTGGCGGCTGGGCGTACCCGAGTCGAGGAGTTCGTAGGCGCTGCGCAGCGAGTCGCCGGCGCGCTGATAGAGGGCGTCCGCGCCGTGTCTGTCGTCGAGCAGCCGGATTCGCCGTACGGCCTGCTCGAGTGCTTCGGCCTCGGCCTCGCCGACTCGCCGGTGGGGATGTACGGACACGGTGCGGCCGTCCGCGGCCGTCGCCACGGCGCCGAGGGGTGGCATGGCGGTCAGGGCGGCTGCCGGGCCGCCGATCATGAACGCGCGACGTAGCACGTCGCTCTCCTCGTGGATCTCGGAACAGTCTGAACAGAACGTGCAGGTGAGGAAGTCGGGACAGGCCGGCGAACTGCCAGAACTGCTGGGGTTTTCGGGGGTGTCAGGGTTGATGAGGCTGCTGTGATTTGCGTGACTGCTGGGAATACAGGGACTGTTGGGGCTTCTGTGATGACCGTAGAGCGTACGGGATTCAGCGTTCTGCGATGTCGCGTACGGCGGCGAATTGTCACCTCCGTAAGCCTCTCGGGAACGGCGGGCCGCCCTGCCGCGCACGGCCTCGCGTGCGGAGAAGCCCATGTCGGTGAGGGTGCGGCCGGGGAACATGTGCAGAAGGACCCGCTCGTAGGCGTAATTGGGGCAGCGGATCTCGCCGGCCTCTACACGGCCGATGTAGCGGGCGTCGCAGGCGACGTGTTCACCGATCTCCCGCCCGGCCCGGCGTACGGCGGCGGCGAACTCGGCAGGCGACAGTGTGCCGCGTAGCTGCCGGAATGCGGTGTTGGGCGCGCGGAGCGGGCCCTGCGACGCGGATGATGACGACGCCATGGCCGGACGGTACCGGCTGTCGCGGGGTCCTCACGCTGGGTTCCTCTACAAAACGGATATCTCACCCATCATCTGCCATGAAGTGCCATCCTTTGTGACGTGGTGTGCCGTAGCCCGTTGACGGCCCCGGCCGTTGAACCCTGCATGACCACTGCGGAGGAACTCGGAGGAGGGGTCCGGATGGACACCGGCCTGGGAGTCCGCACCGTTTCCGGCGGTGTGCCCTGCGACTTGGTGACCGTGCCCGCACGGCAGGGCCTGGAGGCGGTCGACATCCTGCGTCTGCGGGACGGACTCGGCCCGGTATTGCTGTGCGACGGGGAGGGTGACGAGGTGGGATTCCTCGTGCCGCCGGGCACGGCCGCGTGCTGGGATCTGCCGGGCAGCGCCTGTACGCAGACCCCCGGTCGGCCCAGAACTGCCGTACAGGAGCCGCCACTTGAGGGTACGGGCTGGCTCGTGCCGCCGGAGTGGGCGTTCGGGGTGGCCACGGATGCGTCGCTGCTGCGGGCGGCGCTGGGGGAGGCGGCCCGCACGATCGAGGCCGTCGACCGCTGTCAGTGAGGGGTGTCAGTGAGAGTGTCAGCGATCCGGCCGGAGTGAGTGATCCGGTGGGGGTGAGGTCCGGCTGCTGCGGCCCGGCGGCTGTGAGCGTCCCGGCGGTTTTGGGGCCCGTACGGCCCCGCATTCCGTACGCGGGTGCCCGCTGCCGCCGCGAGCTGCGGTGACCGGGCCTTCGGCGATACTGGACGGGTGGCGAAGGGCGGCAGACGGCGCGGCGGCGCCAAGGACGGACGCGCAAACGACGGACACGGCGGCAGCGGAAGCCGGGGCCCGGAGGACGGTGCGTCCCGGGGCAGAGGCCGCCGCGCCGCACGGGAGGCGCTGAGCGCGAGAGTCGAGGGCGGCACCGCCGAACTCGTCCCCGATCCCGACCGCTTGAGGGCCTGGTCGCTGCTGGTGGAGGGCGCACCGCAGTCGTACGTCGACCTCGACGACCCCTCCCGCCTGGGCTTCGAGTACCAGCGCCGACTCGGTCACGTCGTCGATCTCGTGGCACCGGCCGGGCGTCCGCTGCAAGTGCTGCATCTGGGCGGCGGTGCGCTGACCCTGGCGCGCTATGTCGCGGCCATCCGTCCCCGTTCCGTGCAGCAGGTCTTCGAGAAGGACACCGCGCTGTCCCAATGGGTGCGCGGCGAACTGCCGTTGGAGCGGGGCTGGCGCGTCCGGGTACGCGGCGGTGACGCACGGGAGGGCCTGGGCAGGCTTCCGTCGCGGTGGGCCGACCTCGTCATCGGCGACGTCTTCACGGGTGCCCGAACGCCCGCACATCTGACGAGCGTCGAATTCCTGCACGAGGTACGGCGTGTGCTGCGCCCCGGCGGTACGTACGCGGCGAACATCGCGGACGGGCCCGGAGGCGGCGAGGGCGGCGGCGCGCGTCCGGGGCCGCACCGTCCGGCCGGTGCCAGGCGCCCGCTGGACCACCTCCGTTCCCAAGTCGCCACCGCAGCCGAGGCGTTCGGCACCCTCGTCCTTGTCGCCGACCCGGCGATGCTGCGCGGCAGGCGCTTCAGCAACGCCGTGCTCGTCGCCACCGACGGTGACTTCCCGGCGGCGGAGCTGTCCGCGCGATGTGCGGGCGACCCGTATCCGGCGCGTGTGGAGTCCGGGAAGGCCCTGGCCGCCTTCACCGGGGGAGCGCGGCCGGTGACCGATGCCACGGCGCGGCCGTCGCCGAAGCCTCCGGACGGCGTCTTCCGCTGAGTCGAAGGGCGGCGCGGTCCGCCCGCGAGCGGCCGCCGGGACCCGGGGTGGACGG
Source organism: Streptomyces marispadix (assembly GCF_022524345.1). Taxonomy (NCBI): domain Bacteria; kingdom Bacillati; phylum Actinomycetota; class Actinomycetes; order Kitasatosporales; family Streptomycetaceae; genus Streptomyces; species Streptomyces marispadix. The sequence goes on along the minus strand of NZ_JAKWJU010000002.1, from coordinate 1,994,395 downwards.
CCGAACTCGCCGACGCGGCAGCGGAGTTCGAGCATGCAAGCCGAGCATCGCAGCCGAGCAAGGAAGCCGAGCAAGAAGGAACACTGAGGGGCGTGGTCCGGTGTCCGGCGAGCGGGAGCGCCCCCGGGGCCTCAGCCGTTGTCGTAGGACTCGATGCGCGGCGGTGCGCCGTCCCAGCGGCAGAAGATCGACGAGGACGCGCCGTCCTTGGAGAAGGTCACCCGGATCCAGGTGGTGTCCTTCCAGACCTGGGTGTCCCAGCCGTCGTTGGGCGTCGCTGAGACCAGCGTCGCGTAGTCGTCACGCATGTCGAAGACCGCACGGCCGCCTGCGACGCTGGCACCGCGCACCCTGCCGGAGTCGCGTGGTTCGCTCGGCTCCGGCTCGGACGGCGGCCTCGTGGTGCGTTCGCCGCCGGGGTCGGGTGCGGATTTCGTAGGCCGGGGCTTCTCCGGAACGGACGGGCCCGTCTTGGTGGGTGACGGAGTCGGTTCCGGTTGCTGCGGCGACGGCGAGCCGGGACCGGTCGTCGTGGGGGCGCCGTCGGCGATGGGCAGGGAACGAGGGGGGTCGTACTCGGTGCCCGCGAGGACCGTGTGAACCCCGAACCAGGAAAGTGTCACCGCGGCGCTTGTGGCCGATGCCCAAGCCGCCGCATGCACAAACGCTCGTCGTCCCATCCCTGTCACCATAGCTGCAACCTGCTCACTCGCGTCTCGGTATGGACTAACGTGCCCACATGGCCCGTGTGCTCGTGGTCGAGGACGACCAGTTCGTACGTTCCGCCCTCATCCGGCACCTCAAGGACGCCTCGCATGTCGTGCGCAGCGTCGGCACCGCACTGGAGGCGTTGCGCGAAGTCGCCCAGTACGGATTCGACGTCGTGATCCTCGACTTGGGCCTTCCGGATCTGGACGGCGCGGAGGCGCTGAAGATGCTGCGCGGCATCACCGACGTCCCTGTGATCATCGCCACCGCCCGCGACAACGAGAACGAGATCGTCCGGCTGCTCAACGACGGCGCGGACGACTATCTCGTCAAACCCTTCTCGGTGGAGCACCTTTCGGCCCGTATGTCCGCGGTGCTGCGCCGTGCGCACGGCGGTGCGTCCGGAGGCGGAGGCAGCGGCACCGTCACCGAGCGGGTGCTGAAGGTCGGCGGTCTCGCGATCGATCCGCTGCGGCGGCAGGCGGAGCTGGACGGCGTGGTGCTGGACCTGACCCGCCGGGAGTTCGACCTGCTGGCCTTCCTCGCCGGAAGACCCGGAGTGGTCGTCGCGCGCAAGGAGCTGCTGGCCGAGGTGTGGCAGCAGTCCTACGGCGACGATCAGACGATCGACGTCCACCTCTCCTGGCTGCGGCGGAAGTTGGGCGAGACAGCGGCCCGGCCCCGCTATCTGCACACCATCCGCGGTGTCGGGGTGAAGCTGGAGGCGCCGGGGGAAGCGCGGCCGTGAGCTCGACGACTGCGGCCGTGAGAAAGGAAATACGGGCATGAGATGGGCACTGGTGAAGGTGTGCCTCGCCGTGACGGTCATGGTGGTGATCGCCTTCGCCGTGCCCCTGGGGCTGGTCGTGAAGGAGACGGCCCGGGACAGGGCGTTCTCCAACGCCGAGCGCCAGGCCGCCACCGTAGGCCCGGTACTGGCGATCACCACCGACCGGCAGCAGCTTGAGAAGGCCGTGGTCAGCACCGAGGCGGGCGGAGAGGGGCGGCTCGCGGTGCACGTGCCGCGGGCGTCCGGGCCCTCGTCGTCGAAAGCGGGGCGTGCCGCCGGGCCGGACAGCGCCGTCGAGGTCGGCAGACAGCGGGCCACGCAGGAGCAGTTGGCGACGGCGCGCCGCCAGGGCCGCGCCTCCACCGTGACGGTGCCCGGCGGCTACACGCTGCTGCGGCCGACGGCCGTCGCCAGCGGCGAGTTCGCCGTCGTCGAGGTCTTCATCCCGAACGACGAGGTCACCCACAACGTCACCACGTCCTGGCTCATCCTCGCCGGGGTCGGCATCGCGCTGATCCTCGGCTCGGTGGCCGTCGCCGACCGGCTGGGCTCCATGATGGTGCGGCCCGCGGGACGGCTGGCCGCCGCCGCGCACTCCCTCGGCGAGGGCAAGCTGGGCGTGCGGGTGCCGGAGGACGGGCCGAGCGAACTGCGCTCCGCCGCCGTCGCGTTCAACGCCATGGCCGACCAGGTCGTACAACTGCTGGCGAACGAGCGGGAGTTGGCGGCCGACCTGTCGCACCGGCTGCGTACGCCGCTGACCGTGCTGCGCCTGAACGCCGCCTCGCTGGGCGACGGCGACGCCGCCGAGCACACCCGTGAGGCCGTGGCCAAGCTGGAGAGCGAGGTCGACCACATCATCAGCACCGCCCGCGAGCAGCGCGAGCAGCGGGCCCAGACGACGGGCAATCTGGAGTCCGCGGCCTGCGACGCGGCGGAGGTGATACGCGAACGGATGGCCTTCTGGTCGGCGCTCGCGGAGGACGAGGGCCGCGAGGCGCGGCTGGCCGGAGTGGAGCGACCCGTCCGGGTGCCCGTCGCCCGCAGCGAGTTCGCCGCGGCGCTGGACGCGATGCTCGGCAACGTCTTCCGGCACACGCCGGAGGGCACCGCTTTCTCCGTGGACGTCCACCACGGCGGCCCGGCCAGCAACTCGGTGATCGTGCTGGTCTCCGACGCGGGCCCCGGCATCGCCGACCCGGACGCGGCGCTGCGCCGGGGCCACGGCGACGGCAAGCCGGGCTCGACGGGGCTGGGCCTGGACATCGTGCGGAGAGTCGCGGAGTCCACCGGCGGCGACGTACGCATCGGCCCCTCGGTCCTCGGGGGTACCGAGATACGGGTGTGGCTGACGCTGGACGGCGGTGAGGCGGAACGCCGTCGCCGTGGCCGCCGCCGCACGGACCGCGAACGCCGCACGCGCAGGCCGCCGTTGCGCCGCCGCTGAGGGACGTACGCGGGCAAGTGCGAGCGCCGTAGCCCGTGTTCGCCGACGCGGTGGACGCGCGGGCTTCTGTTCCCCGACGCGTGGGCGCGTCCGGTGCGCGCGGTTCACCCGTGCCATGCGGCGCCACCGCACCACAGAGCCTTGAGAGCGTTTCCATAACCGGACCATTGCGCTCCCTTAAGTGCGGCCTAAGTATTTCAACTGCCGTCCGTAACAAGTGAATTGTCCGACTCGGCCTCGCTAGCTTGCTGCTGGTCCGCACCAATCACCCCCCACCGGATGAGGCATCGAGACGATGACGAACACCCCTGAAGCGCAGCCCGCCCGGACGAGCCGCCGAGTGAAGCTCGTGGCCGCCGCCGCCGCGGCGGTGACGGTGGCCGGCGCCGCCTTCGCGCTCGCCGGTAACGCGAGCGCCGGCGAGGAGCACACGGGCGGCGAGGCCAAGGCGAAGGCCGCCGGCGGCTTCGCGCCGTACGTCGACACCTCCCTCCAGCCCTCCTACGACCTGCTCAAGAGCTCGGAGAAGACCGGGGTGAAGGAGTTCAACCTGGCCTTCATCACCTCCGGCGGCGACTGCGCCCCGAAGTGGGGCGGCACCGAGGACCTCGGCGCCAACGCCGTCGCCAAGCAGATCGAGGACTTCCGCGCCAAGGGCGGAGACGTGCGGGTCTCCTTCGGCGGCGCGAACGGCCAGGAGCTCGCCCTTGCCTGCAACTCCGCCGACCAGCTCGCGGAGGCGTACGGAAAGGTCGTCGAGGCGTTCGCCCTCAAGAAGGTCGACTTCGACATCGAGGGGTCGACGCTTCCCAACACCGAGGCCAACACCCGCCGCGCGCAGGCCATCACCAAGCTCCAGGAGAAGCACAAGGACCTGGACGTCTCCTTCACTCTGCCCGTGCTCCCCGAGGGCCTGACGCAGGACGGCACCGGCCTGCTGGAGAACGCCAAGAAGAACGGCGTGAAGGTCTCGGCGGTCAACATCATGGCCATGGACTACGGCCCCAAGTACGACGGCGACATGGGCAAGTACGCCATCGACGCCGCCACCGCCACGCAGAAGCAGGTCAAGTCGTCCCTGGGCATCGACGACGACGCCAAGGCGTGGAACACCGTCGCCGTCACGCCGATGATCGGCGTCAACGACGTCAACGTCGAGGTCTTCAAGACGGACGACGCCGCCGAGGTGAAGAAGTTCGCCGACGAGAAGAAGCTGGCCTGGCTGTCGATGTGGTCCGCCACGAGGGACAAGGCATGCCCCGGCGGCCCCAAGGACCAGGCCGACCCGACCTGTTCGAGCATCGAGCAGGAGGCGGACGCCTTCGCCAAGGGCTTCACCGGCTGACGTCCGCTCCATGCCGGCCGCCGCACGACGGCCGGCCCCGGACCAGGGTGGGGCGCAGCACCCTTCCCCCCACACCCCGCTGCGCCCCACTCCTCTTTCCCAAGGTCCGGTTCCGTCGCGTACGGGGCACCGCCCAGGTGAGGGTCCTGGCGGTGTCCCGTACGTGCGCGACGGGGGCCTCCCCCCTGAGGGTGACAGAGCGCAGTGCACGTCACCCCACCGGACAACTCCCGGGTGCGGGCCCCGGCACGCTGACCTTTGCTGCGAGGTATGACATCTCAGACGCGGCGTGAACCGGGCATCGTCCGGAGGATATTGACCGGCGGACTCGCGGCGGCCGTCTCCATATGCGGCTTCGCCGGTTCGGCATCGCTGAACAGCAGGCCGCACAACCTGGCACCGGCGGCGGACGACATGGGCCGCCAGGGCAAGGGCCAGGAACGGCAGACCCTCAGCAGACGCGCCCCTTCCTATTCCCGCCCCATAAGCGCGGCGGTGCGCATCTCCGAACGGTGGGGAGTGCCAGGAAGCTGGGCCGCAGGGCATCACACGGGCGTCGACTTCGCAGCCGCTCCAGGCACCACCGTCCGCTCCGTCGGCACCGGCAGGGTGGAACTCGCCGGAGAGGCAGGCGCATACGGCAACGCCGTGATCGTCCACATGAAGGACGGCAAGCACGTCCTCTTCGCGCACCTGTCGAAGATCACCGTACGGCCGGGCCGCACGGTGCGCGCGAACACCGTCGTCGGCGAATCCGGCAACACCGGCCGCTCGACCGGCCCGCATCTGCACTTCGAGGTACGCAAAGAGCGGGGCTACGGCACCGAGGTCGACCCCGTCACCTATCTCGCCCGCCACGGCGTCCGCATCGCATAGCGGCCTCGGGGGCTTGGGGTTCGGGAGTCCGGGCGTTCGGAGTCCCGGGGTTCGGAGCCGGAGGTTTGCAGTCCTGAGCCTTGGGGTGGTTCTTCGGCCCATCGAGCCCCAGGTCCCGGCCCCACGCGGCATGAGGCCCCCACCGGCGAGGCGCCCCGGTGGGGGCCTCGGAGTTGAACTGCGGGAGCCATGAACTGCGGGAGCGGGAACGGCCGTTCGCCCAGCTCGGTCGTTTCGGCGCCGGCCCGCTTGTTCGCGGGTGTCTCAGCTTCGCGGGTCGCTCGGCTTCGCGGTTGCTCGGCGGTGGCCCGCTCAGCGCCCGCCGCCCGCGGTGGCCCGTTCGTCCGTACGGTCGCCCATCGCGGTGCGGGCGACCGTCGCCAGCAGGGTGCCGATGACGACGCCGATCACGAGGTAGACGCCCGCGGTGCCCGCCTTCGCCTCCCAGCTCGCCTCCGAGGTGAACGGCAGGAGCATCACGGCAGCAGTGCCCAGCGCGATGATCCACCCGAGGAAGCGTCCGGGCTGCGGAGTGGCGAGCATCAGCAGATGCAGCACGGCCGTGGCCGCCAGTGCGGCGAGGGCGGAGCCCAGGGCGAGTTGGGCGGTGGAGGCGGGCTCCATCGTGCCCTCCTGCTCGGGGGCGAAGACGGGGATGTCCAGCACGCCGCGTACGAGCAGCAGCGCTACCGCGGCAGCCAGCGCCGCCACCAGCGCCACGACGACACCGCCCGCCCACAGGCGCGCGTATCTGACGCGCCGGGGACGGCCGGGCGGCCGGTCGTGGTCGTAGCCGTTGGTCCGCTTCTCCGGTACGTACGGTCCTGGACGGCCGTACGGGTCCGGGCTGCGGGCGGCGAAGCCCTGCCCGGCCCCCGGCAGAGACGGCTCGAAGGGTTCGAAGGGCTCGAAGGGCTCCGACGGGCCGCTTGCCCCCGATGCCCCGGACCCTTCCTGCCCCGGACCCTCTCCCCGCCCGGGGCCATGTCCTTTGCGCGGGCCTTCACCGGGACCCCCGCCGGGCCCCTGCTCCGGTCCCTGCCCGCCGGGCCGCCCGTGTCGGCTGCGAGGGTCCTGAGGGCCGTTCGGGTCGTGTGGACCTGCCATGGCTATCGATCCTCTCCCTGGGCCTCCCCGGACCGCCGTCCGCTCCCACCAGGCTCGTCCCGGCCCGCGGCCCCCGCATCCCCAGCGCGGCGCCGCTCACCCACGCGGCCGTACGACGATCTCTCCCGCCCGCATCACCGCGAACCTCCGCCCCGCGCACGCCCGTTGAGAGCGGCCTGAACGGTACGAGCCGCCCGCAGGCTCCAAGAAGAGGGGCGGGACGGCAGGGCGGCACCACCCGCAGGGACGGCCCGGGGTGCGCCGGGCTCCCGCCGGACGCAGGCTGTTCCCATGGCCGCGCCGATCGTCGTGCACCCGCCGTCGCCGTCGGGCGGACGTCGCGTGACCGCGAACGGCCGCATCCTCGGCCTCGCTCACGACCTGCGCGACCTCGCGGAATTCCTCCGCCGTGTCGGCATGGACCCCGAGGAAGTGCGCTTCGACGATCCGGAGTTGATCGAGTGGCGCCGTGGCGGTCCCGACGTATGGGACTGACGCAGGGGGCGGGGGGACCGAGGCCCGGCGACTCCCGTTCCCGGCTCCGACCCGTGACCGGCGACCCCTCGGACGTGAAAAAGGCCCCCGCCCGGTCTTCCCAGGTGAGGGCCTTGATCATCGAGGGTGAATGACGGGACTTGAACCCGCGACATCCTGGACCACAACCAGGTGCTCTACCAGCTGAGCTACATCCACCACGGCCGACTCGCTCTTCCGTCCGGCCGAGAAAGAGTGTACAGGGTGCGCCGGGGTGCTCGCGCCCGGGTTCCGGCGGGGCCGGACCGCCCCGCCGCCTCAGCAGCGTCCCGTGTGAGCGTCCCTGAAGGCTTCAGACAGTGCCTTCGGACACAGCCTTCGGACAGTGCTTCCCATACGAGGCTTCCCACACGCGGCCCTCAGCCCGCGGCCCTCATGCCGTGGGCGGCAGCACGTGCTTCGCCGCGATCTTCTTCGCGGTCTCCGAGTCCGGCCCGGGGGCGGGCACGAACACCGCCTCCCGGTAGTAGCGCAGCTCGGCGATCGACTCCCGGATGTCCGCGAGGGCGCGGTGATTGCCGTTCTTCTGCGGGCTGTTGAAGTACGCACGCGGATACCAGCGGCGGGACAGCTCCTTTATCGAGGAGACGTCCACGATGCGGTAGTGCAGGTGGGCCTCCAGGTCCGCCATGTCGCGGGCGAGGAAGCCGCGGTCGGTGGCGACCGAGTTTCCGCACAGCGGGGCCTTGCCCGCCTCGGGCGCGTACTTCCGTACATAGGCGAGGACTTGGGCCTCCGCGTCGGCGAGCGTCGTACCGTCGTCCAGCTCGTCCAGCAGGCCCGAAGAGGTGTGCATCTCGCGTACGACGTCCGGCATGGAGGCCAGCGCACGTGCCGGAGGGCGGATCACGACGTCGACGCCCTCCCCGAGTACGTTCAGCTCGGAGTCGGTGACCAGGGCGGCCACCTCGACGAGCGCGTCGTCCGTCAGCGAGAGGCCCGTCATCTCGCAGTCGATCCACACCATGCGGTCATTCATGCGCTTCACCCTACGTCCACAACGTCAGCCGCGGCCCCGCTGGCCGGGCACTCTCGGAGCCCAGGCGTCCGACTCCGGCTTGCCGGGCTCCACGCCGTCGTGGCGCGAGTCGCGGTGGGCTCTCGCGGCGTCACGCAGATCGCGCGGTGCGTAAGGGCCCGCCGCGTGCAGCATGCCGTGGTCGCCGCCGGCGCCGTCGCCGTGGCCGCCGCCCGGTACCCCTGAACCCGGCGTGGGGGCGCCGCCGTGAACCCCCGGGTCGCCCTGTCCGCCGTGGACGCCCGGTGTGCCGGTACGGCCGCCGCCGTCACTGCCGCCGGAGCCGCCCGGTCCCGACTCGTCGTCGCCGCTGCCGCCGTCGGGCCGCCGCACCCGGTACGCCGCCCGGTACGCGGCCGGCGACGAGCCGAGCTGACGCCGGAAGTGCCCGCGCAGCGCCACCGGCGAACGGAAGCCGCAGCGGCCCGCGACCTCGTCGACCGAGTAGTCGGACGTCTCCAGCAGCCGCTGCGCCTGGAGCACCCGCTGCGTGATCAGCCACTGGAGCGGAGCGCTGCCCGTAAGGGAGCGGAAGCGCCGGTCGAAGGTTCTGCGCGACATATAGGCACGCGCCGCCAGGGTCTCCACGTCGAACTGCTCGTGCAGATGCTCCAGCGCCCACGCGACGACCTCGGCGAGCGGGTCCGCGCCCATCTCCTCGGGTAAAGAGCGGTCCAGATGACGGGGGTGACCTCCGCTCTCCGCCCCGCTGCCGCGCCGGGGCGGTACCACCAGGCGGCGGGCGAGAGCGCCTGCCGCTTCGGTCCCGTGGTCGTTGCGTACGACGTGCAGGCAAAGATCGATGCCCGCGGCCGTGCCGGCGGAGGTGAGGATGTCGCCGTCGTCCACGAAGAGTTCGCGGGGGTCGACGTGGACGGACGGGTAGCGCTTGGCGAGCGTCGGCGCGTACATCCAGTGGGTCGTCGCGGGCCGCCCGTCCAGCAGCCCGGCCGCGGCGAGCACGAAGGCCCCCGTGCAGAGCCCCACCAGGCGCGCCCCCTCCTCGTGCGCCCTGCGCAGTGCGTCCAGCGCGGCTGCCGGCGGTGGCTGGGTGATGGATCTCCATGCCGGGACTACGACGGTCCCCGCACGCGAAAGGGCGTCGAGCCCGTAGGGAGCGCTCAGTTGGAGCCCGCCGGTCGTACGCAGCGGCCCGTCCTCCCCCGCACACACCAGAAGCCGATAGCGGGGGACCCCTGCGTCCTGGCGGTCGATGCCGAAGACGGAGAGCGGTATGGAGCTCTCGAAAATGGGTCCGCCGCTGAAGAGCAGCACCGCCACGATCTCTCGGCGCCGCCGTGCGGCCAGCTTGCGGGTCGTCGCCGGGCCGTTCGTCGAGTCCTGATGGCTCTTTGGAACGCTCACCGGAAGTCAGCCCCCCTCAATCGTCGCGTCCTCTCGGTCCTGCACGTCTCCCCCGCGGCGATAGCCAAGATCGAATCTACTGTGTCGGACGATGCCGTCGGGACAAGTTCGACACTCGACGCTATGTCGACAAGGCAACTTGGCGTGAAGCATTCGATCACGAAGCGTTCCATTCGGTGCAGCCACTGGGAAGTGCGCATGCCGTCCCTGCCCCGCCGCCGTAGGAGCCACACGTGCCCGTCGGTCCTTTCCTCGCAGGTGGCGAGGGGTGGCGAAGTTGGGTTCTCAACTTCCTTTACCTGCAACGAGATTGGCCGAAAAACAAGGGGGCCGCACGTGGAATTCGGACACCTTGTGAGGACGCGCTCCCATGAACCGGCGTACGCCGGTGTGAATTCGGCCGCTATGGCTGTCCGGGGCCGCTCCAGTGTCGTCCGCCCCTGTGAAGACCCGTTCCCGTACGGCTGTGACGGCCCCTATGCGGACCCGGCTTCACGGGGGCGAATCCCGACGGGCCCTGCTGTGCGTACCCCTCTCCTGACAGGTGGAGCAGTACCGCACACGCGCCGGTGAGGGCCACCAGCCCGGCGGCGGCGCCGAACACGGTGAGAAGCGGAACGCCGCAGAGCAGCAGTGTCAGCGGTACGAGCGCACAACTCACGGCGCCCCAGCGGATGAGGCCGGAAGCCGCCGCCGAGGCACGCGCAGCGCTCTCCGCGTCCGGGTCAGGGGTGGGCGCGACATACCAAGTGTCCGTGAATGCGTCGTCCGGCGGGTCGTCGCGGACGACGGGGCGCACGGTGGGGCGCATGTTGGCACGGGCATCGCGCACATCGCGCACGGCGCCGCGCAGATCGAAGCGGAGAGCGGGGGGCGGCGGCTGAAGCCGGCGACGACGGCCGCTTCCCTGCCGCCAGTTCTCGACAGGCACGCCCTGATAACGCGTCGTCGAACGGAAGGCAACTCTCCGTATCCATATGCCCGTCGGGGTAAGGGGTGAAGCGGGGCGTTGCGTGATGCCGCTCCCTCAGGCATGCTCCAGGGTCAGCCTGTCGCGGTAAGCGCCTCCCAGCGCCCTGGGCAAGGGGGGAGTCTGGTCGTACCCTTACGGGTAAGAGGCTGAAGAGGACCCCTCGATGGGATCTTTGGCCGGATCCTTTCAGGGTGCTCGACGCCCCTCAGCATCCTCGCTTCCGTACGGGAAGCGCACAGCCAACCGCCGCTCCCTCCGCACAGAGGACTCCCTTCGCCGAGACACTGATGGCCGGACACGAGATCCCCGAACCAGCGGACCGCAAGCAGGTCGCCGATCCGAGTGCGACCGATGAAGCGGCGGAAGAGGCACGCCACAGTTGCGATCCGGCTTTCCAGCACGGTGTCGTCGTGGGCTTCGACGGCTCGATGTCGAGCGAGCGTGCCCTCGCCTATGCGATCGGCATGGCCTACAGGTCGGGCTCGGGCCTGATCATCGTCCATGTGGCCAACAGGCTTCCGACGACGGTCTGGGCGGGCTGCGAGCCTCCCGTCTTCGTGGACGTTCCCGATCACCGCACCGAGGTGCTGGGTCTCGAACTCGCCTGTGCCGAGCACCTCGCGGAGGTCCCGTGGATCCTCGTCGAGCGCGGTGGCGACATCTGCCACGAACTCGAGGAAGTGGGGCACGAATACGAGGCCGACGCCATCGTCGTCGGCTCGACTCACGGGCTGGCGGGACGCATCTTCGGCTCGGTGGCGGGGCGGCTGGCGCGGCGCGCTGAGCGTCCAGTCGTGGTGATCCCGTAACGGCCCATCCGTCCCACGCTCCCCAACGGCCCCGTGAGCGGGGCGAGTTGGTTTTTACATCCAACGCTGAATCTTCTCGGCGTCGCATGTGGATTGTGCGCTTGTGAGGGGCATATAGGGGGCACGAGACAACCGAGGCTTGGAAGGCACGCTGTCGCACGGGAGGTGACGGTCCCGTGGGACGGCACCTGCCGGCGTTATGGGCGACGCCGGCAAGGGGAGGCGGAATCCCGCGTGGTTGGTGGCCCGCGCGGGATTCCGCCCGCCGCCCTCTCCGTCCCGGCTTACGGGCCGTCAGCGGAGGCCCCATAAGCGGAGGCGGCCCGTAAGCAGGGGCGGGCGTAGGGCAGTTGGCCCCGGCCGCTACCCGGCCGCCGCTACTCGACCGTCACGGACTTCGCCAGATTCCGGGGCTTGTCGATGTCGCGGCCCAGCGCCAACGCCGTGTGGTAGGCGAGCAGTTGCAGCGGAATCCCCATCAGCACCGGGTCCAGCTCGACCTCGTTGCGCGGCACGAGGATCGTGTGGTCCGCCTTCTCCTGCTCCTGGTGCGCCACCGCGAGGATTTTGCCGCTGCGGGCCTTGATCTCCTCCAGCGTCGCCCGGTTCTTGTCGAGGAGTTCGTCGTCCGGGAGGATCGCCACGGTCGGCACGGCGGGCTCGATCAGCGCCAGCGGACCGTGCTTCAGCTCCGAGGCGGGATAGGCCTCGGCGTGGATGTACGAGACCTCCTTGAGCTTCAACGACGCCTCGCGCGCCACCGGATAGCCACGCACACGCCCGACGAACATCATGCTCTTCGCCCGCGCGTAGTCCTCCGCGAGCTTCTTGATGTCGTCCTCCGCGCGCATGATCTCGTCGATCTGCTCCGGCAGCCGCCGCAGACCCTCGATGATCCGCTTCCCGTCGGCCACCGACAGGTCGCGGATGCGGCCGAGATGCAGCGCGAGCAGCGCGAACGCCACTGCCGTGTTGGTGAAGCACTTGGTCGAGACGACGCAGACCTCCGGCCCGGCGTGCACGTACACACCGCCGTCCGTCTCACGTGCGATCGCGGAGCCGACGACGTTCACCACGCCCAGCACGCGGGCGCCCTTGCGCTTCAGCTCCTGTACGGCGGCGAGGGTGTCGTAGGTCTCGCCGGACTGGCTGACCGCGATGTAGAGGGTGTCCGGGTCGACGACGGCGTTGCGGTAGCGGAACTCGCTGGCGGGCTCCGCGTCCGCGGGCACCCGCGCCAGCTCCTCGATCATCTGCGCGCCGATCATGCCCGCGTGGTACGCCGAGCCGCAGCCGAGGATCTTCACCCGGCGCATGCTGCGTGCCTCGCGTGCGTCGAGGTTGAGGCCGCCGAGGTGGACGGTCGCGAACCGCTCGTCGATGCGTCCTCGCAGCACCCGGTCGACCGCGTCGGCCTGTTCGGCGATCTCCTTGTGCATGTAGGTGTCGTGGCCGCCCATGTCGTAGGACTCGGCGGCCCATTCGACGGTCTCGGGCGAGGTCGAGGTGCGCGAGCCCTCGGTGGTGTACGTGCGGTAGTCGTCGGCCTTGATGGTGGCCATCTCGCCGTCGTCGAGGGTGACGACCTGGCGGGTGTGGGAGACGAGCGCGGCGACGTCGGAGGCGACGAACATCTCGTGCTCGCCGATGCCGAGCACCACGGGAGAGCCGTTGCGGGCGACGACGATGCGGTCGGGGAAGTCGGCGTGCAGCACCGCGATCCCGTAGGTGCCCTCGACCATGCGCAGCGCCTCCTGCACCTTCGCCTCCAGGCGCTCGGCCTGAGCGCGGGCGATGAGGTGGCTGAGGACCTCGGTGTCGGTCTCGGAGACGAACGCGACGCCGTCGGCGGTGAGTTTGGCGCGCAGCTCCGAGGCGTTGTCGATGATGCCGTTGTGTACGACGGCGACTTTCTCGTCGCGGTCCAGGTGCGGGTGGGCGTTGACGTCGTTGGGGGCGCCGTGTGTGGCCCAGCGGGTGTGGGCGATGCCGGTGGTCCCGGCGAAGCGCGCGGGGACCCGCTCCTCCAGATCGCGGACGCGTCCCTTGGTCTTGGCCGTCTTCAGGCCCGCGTTCTTGCCCGTACCGCTGCTGTGGATGGCGATGCCGGCGGAGTCGTATCCCCGGTACTCCAGCCGCTGAAGACCCTCCAGCAGTAGCGGGGCAACCTCGCGCTGGCCGATATATCCCACGATTCCGCACATATTGGCTGTTGCCTCTCCTCGTCGGTTGCCACTTGGTGGTGGGTGGTCGTCGTTTCTGTTGTGTGCCGGGGCGGCCGTTGCGAGCCGGTACGAAACCGGCGCTGCCGGGATCGCGAGTGGCCGGTCGCCGATGAGGGTCAGCCGGACCGGCGGTCGAACGGGCCGCCGGCCGTCATCCGTAGACGATGCGGCGGAGCTGCCGCAGCGACAGCCCCGGGGGCGCCACCGCGCGATGCGGCAGCTCGGACGAGATGCGCTCGAAGATCTGCTGGTTGTTCTTCCCCCTGGACCGCAGTTCGCGGTGGCGGCGGCGTACGAACTCCTCGGTCGTCTCGTCGAAGTACGCCAGGACGTCCCAGACGATCCGGGCCGCCTCACCGCGCTGGAGCGGTGTCGTGCGGACCAGATGATCGATGAGGTCGTCGTGGACAGTCGTACGCACTTCGAGCACACCTTGATATTGGGGGCTCGGGGCGAGGAACGCAAGAAACCTGCCCGATATCGGGCACGCGTGTCGAATATAACTCGGGGTGATGCCTTGGTGGCACATCGCTTTCGGGGTGCGGAGGTACGGGCGGGAGGAACGGGCCGACCGCGAGCGGGAGTTGGGGGCGGAGCGGGCGGGGCGGCCGGTCTCCGGTGCTGTGGCGGTGTCCGGTGCCGGGACGGGGCGCCGCGAGGGGGCAGGGAGCGGGCGGCGAGTGGTCTACACCTTGACCGGGGGTGAGCGGCGCGATACACGTGTCTCCGTTCGTCTGCTCCATGTACATGCCCAGGTTCATGTCCCATGCACGAAGTCCACGGAAGGGACCGCTCGTGAGACGAATCCGGCCGCTGCTGCTGTGCGCCGCCCTCCTCGCCACCGTTCTCCCAGGTTCTCTCACGACTCCGGCCGCGGCTGCGACGGGGGCGGAGGAAAAGGCGGGGGAGCCCGCCCCGCTGGACAGTGTGATTCCCGCGCCCCGGTCCGTACGCAAGGGCGGCGAGCCGTTCACCATCGACGAGCGGACCGTGATCCGCGTGGCCGGTTCGCCGGAGGGAGCGTCAGGAGGGACGTCCGGGGACGCGCGCCGCGTCGCCGGCCGACTGGCGGCGCTGCTGCGCCCGTCCACCGGATTCCCGCTGCCGGTCACCACCCGTCCGGGGTCCGACGGCATCGTGCTGCGGCTGGAGGGCGGCAAGTCCGGCGGGCAGGGAGACTCGGGCAAGCCGGGTGAGTCTGAAAGGGCCGCCGGCACAGGCGAGTTGAGCGAGTCCGCCGATGAGGGCGAGTCGCCGGTCGGTGCCGAGGGCTATCGGCTGAACGTCTCCCCGCGGGCCGCCGTGATCAGCGCCCCCACCGGCACGGGCCTCTTCCACGGCATGCAGACCCTCCGTCAACTCCTGCCGCCCCGGGTCGAGTCGGACACGGAGCAGCCCGGGCCGTGGCAGGTGGCGGGCGGCACGATCACCGACCGGCCGCGCTACGCCTACCGCGGCGCGATGCTCGACGTCTCACGGCACTTCTTCAGTGTCGGCGAGGTCAAGCGCTACATCGACCAGCTCGCCATGTACAAGGTCAACAAGCTGCATCTGCATCTCTCCGACGACCAGGGCTGGCGCATCGCCATCGACTCCTGGCCGAGGCTCGCGTCGTACGGCGGTGGCACCGAGGTCGGCGGCGGCCCGGGCGGGCACTACACCAAGGCCGACTACCGGGAGATTGTGCGCTACGCCGCCGAGCACGAGCTGACCGTCGTGCCGGAGATCGACATGCCGGGGCACACCAACGCCGCGCTCGCCTCCTACGCGAAGCTCAACTGCGACGGCGTCGCCCCTCCCCGCTACACCGGCACCGACGTCGGGTTCAGCTCGCTGTGCGTACCGCTCGACGTGACATACGACTTCGTCGACGACGTGGTGCGTGAACTGGCCGCGATGACCCCCGGCCCTTATCTGCACATCGGCGGCGACGAGGCGCACTCCACCAGCCACGAGGACTACGTCGCCTTCATGGAACGCGCGCAGAAGACCGTCGCCGAGTACGGGAAGACAGTGATCGGCTGGCATCAGCTCACAGGAGCGAAGCCCGCCGAGGGCGCGGTGGCGCAGTACTGGGGAACGAGCGGAGCCGAGGACGAGCCCGAGGTCGTGGAGGCCGCGAAGAACGGGACGCGGCTGATCCTCTCCCCGGCGAACCGCGCCTATCTCGACATGCAGTACAACGAGGACACCCCGCTGGGGCTGCACTGGGCCGGATATGTCGAGGCCGAGCAGTCCTACGACTGGGACCCCGGCAGCTATATCAAGGGCGCACCCGACGGGTCCGTGCTCGGGGTCGAGGCGCCGCTGTGGTCGGAGACGCTGGAGAAGAGCGAGCACATCGAGTTCATGGCGTTCCCACGTCTGCCGGGCATCGCGGAGCTGGGCTGGTCGCCCGCGTCGAAACTGGGCTGGGACGGCTATCGGGAGCGGCTGGCCCAACAGGGGCCGCGCTGGGAGCGGTTGGGCATGTCGTACTGGCGGTCGCCGCAGGTGCCGTGGCCTGACGGGGCGAAGTGACGGGGGCGACGTAAGCGTGTGAGATCAGCGCCACGAACCGGCGGGGACCGTGCCCGGCGCCGGGGGACACGGCACCCCTGGCGCCAGGGGACACGGCACCCCTGGCGCCACCCCTGGTCAGAAGCGGTCGATGACCGCCTTCTTGGCAGTGGCGAACTCCTCGTCGGTGAGGACCCCTTCGCGATGCAGCTCGCCGAGTTCGCGCAGGCGGCGCAGCAGTTCGTCATGATCGGCGGGGGCTTCCGCGGGAGGCGCGGAGCCCGCCGTCCCCGGAGTTGTTCCGGCGGGACCGGCGGGCCCTTCGCCTCCGCCCTTGGTGAGGGAGGGGCCAAGGGCTGCGTGCGCGGCGGAGTCTGAGTCCGCAGCCGGGTCCGCGCCCGGGGCGGCGCCCGCTTCCGGCCGTGCGCCGGCCGGATGAGGCAGCCGGGCCGTCACCGCGGCGGCCAGCAGCACCGAGCCGCCCGTCTCCCGCGCCTGCCGTACGCCCCACAGCAGAAGACAGTTGGGGTCGTGCTCCGGCTTCACGACGGGATGCCTCCCCTTGGGAAGGAATCGCAGCGAGCCGTTCTCCCAGCCCGCCGCCGGTGTCCACTCCACTCCGTCCAGCTCGGCCAGGGCGTAATCACGGGCGCCCGCCTGGGACTTGATCTCCGCCGCCATCCAGTTCCATCTGAGCTGGACGCGTTCGCCGTCGAAGGAGACCGTGCCGTCCGTCCCCGCCGCGGTCAGCGGAACGGCCGGGCCCGGCAGCAGATAGCGGTCGCAGGGAGTGTCCGGGACTTCTTCCAGCAGCAGCGCACGGCGGAGTTCCTCCGTGAAGTACTCCGCCACGCCCTCCCGGTCCTGTTCCACCGCGAGTTGGTACGGATCCGACGCGTCGGGCAGCCGCCCTGCCGCGATCTGTGTGAGCGGGTCGGCGCCTTCACGAAGCCGCAGCCTGAGGCGGCCGCCCTTGCGGCCCGCCTCATAGGCGACGCCCGCGATCGCCGTGAGCGGGACCGTCACCTCGCCGAGCCCTTTACGCAGCGGGTGCACCTGCTTGCCGGTGGCGGGGACGATACGCACGGCCTCACCGTCGAACGTCCAAGTCCCGCTGCGCTGGATGATCTCGGCCATGCTGCGATTATCCGACGCCCAGCTCCCTGGCCACCAGCATCCGCTGAACCTCGCTCGTACCCTCGCCGATCTCGAGGATCTTGGAGTCGCGCCACATCCGGGCCACCGGGTATTCGTTCATGAAGCCGTAGCCGCCGTGGATCTGGGTGGCCTCACGGGCGTTGGTGACGGCGATCTCCGAGGAGTAGAGCTTCGCCAGCGCCGCCTGCTTCTTGAACGGTTCGCCCAGGAGCAGCCGGGAGGCCGCGTCGCGCCAGGCGACGCGTGCCGTGTGCGCACGCATCTCCATGTCGGCCAGCTTGAACTGGATCGCCTGGTTGGCGCCGATCGGCTTCCCGAACGCGAGCCGGGTGTTGGCGTAGGAGATGGATTCGTCGACGCAGCCTTGTGCCAGGCCCGTGGCCAGCGCCGAGATCGCGATTCTTCCCTCGTCGAGGGTGCGCAGGAACTGGGCGTAGCCGCGGCCCTCTTCGCCGAGGAGGTTCGCCGCGGGCACCCTTACGTCGGAGAAGGACAGCTCACGGGTGTCCGAGGCGTTCCAGCCGACCTTCGAGTACGGGGCGGCGACGGTGAAGCCGGGGGTGCCGGAGGGCACGATGATCGTGGAGATCCGCGGTGAACCGTCGTCCTTGCGCCCCGTGACGGCTGTGACGGTGACCAAACCGGTGATGTCCGTACCGGAGTTGGTGATGAAGCACTTCGAGCCGTTGATCACCCACTCGCCGGTCTTCTCGTCCCGTTCCGCGGTGGTGCGGGTGCCGCCCGCGTCGGAGCCGCACTCCGGCTCGGTCAGGCCGAACGCGCCCAGCATCTCCCCGGAGCACAGCCGGGGAAGCCACTCGCGCTTCTGCTCCTCGGTGCCGTAGCGGAAGACGGGCATGGCGCCGAGGGAGACTCCGGCCTCCAGGGTGATGGCCACCGAGGAGTCGACGCGGGCAAGCTCCTCCAGGGCGAGGCAGAGCGCCAGATAGTCGCCGCCCATGCCGCCGTACTCCTCGGGGAAGGGCAGCCCGAACAGGCCCATCTCCCCCATCTGGCGCACGATTTCGTAAGGGAACTCGTGCCGCTCGTAGTACTCGCCGATCTTCGGGGCGACGACCTTCTGTGCGAACTCCTCGACAGTGCGGCGGAGTTCCTCGTGCTCGGCGGAGAGGCGGTGGTCGAGAGACATGATGGTCACTGCTCCTTGTGGGAGTTGGGACGGGAGCCGGCACCGCTGTCCGCGCCGGTGAGCGCGCGCACGGTGCGCGAGGGGCTGGGGCGTCCCAGCCGGTCCGCCATCCAGCCGCTTGTGGCCGTGAGGCGGGCGAGGTCGACCCCGGTCTCGATGCCCAGGCCCTGAAGCATCCAGACGAGGTCCTCGGTGGCGAGATTTCCGGTGGCGCTCTTCGCGTACGGGCAGCCGCCGAGGCCGCCCGCGGAGGCGTCGACCGTGGTCACGCCGTGCCGTAGCGCGGTGAGGGTGTTGGAGAGCGCCTGGCCATAGGTGTCGTGGAAGTGGACCGCGGTGCGGGCCACCGGGACCTCCGCGTCCGCCAACTCGCGCAGCAGTGCCGCGACATGGCCGGGTGTGGCCACGCCGATGGTGTCGCCGAGGCTCAGCTCGTCACAGCCCATGTCCAGCAGCGCGCGGCAGACCCGTACGACCTGGGCCGTGGGCACCGCGCCCTCCCATGGGTCGCCGAAGCACATCGACACATAGCCGCGCACCCACTGCTCCTCGGCCTTGGCGCGGGTGACCACGGGCTCGAACATGGCCAGGGACTCGTCCAGCGAACGATTGAGATTGGCCCTCGCGAAGGACTCGGTGGCGCTGGCGAATACGGCGATGTGGCGGCAGCCGTGTGCTACCGCGCGATCCAGGCCGCGTGAGTTGGGCACCAGGACCGGGAGCCTCAGATCGCCGGGCAGATCGGCGAGGAGCGGCATCAGCTCCTCCGCGTCCGCGAGTTGGGGCACCCACTTGGGATGCACGAAGCTCGTCGCCTCGACGGTCTCCAGCCCCGCCCGGTGCAGCCGGTGGATGAACTCGGACTTCACCTCTGCCGGCACCGTGGACTGTTCGTTCTGGAGGCCGTCGCGCGGGCCGACCTCGTGGATACGCACCCGGGGCGGAAGGCCCTCGTCGGTGAACCGCATGGGCAGGCCCTCGATCATGCCTCCGCCTCCGTCTCCGCCCGCTGGCCCTGCTGGCCCTGGGCGCCGCCGTCCGCCTCGGGGTGCGGCTCGACGACGGCGAGCACCTGGTCCATCGCGACCGTGCTTCCCGCGGTGACGTCCAGCTCCGTGACAGTGCCGTCGTAGGGGGCGGTGATGACGTGCTCCATCTTCATCGCCTCCACGACGAGCAGGCTCTGGCCCGCGGTGACCTTCTCCCCGGTGGTGGCCTTCACCACGGTGACCGTGCCCGGCATGGGTGCCGTCAGGGCGTCGCCGCCGTGTGCTCCGGCGGCGCCCCGCAGCGCCGCGGCCACCGGATCGTGGTCCTGTATGTGCCAGCCGTCGCCGTCGCGGCCCAGCCAGTGGCCCGCGCCGGAGACGGCGTGTGCCAGACGCACGGTCATCCCGCCCCATTCGACGAGCAGTTGATGAGCGGCGCCGCCGTCGCCGGGCCGCGCCTCGTGCGAAAGCCGCGCCGTGCGGGGTTCGCCGTCGCCGATGCGCACCTGTGCGTGGGACCCCTGATCCCTTACTCGTACGGCGACCGGATCGTGGCCCGGTGCACGCAAGTGGTGCACCGTCCAGGCCGGTTCGCCGCCCAGGCGCCAGCCCGACGGCACCGAGAAGGGGTCGGTCCAGCCTCCGGAGCCTCCCTGGGCCGGGGTCTCAGGCGCCAGTGCCCGCTGGCGCAGCAGTGCCGCCGCCGCATAGACCTCTTCGGGAATCCGGCGTGGCACCAGCGATGCCGCCGCACGCTCCACCAGCCCGGTGTCGAGTTCGCCCGCGGCCACCTCCGGGTGGGCCAACAACCGCCGCAGGAAACCCGTGTTGGTCTCCACGCCCAGGACCACCGTCTCCGCCAGTGCGGCGCGGAGCCTGCGCAGTGCGGTGGGCCGGTCGGGGCCGTGGGCGATGACCTTCGCGAGCATCGGGTCGTATGAGGTGCCGACCTCTGTGCCGGGCAGCAGCCCCGAGTCCGTACGTACATCACGGCTCTCGGGCTCCCGCAGCAGCACCACGGTGCCCGCCGACGGCAGGAAGTCGACCCTGCCGCCCTCGGCATCCGGTGAGCCGCCCGCACGTGAGGCGCCCTGGGGGAGCAGCGCCGTCTCGGCGCAGATGCGCGCCTCGATCGCGTGTCCGCTCAGGGAGACGCCGGACTGGTCGAAGGGCAGCGACTCGCCCGCGGCGACCCGCAGTTGCCACTCGACCAGGTCGACGCCCGTGATCATCTCCGTCACCGGATGCTCGACCTGGAGACGGGTGTTCATCTCCATGAAGTAGTACGGACGGGCGGCGCCGTCTTCGCCCGGTCCGGAGGGCTCCCCGCCGGGGACGATGAACTCGACCGTGCCCGCACCGCGGTATCCGCAGGAGCGCGCGGCCTCCACGGCTGCCTCGCCCATCGCGGCACGGGTCGCCTCGTCCAGCAGCGGGCTCGGCGCCTCCTCGATGATCTTCTGATGGCGGCGCTGCAACGAACACTCGCGCTCGCCCAGGTGCACGACGCTTCCATGGCCGTCGGCGAGCACCTGGATCTCGATATGGCGGGGGGAGTCGATCCAGCGCTCGACCAACAGCGTGTCGTCGCCGAACGAGCCGAGAGCCTCGCGCCTCGCGGCGGCGATCTCGTCGGCGAGCGCCGCCTCGTCCCGCACCAGCCGCATGCCCTTGCCGCCGCCCCCGGCGGACGGCTTCAGCAGCACCGGCATGCCGATCTCCCGTGCGGCGGCGGCCAGTTGAGCGTCGTCGAGGCCCGAGCCGGACGATCCGGGCACCACCGGCACGCCCGCCGCCCGCACCGTCTTCTTGGCGCGGATCTTGTCGCCCATCAGCTCGATCGCGGAGGCGGGAGGGCCGACGAAGACCAGCCCCGCGTCCGAACAGGCCTGTGCGAAGGCGGCGTTCTCCGCCAGGAAGCCGTACCCCGGGTGCACCGCCTGTGCGCCGCTGAGGGCTGCCGCCTCCAGCAGCCGCTCTGCCGACAGATAGCTCTGCGCCGCCTGCGCGGGCCCGATGCGTACCGCCTTGTCGGCCTCCCGCACATGGCGGGCGTCGGCGTCCGCGTCGCTGTAGACCGCGACCGAGGTGATGCCGAGCTGACGCAGGGTGCGGATCACCCGCACCGCGATCTCGCCGCGGTTGGCCACAAGCACGGTGTCGAACATCGTCACGTCACATCCTTCACGATGCAGCCCCTCACAACCGGTCACATCCGGAAGACGCCGAAGGCGGGGCCTGCCGAATCCTTCGCAGGCAGCGGAGCGTTGGCGCACGCGGTGAGCGCGAGGCCCAGCACCGTCCGCGTCTCCAGCGGGTCGATCACCCCGTCGTCCCAGAGTCTGGCCGTCGCGTAGTAGGCATTGCCCTGAGCCTCGTACTGCGCGCGCACCGGGGCGCGGAACTCCGCTTCCTCTTCGGCGCTCCACTCCTCGCCGCGCGCCTCCAACTGGTCGCGCTTGACGGTCGCCAGCACCGCCGCGGCCTGCTCGCCGCCCATCACCGAGATCTTGGCGTTGGGCCACATCCACAGGAAGCGGGGACTGTACGCCCGGCCGCACATCGAGTAGTTGCCCGCGCCGTACGAACCGCCTATGACGACCGTCAGCTTCGGCACCCTCGTACACGCCACGGCCGTCACCATCTTGGCGCCGTGCTTGGCGATGCCGCCCGCCTCGTAGTCACGCCCGACCATGAAGCCGGAGATGTTCTGGAGGAACAGCAGCGGGATGCCGCGCTGGTCGCACAGCTCGATGAAGTGGGCGCCCTTCTGGGCGGATTCGGAGAAGAGGATGCCGTTGTTGGCGACGACGCCGACGGGATGGCCGTGGATCCGGGCGAACCCGGTGACCAGCGTCGTCCCGAACTCGGCCTTGAACTCCTGGAAACGGGAGCCGTCCACCACGCGGGCGATCACCTCACGCACGTCGTACGGAGTGCGCGAATCGACCGGCACCGCGCCGTAGAGCCCCGCCGGGTCGACCGCCGGCGGCTCCGGGGCCCTCACGGACCAGGGCAGCGGTCCCCGCTCGGGGAGTGTGGAGGCGATGTGCCGGACGATGCGCAGCGCATGGGCGTCGTCCTCGGCGAGATGGTCCGTCACACCGGAGACCTTGCTGTGGACCTCGCCGCCGCCCAGCTCCTCGGCGGTGACGACCTCTCCCGTGGCCGCCTTCACCAGCGGCGGGCCGCCGAGGAAGATCGTGCCCTGATCGCGCACGATCACCGCTTCGTCGCTCATCGCGGGCACATACGCGCCGCCCGCCGTGCACGAGCCCAGCACCGCCGCGATCTGCGGGATGCCCGCGCCCGACATGCGCGCCTGGTTGTAGAAGATCCGGCCGAAGTGCTCACGGTCGGGGAAGACGTCGTCCTGCATCGGCAGGAACGCGCCGCCCGAGTCGACGAGATAGACGCACGGCAGCCCGTTCTCCAGGGCGATCTCCTGAGCGCGGAGATGCTTCTTCACCGTCATCGGGTAGTACGTGCCGCCCTTGACGGTGGCGTCGTTCGCCACGACGACGACCTCGCGTCCCGAGACCCTCCCGATCCCGGCGATCACACCTGCCGCGGGCGCCGCACCGTCGTACATCCCCTCCGCCGCGAGCGGCGCGATCTCAAGGAAGGGCGACCCCGGGTCGAGCAGGGTGTCGACGCGGTCGCGCGGCAGGAGCTTGCCGCGCGCCGTGTGCCGTGCGCGGGCGCGCTCTCCGCCGCCGAGCCGGGCCGCTGCCAGCTTCTCCCGAAGCTCGGCGGCCAGCTCGCGGTGCGCCGCCTCGTTCGCCCGGCAGTGCTCCGACATGGGGTCGACGGTGCTCACCAGCACGGGCGCCGTGCCCCCGGCCTCCGGGGCGGCCTCCCCCTCCCGGTGCCGCCTGCGGCTGCTCCTGCCTCACCTCGCGCCCCCTCGTCTGCGTCGTCTCCGACTCGCACAAGTCATGAACACCGGTCGTCGACGGCCGTGAACTCCCGTACCGCACAACGGACATGGACTCATTTCGGACTCGTCCACGGACGCCGCACGGCCGACGCGGCCAAGGCGGCCCGCCGGGCGCACCCGCCTTGAGCGAGTCGGCAACGTGCGCCCCGCCGGGTGTGCCCGAGGGCTGCGGACCGGCCAGCCGGTTAACGGCCATTAACCACCGTCCTCAAGGTTAACGCTCGCTAACCCTCCTGTCTAGAATGAATCCATGAGCACGCAGACGGGGCCCGCCCCCACCCGCCGCGAGCAGATCCTGCGGGAGGCTGCCCGTCTCTTCGCCGAGCGCGGCTTCCACGGCGTCGGCGTCGACGAGATAGGGGCCGCGGTGGGCATCAGCGGCCCCGGTCTCTACCGCCACTTCGCCGGCAAGGACGCCATGCTCGCCGAGCTTCTCGTCGGCATCAGCGAGCGGCTGCACGAAGGCGGCCGCATGCGGGTCGAGGAGTCGGCCGCCGCCGGGCTCGCCCCGGAGGCCGCACTCGACGCGCTGATCGCCGGGCACATCGACTTCGCCCTCGACGACCGCCCGTTGATCACGCTCCACGACCGCGAGCTGGACAGGCTGCGCGAGAGCGACCGCAAGCAGGTGCGCAAGCTCCAGCGGCAGTACGTGGAGCTGTGGGTCGACGCCGTGCGCGCCCTCTATCCGGAGCTGACCTCGCTGGAGGCCCGCGTCGCCGTGCACACGGTCTTCGGGCTGCTCAACTCCACGCCCCATCTGAGCGGTTCGTCGGCCCTGCCCGACCGCGAGACGACTGCCGCGCTGCTGCACCGGCTGGCGCGTGGCGCCCTCGCCGCGGCGCCCGCGGGCTCCGCTCCGCCCGGCTCCGCGCCTCCCTCGGACGCGGCCCGTTCCGATGGAGACACCCGAGGACGTATCGATGGAAGCGGAACCGGAAATACCGCAGGTACCAACTCTGGACAGCGAAGCTGACTCCTGGGTAGCTTGTTGACTGAGCAAGCGCTTAGCCATGCCGGGTCGCCGTCCGTACGCGTCCGGCACTGCCGGTGTCCGTACGGGCTCGGTTCCGGCCCGGCGCGGGCGAGAGAGCGGGACTCGAGCGGGAGATGAGGAGGGCGTGCCGGTGCGACGCACGGTGTTCGGCGAGGATCACGAGGCGTTCCGTCAGACCATCCGGGACTTCATCCAGGCAGAGGTCGTGCCCCACTACCCGGAGTGGGCCGAACAGGGCTATGTCCCGAGGGACTTCTACAAGAAACTCGGCGAACTGGGCGTCTTCGGCATCGAGGTGCCGGAGGAGTACGGCGGCGCGGGGGAGAACAGCTTCAAGTTCAACGCGGTGATCACCGAGGAGTGCGCGCGTGCCGGCGTCAGCTTCGGCGGCTCCAGCGTGCACACGGCGCTGTGCCTCCCGTACATCCTCAAGTACGGGAACGAGGAGCAGAAGCGGCGCTGGCTGCCCTCCTTCGTCTCCGGCGACATGATGACCGCCATCGCCATGACCGAGCCCGGCACCGGCTCCGACCTCGCGGGCATGAAGACCACGGCCCGGCTGTCGGAGGACGGCAAGCACTATGTGCTCAACGGCGCCAAGACCTTCATCACCGGCGGCGTGCAGGCCGACCGCGTGCTGGTGTGCTGCCGTACGTCGCCGCCCGACCCGGAGGACCGCCGCAGCGGGATATCCATACTCGTCGTGGACGCCGAGAGCGAGGGCTACGCGGTCGGCAGGAAGCTCGACAAGCTGGGCCTGCGTGCCTCCGACACGGCCGAACTGTCCTTCACCGACGTCAAGGTGCCGGTCGAGGACATGCTCGGCGAGCCGGGCAAGGCGTTCACCTACCTCACGCACAATCTGCCGCAGGAGCGTCTGGGCATCGCCATCGGCGCGTACGCCATGTCGGCCGCGGCGGTGCGGTTCGCGCAGGAGTACGTGCAGGAGCGCACGGTCTTCGGGCGCGAGGTGTCCTCGTTCCAGAACACCAAGTTCGTACTGGCCGACTGCAAGGCGGACGTCGACGCGATGCAGGCCGTCTGCGACCGCGCGCTGGAGGCGCTGGACGCGGACGAGCTGACGGCGGCCGACGCCGCCTCGGCGAAGCTGTTCACCACCGAGCTGGCGGCCCGCGTCATCGACAAGTGCCTCCAGTTGCACGGCGGTTACGGATACATGCTGGAGTACCCGATCGCGAGCCTGTACGCGGACACCCGGGTCTCGCGGATCTACGGCGGCACGAGCGAGGTCATGCGCTCGATCGTGGCCAAGTCGATGGGCCTGTGACGGCCGTGAGCCGGAGTCGGGGCGGGACGGCCGGGACCCGGACCGATGCCGGGTCCGGCGACGGGACGGATGTGATCCGGAACGCTTCGCTCCGGATTGTGATCTGTGCCGTAACCGCCCACCGCCCCCGACGGGCACAATCGCGGCCATGAGCCACGCACTGACGTCTCTGATCGACCTGCTCGATCTGGAGCGGGTCGAGCAGGACATCTACCGGGGCCAGAGCCGGGAGGCCGTCGTACCGAGGGTGTTCGGAGGCCAGGTCGCGGCGCAGGCGCTCGTCGCCGCGTGCCGTACGGTCCCCGAGGGGCGTCTGCCGCACTCCCTGCACGCCTACTTCCTGCGGCCCGGCGACCCCGGGGCGCCGATCGTCTACACCGTCGACCGCATCCGGGACGGGCGCTCCTTCACCACTCGCCGGGTCGTGGCCGTGCAGCACGGACAGCCCGTCTTCCATCTCTCCGGCTCCTTCCAGGTGTTCGAGACCGGGCTGGAGCACCAGGTGCCGATGCCGGAGGCGCCCGACCCCGAGACGCTGCCGACGGCCGAGGACATGATGCCCCGGTACGCGGACCTGTTCCGCGGATCGGACGTGCCGCAGCGGCTGATGAAGGCGCGGGCCGCCGTGGATCTGCGGTACGTGCGCGAGCCTCCCTTCGCCAGCGCGGGGCAGCCGCGTGAGCCGCGCTCGCAGGTGTGGTTCCGTACGAACGGCAAGCTGGACGGCGAGATCGACGACCCGATGATGCACATCTGCCTCGCCACCTACGTGTCCGACATGACGCTGCTGGACTCGGTGCTGCTGGCGCACGGCCGAGGCGGCTGGGCCGTCGGCGACGTGGTAGGGGCGAGCCTGGACCACGCGATGTGGTTCCACCGGCCGTTCCGTGCCGACGAGTGGCTGCTGTACGACCAGGTCAGCCCCACGTCGCAGGGAGGGCGCGGCCTCGCCAACGGCCGGATCTTCACCCGTGACGGGCGGCTCGCGGTCTCCGTGATCCAGGAGGGCGTCGTACGGGTGCCGCGCGACGAGAAGTGAGACCGGGGGCCGTTCGGCGCGGGCGCGGCACCTGAGCCCCCAGCCCCCAGCTCCGGCGGTGCGCGTGCGCATCGTCCGTGACTGCCGTGCGGCGCGGGGGAGTCGGGCCACGTGCGGACCCGGACTCCCCCGGAGCGGTCTCAGTACGCGGCCAGCTCCGTGAAGAGCGTCAGCCACTGCTGCGGCGTGATCAGCCCTACGGGTGCGGAGGCGTCGGCGCCCGCGCGTGTGAAGGCCGCGTGCACACGTGCCCTGCGGTGCCGCCGTGAGAGCGTCGCCGCGAGCGAGCCGCCGACGCCGGTGAAGCCGTGGGCCACGAAGTCCCGGTAGGCGGGCAGCAGTCGAGCGGGCAGCAGCGGCCGTTCGCGCCGGTCGATGCGCAGCACCGCCGAGTCCGTGCGCGGCACTGGCGTGAACGACCGGCGTCCGACACGGCACAGCCGCCGCCACTCGTGCTCCGGCCACGTGCGCACGGTCAGCAGCGGCCAACGCCCCCAGCCCCCGCTTGACTTGACGGCGTACTCGAACTGCGTGAGCAGGGTCGCCGACGTCAGCCGGGGTGCGCCCAGGCACCAGCGGACGATGTCCGTCGTACGGGAGTAGGGGATGTTGCCGACGACGGCGAACGGCTCGCCCGGCTCTCGTGCGTTCAGGAAGTCGCCCCGTACCAGGCGTAGTCCGGGACGGTCGCCGAGGCGCCGGGAGAGCTGTGCGACGAGCCGGGGGTCGATCTCGTAGGCGATGACGCGGCGGTCCGCGGTGGCGAGATGGCGCGTCAACGCCCCCTGCCCGGCGCCGGGTTCGACGACGAGGGCGTCGGGCGGCAGCGCTGCGGCGCGCAGGATGCGCCGTACGGCCGCGGGGTCGTGGAGGAAGTTCTGAGAGAGAGTCTTACGGCGGTGCGCCACGGCGAAGTCCTCTGGTGGTGAGGACAGGCGCGGCGGAAGCGCGGCTTGGCGACGGATGCGTACGGGCGCGTACGGATGCGTACTGAAGCGTGCGTGCTACGCGGCGCGCGGGGCAGTGCGCGGGGCAGTGCGCGGGACGGCGCGCAGGACAGCGCGCAAGGGCACGACTTCGCCGGGCCTGTCCGGTCGATGGGGAGACCGGAGGCCCTGGGCACACGCCGGAACGCGAGTCAGGAGGCGGGAGTCACCGGGTGCGGCGGCAGGCGGACGGAGCCTTACGGCGGAACGGAGTCCGCACAGGCGAGACCGCGTAAGCGAGACCGCGTAGGCGGGACCGAGGAAGCGAAGCCGCGGGACCCACCGAAACGCGGAACCCCGAACCGCCGGACCGGGGTCCGTCGGTGGAAGCCGGTGCGGGTGCGCCTCAGGCGTACTGGCGGAGGACCAGGGCCTGGCGCCGGGCGCGTGGGCGGACGACGAGCTGGGACCAGGCCCAGCCGGTGCTCCACGCGTCGGCGCGCGCACCGTCGATGATCGCCTGGAAGGCTGCGGACATGGTCACGACGCTAGGCGGAGGCGAGGAGCGGGGGCAATCGGTTTTCACGGCGCTGGGCGCTGGGCGCGGTGCGCGAGGTGCGGGGCAGCCGGGCTCCGGACGCGGGTCGCGGCCCGGACGTGGTCAGTCCGTCTGCGTCTGCGTGGCCGCCAGGAGGTATGAGGTGAGCGGCTCGTAGAAGCGCGGGTCGGTGACGTGGTCGTCGAGCGGGACCGTGACCGCGAGGGTGTCCTCGGCCTCGCCGAGGAAGAGCGCGGGGTCGTTGCAGTCCGCGAAACCCACGGTGTCGATGCCCTGTTGGGCCGCGCATCCGGCCCAGCCGTGGTCGGCGACGACCAGATCCGGCGGCAGTTCGCCCTTCCGCCGCAACTGGTCCAGCACGGCGGCCATCGGAGCGGGGGAGTGGGTGTGCCAAAGGGACGCGCCCCGCTCGTGCACCGCCACGCCGCCGAACTGCACCACCACGCCCTCGTCCGTGACCGTGCCCAGCGGTACGCGGACGATCTCGCAGCCCGCCTCGTGCAGCGACTGCGCCAGCGCGCCGTGCATGTCGAGGAGCGCACCGGGGTGCCCCGTCGCGAAGAGCACCCGCCTGCGGCCCTCCGCCGCCTTGCGCAGCTCCGCGGCGGCACGGTCCAGCGCGCCGACGGTCATCTCCGGGTCGATGGTGTCCTGCCCGCTGCGGTGGCCGGGGTCGTCGACGACGCCGCAGCGTTCGGCCATCACCGCCAGCACGTCCTGTTCGTCCTGCCAGCGCTCGCCGAGTTCGAGGCCGAGCCAGTAGTGGCGGTCTCCGTTGGCGAGCTTGCGGTAGTGGGAGAGGTTGTTCTCGCGGGGCGTGGCCACGTCGCCTGCGATACGGGTGCGTACGAGATGCTCGATCAGCTCGGATCTGGACGGTGCGGCGGCGGGCGCGAATATGGGCATGCGGACATTGTGACCCCTGGCGCGGTGGTCCCGGTGGGGCGTCCAGTATCCGGAGCGCGCCGCACGGCGGCGCCGTCACGCCGGGTCGCCCGTCAACGGCCGTGTGGCGGGGCCGTGCCCGTCTCCGAGCCCCGTCCGTACCCCTGGCTGCGTACGCTCTGGAGCCGTACACCTGTACGCGGCGGACAAGTCGGCGCCGCGCGCTGCCGGTTACGTCCAACGAGAGGCGGGTGCCCCGGCGTCTAACCTCGCGCCCATGAGTACAGCCGACCCGCAAGGACACCCCCGCACGGGCTCCCCCGACACCACGGCCGAGCCCGCGCGGACGCCGTCGCCCGAACCCGCCGCGACGGCAGGCCCGTTGGGCCCCGTGGACAGCTCGCGGGTGCCGCGCTATGCCGGGCCCGCCACCTTCGCGCGGCTGCCCCGCCTGGACGAGACGGGCGGCACCGCGGACGTCGCCGTCGTCGGCGTCCCCTTCGACACGGGGGTCTCCTATCGTCCGGGCGCGCGGTTCGGCGGCAACGCGATCCGCGAGGCCTCCCGGCTGCTGCGCCCGTACAACCCGGCGCAGGAGGCCGCGCCCTTCGCGCTGGCGCAGGTCGCCGACGCGGGCGACATCGCGGCGAACCCGTTCGACATCGGTGAGGCCGTGGAGACCGTGCAGGACGCGGCGGACCGGCTGCTCGACAGCGGTGCCCGGCTGATGACGCTCGGCGGCGACCACACCATCGCGCTGCCGTTGCTGCGCTCGGTCGTACGCAGACACGGCCCCGTCGCGCTGCTGCACTTCGACGCCCATCTCGACACCTGGGACACCTACTTCGGGGCCGCGTACACGCACGGCACCCCGTTCCGCAGGGCCTTCGAGGAGGGGCTGCTGGACACCTCGGCCCTCTCGCACGTCGGCATCCGCGGCCCGCTCTACGGCCGCAAGGACCTGGACGAGGACGCCAGGATGGGCTTCGGGATCGTCACGTCGGCCGATGTGATGCGGCGCGGAGTGGACGAGGTGACGGACCAGTTGCGGCAGCGCATCGGCGACCGGCCCCTCTATGTCTCGGTGGACATCGACGTCCTTGATCCGGCGCACGCCCCTGGTACGGGGACGCCCGAGGCCGGCGGCCTGACCTCACGCGAACTGCTGGAGATCATCCGCGGTCTCGCCGGCTGCCGTCTGGTCTCCGCCGACCTGGTCGAGGTCGCACCCGCCTACGACCATGCCGAGATCACCGCGGTCGCCGCCTCGCACACGGCGTACGAACTGACGACGGTCATGGCGCGGCAGATCGCCGAGGGGCGCGCGGCCAACTAGCGGCCGCCGCGCGGTACTTCGATGCGCGCGGGCCGCGAACAGGAAGCGGACCGACTCCTTCCGGCCGGGGGCGCGACGGAAACCGGCTCGACAAGTGGTTCGAGAGACGCACATGGGGCTGTTTCCAGCCGTCTTGGGAACGGTGTGTATGCGCTTGCTCGCACACCGTGCTTGGTGAGGAGGTCGCGGCCCATGAGAAGGTGGCTGGTGGAAGCGGTGAGTGTGACCGCACTCACAGACAGTAAGCGGTAACTGTGCGAATGTGGTTTAACACAAAACGTTACTGAATTTGGTCGGTCGATGTGCATCTCGTGAAAGTTCACGACAGACTTCCCACTGCGGTCCCGCGGGATGGGGACGACACATGACGAGCGACAGCGCTGGCCCTGTGGGGGGTGCCACCTGTCAGCATTCCATGGACGTCCCCGCCGGGGCGGTCGGGAGAGCCCCCCGCTCTCCGGGCCGCCCCGGTTTGTCTTTTCCGTGGCGGCCACCTCGCTTCCGCGCTATGCCTCCCGTGCCCGTGCCCGTGCCCGTGCCCCGCGCCGCGAGACCCAGAGCAGACCCAGAACAGACCTAGGACGAGACCTAGGACGTGACCCAGGGCAGACCTGGGAGGGACCTAGGACGGAAGTCCGGACTTCCCCGCGAATCGCTGCGGTGGGATGAAATACCGAACCCTGCGACGTTGGAGCCATCGGCGGAAGCGCACGGACACGTCCCCGCGCACGGAGTGCGGCGGCGGTACGGGAAGCGAGGACACCAGGTGGCGACGGGGACGGGCACGCAGACGGAAGCGGCCGGCGAATCGGGGGACGGGCAGGACCAGCGGAACGGGCAGGACCCGCGCACCGGGCAGGACCGGCCGATCGGGCCCCGGCGGGCGGACGCCGCTGACGCCGCGTCCTCCGGTGCCGACGACCGGCCGCGCCCCGCTCAGGGCTGGGCCCGGCGCCTCGCGGCGTACTGCTGGCGCTACAAGCGGGCCGTGGTGCTGGCCGTCGGCGCCTCGCTCGCCGGCATGGGCGTCATGGCGCTCGTACCTCTGCTCACCAAGGTGATCGTGGACGACGTCGTCGTCGGCGACGAAGGCGGCCTCGGCCTGTGGATCGGTCTGCTGCTGCTCGCGGCGGCGGCCGTCTACGTCCTCACCTACCTGCGGCGCTACTACGGCGGGCGGCTCGCCCTCGACGTCCAGCACGATCTGCGTACCGAGATGTACCGCGCGATCATCCGCCTCGACGGGCGCAGCCAGGACGAGCTGTCGACCGGACAGGTCGTGGGACGCGGGACGAGCGACCTCCAGCTCGTGCAGAGCCTGCTGTTCATGCTGCCGATGATGATCGGCAACGTGCTGCTCTTCGCCGTCGCGCTCGTCGTGATGGTGGTGCTCTCCCCGATGCTCACCCTCGTCTCGCTCGCCGTCTTCCCCGCGCTGTGGTGGATCGCCAATCTCAGCCGCACCCGTCTCTTCCCCGCGACCTGGTACGCACAGCAGCAGGCCGGAGCCGTGGCCTCCGTCGTCGACGGAGCGGTGACCGGGGTGCGCGTGGTGAAGGGCTTCGGGCAGGAGGAGCAGGAGAAGGGCAAGCTGAGGGACATCAGCCGCGAACTGTTCGCCGCCCGGCTGCGCACCGTGCGTCTCAACTCCCGCTATACGCCCGCCCTCCAGAGCGTGCCCTCGCTGGGCCAGGTCGGGATGCTGGCGCTGGGCGGCTGGATGGCGACGCGGGGGGAGATCACCCTCGGCACGTTCGTCGCGTTCTCCACGTATCTCGCGCAGCTCGTCGGGCCCGTGAGGATGCTGGCGATGATGCTGACGGTCGGGCAGCAGGCACGCGCCGGCGTCGAGCGGGTCTACGAACTCATCGACACCGAGCCGCAGATGAGCGAACGGCCCGACGCGAGGGAGCTGCCTGCCGACGCGGAGGCGTCCGTGGAGTTCGACGACGTCGGCTTCGGATACGAGCGGCCGGACGAGGCGGGAGCGCGGGGGACCGTCCTCGACGGGTTCCGGCTGCGGGTCGAGCCGGGCGAGACCGTCGCCGTCGTGGGTTCCAGCGGCAGCGGGAAATCCACCCTGGCCATGCTGCTGCCCCGCTACTACGACGTGACGAGCGGTGCCGTACGCGTCGGCGGGCACGACGTGCGGGATCTGACGCTCGCCTCCCTCCGCTCCGCGATCGGCCTCGTACCGGAGAACAGCTTTCTCTTCTCCGACTCCGTACAGGAGAACATCGCCTACGGCGCACCCGACGCGACCGACGAGCAGGTCCGCGCCGCAGCACGCGTCGCACAGGCCGACGGCTTCATCGAGGAGCTGCCCGACGGCTACGACACCGAGGTGGGCGAACAGGGCCTGACCCTCTCCGGCGGGCAGCGCCAGCGCATCGCCCTGGCCCGTGCCGTACTGACCGATCCGCGGCTGCTGCTCCTGGACGACGCGACGTCCGCCGTGGACGCGCATGTCGAGTACGAGATACACGAGGCGCTGCGCAGCGTGATGGAGGGCCGTACGACGCTGCTGATCGCCCACCGGCAGTCCACGCTGGCGCTCGCCGACCGCATCGCCGTACTGGACCGGGGGCGCCTCGCCGACGTCGGCACGCACGAGGAGCTGAACGAGCGCTGCGCGCTGTACCGCAGGCTGCTGACCGACCCCGACGAGCTGGGCGAGGTCGAGCGCGACCCGGCCGGGCTGGCGGCGGCGGGCGGCGGGCCGGGCGACGCCCCCGAGCGCGCGGCGGCTTCCGCCGGGACAGCCGCCGTCACGGAGACCGTGCCCGACACCCAAGAGCCCGCCGTCACCCCCGAGTTGTGGATACGTGAGAACGGCTCCCCGTCCGGCGGCCTCCCCTCCACCGGCCGCGGAGACATTGCCGGAGCACAGGCCGGACGTCCCGGAGGCTTCGCCGCCGAGCTGGCCGCCATGCCCGGCAGCCCCGAACTCCTCGCCCGCGTGGCCGCGTTGCCGCCCGCCGAGGACGTACCCGAGGTCGACGAGGAGAGCGCCGAGCGTCCCGAGGAGTCCTACGGGCTGCGCAGGCTGCTGCACGGCTTCGGTGCCGCGCTCGCCGTCGCGCTGCTCTTCGCTGCGCTCGACGCCGCGTTCGGGCTGGCGCTGCCCGTACTGATCCGCGACGGCATCGACGACGGCGTCCAGAAGGCGGCCCTCGGCGCGGTGTGGACGGCCTCGGCGGTGGCGCTCGCCGTGGTGTCGGGCCAGTGGGCGGCCCAGTACGCGTCGATGCGGCTGACGGGACGCACCGGCGAGCGCGTGCTGTACGCGCTGCGCGTGAAGATCTTCGCCCAGCTCCAGCGCCTCGGACTCGACTACTACGAACGCCACTTGGCCGGTGCGGTCATGACCCGGATGACGACCGACGTGGACGCGCTGTCGACGTTCCTCCAGACCGGGCTCGTCACGGCCGTCGTCTCCGTCTTCACCTTCCTCGGCATCCTCGTCGCGCTGTTCGTGCTCGACGTGCAGCTCGCCCTGGTCGTCTTCGCGACGCTGCCGGTGCTGATCGTCGGCACGGTCTACTTCCGCAGGCACAGCGTCCGGGCGTACGAACTGGCACGTGAGCGCGTCAGCGTCGTCAACGCCGACCTTCAGGAGTCCGTCGCGGGCCTGCGCATGGTGCAGGCGTTCCGGCGGGAGGCGCGGGGCACCGCGCGGTTCACCGAACGCAGCGACGGCTACCGGCAGGCGCGGGTGCGCGGCCAGTGGCTGATCTCGGTCTACTTCCCGTTCGTGCAGCTCCTCGCCTCGCTGGCCACCGCCGGGGTGCTGGTCGTAGGGGCCGGACGTGTCGATGCGGGGACGCTCACCGCGGGCGGGCTCGTCGCCTACCTCCTCTACATCGAGCTGTTCTTCTCGCCCGTTCAGCAGCTCTCGCAGGTCTTCGACGGATACCAGCAGGCGTCCGTGGCGCTCGGCCGCATACAGCAGTTGCTGCGCGAGGAGACCACGACACCGGCGCCCGCCGCTCCCGTGGACCCCGGCACGCTGCGCGGCGAGATCACCTTCGAGGACGTCCACTTCCGCTACGCCACCGCCGACGGCGGCAGGCACGAGGAGGAGGCGCTCTCGGGCATCGAGCTGACCGTACCGGCCGGGCAGACCGTCGCGTTCGTCGGTGAGACGGGCGCGGGCAAGTCCACGCTCGTGAAGCTGGTGGCGCGGTTCTACGACCCGACGGAGGGAGCGGTGCTCGTCGACGGCGCGGACCTGCGCACCCTCGATCTGCCCGCGTACCGGCACCGGTTGGGGGTCGTGCCGCAGGAGCCGTATCTCTTCCCCGGCACGGTCCGCGACGCCATCGCCTACGGGCGCAGCGACGCGACCGACGCGGAGGTGGAGGCCGCGGCCAGGGCGGTCGGCGCTCACGAGATGATCGCGACGCTCAGCGGCGGCTATCTGCATCCCGTGGCCGAGCGCGGCCGCAACCTCTCCGCGGGCCAGCGGCAGCTCGTCGCGCTCGCACGCGCCGAACTGGTCGACCCGGACATCCTGCTCCTCGACGAGGCGACGGCGGCGCTGGACCTGGCGACGGAGTCGCTGGTGAACCAGGCGACGGACCGGCTCTCGGGCCGGCGCACCACGCTCGTCGTCGCCCACCGGCTCACCACGGCGGCGCGCGCCGACAGGATCGTCGTCATGGATCACGGACGCATCGCGGAGGACGGCACGCACGGCGAACTCCTCGCTCGGGGCGGGAAGTACGCACGCCTGTGGCACACCTTCGCGGGCGGCACGGGTACGGGCGAGGCCACTGGTGCGAGCACGAGCCCGAATGGCTCCGCAGACCCGCCCGGACTGCGAAAGGACGGAGTCCGCAGCTCAAAGGTCTGACGGAGAGCGCGCAGCGTTGACTGTGCGTATTCACGACCCTAGCTTCGCTGCATGCTGAGACCCCACCGACGTCATGCCCGACTGGCACCGCCGCTGCTCGCATTGACCCTCGTGGCCGCCGTGCCGCAGGCGTCGGCCGCCGCCCCGCCGGGGGCAGACGGGCCCGACGCCGCCTCCCCGGGCCACGACCGTCGGGACGGCTGGGTCCTCACCTCGCGGCGCCCCGAACCCGACGGCAGCTACCGCGCCTACGTCGGCAACGGCTACCTCGGCCAGCGCATCGCGCCCTCCGGTTCGGGTTACAGCGCCGGAGGTGAGAAGTCCGGCTGGCCGCTGTACACGCCCCGCTACGACGGCTCGTTCGTGGCGGGGCTCTACGCCAACAACCAGAAGACGGCCAAGAACAAGCAGGCACTGGCCGCCCTGCCCACCTGGACCACGCTGAACGTCGCCACCCGCGGCGCGTCCGGCGAGACCTTCTCCTCCGGCACCCCCGTGCGCCGCATCTCCCACTACGAGCAGTCCCTCGACATGCGCCGCGGCGTGGTACGCACCTCGCTCACCTGGACCGCACGCGACGGACGCGCGACCGACCTCGCCTACGAGGTGCTCGCAGACCGCAACCACCGGCACTCCGGCGCCGTACGCGTCACGATGCGCCCGCACTGGAGCGGCCAGGCCCGAGTCACCGACGTCCTCGACGGCCGCGGAGCGCGCCGCGTCTCCCAGACCGGCGGCGGAGCCCACGGCGACCGCACCATGGACGTCGCCTTCCGCACCCACGGCACACACGTCTCCGGAGCCGTCGCCTCGACTCTGCACAGCGGCCCGGGAGTTCGTACTGCGAACGAACACAGGGCGGCGCCCGCACGGAAGCTGACGGCCAAGCAGCACCTCACCTTCGACGCCCGGCGTGGCAGGACGTACGAGTTCACCAAGTACGTGGGCGTGGACACCGCACACACCTCCCGTGACCCGGAACGCAGCGCCCTCGCCGCCTCCCGCCGAGCCGCCGCACGAGGCTGGGAGCGCACACACTCGGCACACACCGCCGCCTGGAAGCGGCTGTGGCGCAGCGACGTCCTCGTCCCCGGACGCCCCGGGCTTCAAAGATGGCTGCGCTCCTCGCAGTACGGGCTGCTGGCGAGCACCCGGCGCGGCAGCGACGACAGCATCGCCCCCGCCGGACTCACCAGCGACAACTACGCCGGGGAGATCTTCTGGGACGCAGAGACCTGGATGTATCCGGGCCTGCTCTCCGGCCACCCCGACCTGGCGAAGTCCGTTCTCGACTACCGCTACCGCACCCTCGCGGGCGCCCGCGCCAACGCCCGCAAGCTCGGCTACCACGGGCTCTTCTACGGCTGGAACACCGGCAGGGACGGCGACCTGTGGAAGGAGTGCCATAGCTGGGACCCGCCGCACTGCCGCACCCAGAACCACCTCCAGAGCGACATCGCCCTCGCGGCCTGGCAGTACTACCTGGCGACGGACGACAAGGAATGGCTGCGCACCCGCGGCTGGCCGCTGCTCAAGGGCATCGCCGAGTTCTGGGCCTCCCGAGTGCACGAGAACGCCGACGGCAGCTACTCCGTGAAGAACGTCGCCGGGCCCGACGAGTACAGCAACGGAGTCGACGACGGCGTCTTCACCAATGCCGGCGCCGCCACCTCCCTGCGCCGGGCCGCCCGCGCCGCCCGCCTCCTCGGCGAGCGGGCACCGGCGGCCTGGACGCGTATCGCCGGGAAGCTGCGCATCCCCTACGACAAGAAGAACAAGGTCTTCGAGCAGTACGACGGATACGACGGCTCCACCATCAAGCAGGCCGACACCGTGCTGCTCCAATACCCCCTCGAATGGCCGATGTCCAAGGGCGACGCCCGCCGCACCCTCGACTACTACGCGGCCCGCAGCGACCCCGACGGACCCGCGATGACCGACTCCGTGCACGCCGTCGACGCGGCGCAGAACGACGAGCCGGGCTGCTCCGCGTACACGTATCTCAGGCGTTCCGTGGAGCCGTTCATGCGCAGCCCGTTCGCGCTGTTCTCCGAGGCACGAGGCACCAAGGCCGGTGCGGGCGACCCGCACTCCGGGCAGCCCGCGCAGGACTTCGTCACCGGCAAGGGCGGCTTCCTCCAGGTCTTCACCCACGGCCTGACCGGTCAGCGGCTGCGCGAGGGGAAGCTGAGGCTCGACCCGATGCTGCCGCCACAGCTCGCCCATGGCGTCACGCTCAAGGGCCAGCGCTGGCAAGGCCGTACGTACGACGTCGAGTCGCGCTCCGAGCGGACCACGGTCCGGCTCACCAGCGGCGAGCCCTTCACGCTGGAGACGCCGCAGGGCGAGCAGGTCGTCAGCCGTGAGGCGCCCGCAGTGCTCAAGACCCGCCGCCCCGATCTGGAGCCGACGCGGAACCTGGCGCGGTGCCGCATCGCCAAGGCCGACTCCGAGGATTCCGGCATGTACGCGGGCGCCGCCGTCGACGGCAACTCGGCGACGTCGTGGGCGCCCGACGGCAGGAAGGGATCGCTCACCGTGCGCCTCTCACGCACCGTCGAGGGCGGCGACATCGACCCGCAGTGGTACGGGAAGCCCGCGAGCCACCGCATCGAGGTGTCCCAGGACGGCAGGCACTGGCGTCCCGCCGACGACCGCAGGCCGTTCCGCCACGTGAGGGTCTCGGTGACGGCGAAGGACGCCGAAAAGCCCGTGGGCATCGAGGAGTTGAGGGTCACGGAGTGACGGGGGCACCGGCCCGGGGGAGCGGGTGACCGGGCCGGGCGCTCACTCCCCGCACAGCTCCACGATGTACTCGTCGACCGTCTGCACCATGCCGCCGCCCGGCAGCGGCTCCACGCCCTGCCGCCAATGCACCGCCGAGACCTCGCTGTTGGGCGCGAAGACACGCGGGCTGTCGGTTTCCGCCGCGAACACGCCGCCGTAGAGGACCCGACGGGACGCGCCCAGCGACGTACACGTACGGCCGACGAACCGCAGTGCCTCCGGCTCCAGCAACTGGCCCGTCTCCTCCCGCAGTTCCCTTACGGCCGCGTCGCGCGGCGTCTCGCCGGGCTCGATGCCGCCGCCGGGCAGCTCCCAGCACTCGCGCTCCCGCTCGTAGACCATCAGCACCCGCCCCCGGTGGCGCAGCACGACCAGCACATAGCCCATGGGCTCGTCCTCGTAGCGGGCGTCCTCGGGCCGTTCGCGGGCGTCGTGGAAGGAGAGCAGGGCCATCTCGCGCGGTCCGGTGACCAGGGGAGCAGGCTGGGGACGGCGATCGGTCATGGCCCGCAGCCTAGGGCAGAGCGGCACACGTGCCCCGCCCGGCGAAGCCGTCCGCCGGGCGGGGGGTGTAACGCATGCGACATCTCGTGCAGGGGCGACAGATCTGGCGGTGCGGCATCCCTGCCGGTAGGTTCACTGCGACCTTTGACGGACCCAGGGGAGAGCGCATGCGAAGAACGCTCAGATGGACGCTGTCGCTGGCGGTGCTGATAGGCACCGCGGGCGCCGGCGGAGCGTCGATGTCGGCCGCCACAGCAGCCGACACCGACATCAAGGACCGCATCCTCGCGATCAAGGGGATGAGCTTCATCGAGGAGAAGAAGGTCGACGGCTACCGCTTCTTCCTCCTCAACTACGAACAGCCGGTGGACCACAGGCACCCCGAGAAGGGGACCTTCAAGCAGCGGATCTCCCTGCTGCACAAGGCCGACGACCGGCCCACCGTCTTCTTCACCTCCGGCTACGACCTGAACGAAGAGCCCAGGCGCAGCGAGCCGACGCAGATGACCGACGGCAACCAGGTCTCCATGGAGTACCGGTTCTTCTCGCCGTCGCGGCCCGATCCGGCCGACTGGTCGAAGCTCGACATCTGGCAGGCCGCCAGCGACCAGCACCGCATCTTCAAGGCGCTGAACAAGATCTACGGCGAGCGCTGGATCTCCACGGGCGGCAGCAAGGGCGGAATGACGGCGACGTACTACCGCCGCTTCTTCCCCAAGGACATGGACGGAACCGTCGCCTACGTCGCGCCCAACGACGTGAACAACGACGAGGATTCCGCGTACTACGACTTCTTCGAGAAGGTCGGCTCCAAGAAGTGCCGCGACCGTCTCAACGCCACCCAGCACGAGATCTTCGACCGCCGCGGCGAGATGGTGAAGAAGCTCAAGGCGCTGGCGAAGAAGGAGGGTTACACCTTCAAGCTGGCCGGCAGCGCGGACAAGGCGTTCGAACTCGTCGCGCAGGACCTGGTGTGGGGCTTCTGGCAGTACCACCTGGAGCCCGAGGAGTGCGACAAGGTGCCCTCCACGAAGGCCAAGACACAGGAACTGTGGGACTGGGCAAACGAGATCGGCGGCTGGGAGGCCGGAGCCGACCAGGGCATGCTGCCGTACACGCCGTACTACTACCAGGCCGGTACGCAGATGGGCTCGCCCGACTACGAGTCGCCGCTGCTGGACGACGTGCGGAAGTACCCGGGGCTCAACAAGCCGCGCACATACGTGCCGAGGGACATCCCCATGAAGTTCGACGCCAAGGCGATGAAGGACGTCGACAAGTGGGTGCGCACCGAGTCGTCGCAGATGCTCTTCGTCAACGGGCAGAACGACCCGTGGAGCGCCGAGCCGTTCAGCGTCGGCAAGGGCACCGAGGAGGCGCACGTCTACAAGGCGCCCGGCGCCAACCACGGTGCGAGCATCGCCCTGCTGAGCAAGAAGGACAAGGAGGCGGCGACGCGTTCGCTGCTGAAGTGGGCCGGTGTCGAGCCCGCTGAGGGCGTACAGCCGAAGCGGCTCAC
The DNA here is from genome assembly GCF_022524345.1 of Streptomyces marispadix. Lineage (NCBI taxonomy): Bacteria > Bacillati > Actinomycetota > Actinomycetes > Kitasatosporales > Streptomycetaceae > Streptomyces > Streptomyces marispadix. The sequence continues at coordinate 1,954,767 of NZ_JAKWJU010000002.1, read as the reverse complement.
GAAGTACGACGCGGACCTGGACCGTCCTGCCAAGGAGGAGCGGATGCTGCGGCCGTAGGGCTGTGGCGATACCGCCTCGATCCACCCGCTCATACGACCGGTGCCCGGCCGGGGCACGTTCGCCCGGCCGGGCACCGTCGTCCGTTCTCGCGGTGAGGGGTCCGGCGAGGCCCGCCGTCACTCCTCGGACATCAGGCTCCGCAGGTGCCTCCCCACGCCGGGCAGCAGGGCGGGAAGCTCCCGTGCCTGCGGATACCAGCGCTTCTCGTACTCCCAGCACAGCCAGCCGCGCGACGGGTCGGACCGTGCGCCCGCCGCGACGCTTCCTCCGCTTCCCACGGCCCCGATGGGGTCCTTGGCGTCGCCCGCGTGCGTCAGCAGGCGCACCACCTCGCGCAGCGGCAGCACGCCCTCGCCGGGCGGCAGCGGCGTGGTGTCCTCCGCCGAGGCGATGTCCTTGACCTGCACATAGCCCAGGAACGGGGCGAGGAGACGGTGGCTGGTGCCCGGGTCCTCACCGGCGCGCCAGGTGTGCATCACGTCCCAGAGCGCACCTGCCGAGGCATGCCCGACGGCGGCGAGCACCCGCGCGGCGTCCTCGCCGGTGGAGTGCGAGTCATGGGTCTCCAGCAGCAGCCGCACCCCCAGGTCGGCCGCGAGGGGCGCCAGCGCGGCGAGCCGCCGGGCGGCCGTGGCGTCCGCCTCCTCCTGTCCGGCGTCGCCTCCGCCGGGGAAGACCCGCACGAACGAGGCGCCCAAGTCCCGTGCCAGTTCGAGCAGTTCCTGTACGTCGGTCAGTACGGCGTCGTCGTCGCCGGGGGAGGCGATCTTCGGGTACCCGGCGACCGCCAGGACCTCCACGCCTGCCGACTTGAACTCCTCCACGACGTCGACGCGTTCGGGCAGCGTGAGGCCCGTGTGCACGGGCTCCTCCGGATGGGCGCGCAGTTCCGGGCAGTTCCAGGCCCTCGAAACCGGAGTCCGCGGCGAGACGTACGGCTTCGGGAACCGGAAGGGAGGGGATGCCGAGGGTGGAGAAGGCGAGTCGCATGAGCACAGCGGACCAGATGCCCCTGTGCTCGTACAAGCATCGGGCGTCAACTGATCGGCCGTGCCCCGCACCAGGGTGTGAGCGCTCGGCGGGCCGCCGGTATGAGCAGTGGCGGGCGGCACACGTCCGTTTGCCGTTCCCTGGCCACGTTCCCTGGCCACGTCGGCCCCAGCCCCGGTCGGCCAGCTCCCCGGCCCCGGCCCCCGGCGTTCAACCCCCTGGCCCTCCGGCCTCCAGACCCCGGCTCCAAGCCCCCGGCGCCCCGAGTCCCCGGCTCGGCCTCTGCGCCCCCACCCGCGGCGGGCCCCGACTCCCGTCCCCCGAGGCTCAGTTGCGGCTTCCCGAGGGCGGTGCCGTAGAGCCGCGGGCCATCAGTTCGGTGCGTACGGTCGCGACCCCGCCAGGCGGAGGCGTCTCACGCCCGAGGGCGAGCCGCCCGGCACGAGCGCCCGCGTCGTGCAGGGGAATCCGTACGGTGGTGAGCGTGGGACAGGCGTCGGCGCTGAAGGGCAGATCGTCGAAACCGGCGACGGACACGTCCTCTGGGATGCGCAGGCCCTGGTCGCGCAGCGCGGCGCAGATGCCGAGCGCCACGGTGTCGTTCGCGGCGAGCACGGCCGTCAGATCGGGCACGCGGCGCAGCAGTTCGAGGGCGCCGTCGTAGCCGGAGGAACGGTCGTACGCGCCGCCGTGGACGGTGAACTGCTCGGCCTGGGCGAGTAGTTCGGGCGCACCGGCGCGCAGCGCGAGCCGATGGCCCTCCAGCCGGTCGCGGGTCGTGGTGCGGTCGGCGGGGCCGGTCACATAGCCGATGCTGCGGTGGCCCAGCGAGAGCAGATGCTCGGTCAGGCGGCGGCTGCCTCCGCGGTTGTCGAAGGCGATCGTGACTATGCCGTCCCCGGTGTCGGAGGCCTGGTGCTCGTCGTCACGCGGGCCCGGAGCCTGGTCCTCCAGCGTCTCCCGGCGCTCCTTGCCGCGCCCGCTCCTGGCCTGGCGCTCCCCGTGGTGCCTGTGCTGGACGTCCTTGTGCTCGGCGTCCTTGTGCTGCGGCTTCTGCTCGGGCGGCGCGAGCGGCGGGCGTCCGCACAGCACGATGCGTGTGCCGCCGGCCGCCAGCCGGCGCAGCCTGCTGGCCAGTGCCGCGCCGTGCTTCTCGTCCTCGACGCCGCTGCCCGTCAGCACGACCGCGGCGGCGCGCTGCCGCTGAAGATGTGTGAGGTAGGTCAGTTCGCTCTCGGTGGAGCCGCCGGTGTTGCAGACCACGGCGAGCTTCTGCTGGCCCGTGCCGGGGGCGCCGGTGCCCATCTCGCTCTGCACGGCGCTCGCGATGATGCCGAAGAAGGGGTCGGCGATGTCGTTGACGAGCACGCCGACGAGGTCGGAGGTGGCCGCCGCGAGTGCGCTGGCCGGGCCGTTGACGACGTACTGGAGCTCCTCGACCGCGCGCATCACCCGCGTCCGAGTGGCGCCCGCGACGGGGTAGTTGCCGCTCAGCACGCGCGAGACGGTCGCTGCCGAGACCCCTGCTCGCGTCGCCACATCGGCCAGAGTCACTGCCATCCAGTCCTCCGTTGTCCACAGTCAGCCGTCATGTCTTCGGGTCCGCCGTCCGGCGGTCGTCGTGCTCAAGTCCGTGGTGCGCCGGCACAGTCGGCGCGAAGGTGCATCAGTGCAGCGCACGCGGCACTGCCGTGCTCGCCGGTCGCCCGGCGCGCCCATGTTCTCACTCCGCGTGTCCTTTGGTTACCGCAACCGGTTCCCCGGCCGGTTTTGGGCGGGGCGTAACCGCCCGTCGGTGCACGGGTCTTGTCCTGTCATATCAAGCAGCCTTAGTGTCCTCGGGCGGCAAGCGCTTTCTAGCGGCGGTTGGAGCCACTGCTGTATGCCAGTCGATCAAACTCCCGTACGCGCGGCTGTCGTCGGAACCGGCGGCGTAGTCTCCGGAAGCCATCTCCAGGCGCTGCGCGCCCATGCCGGGCGGGTGCGGCTCGTCGGCGCGGCCGACGTCGACGACCGGCGCCTCGCCGCGTTCCTCGAACTCGCGGGTGACGGCGTCAACGGCTACCCGGACATCGATGAGTTGCTCGCGGGCGAGCGGCCCGACCTGGTCCTCATCGGTACGCCCCCGTCACTGCACGCCGGGCAGATACGCACCGCACTGCGCGCCGGGGCGTGGGTGCTGTGCGAGAAGCCGCTGTGCCTTTCGCTCGCGGAGTACGACGCGATCGCGGCGGAGGAGGGCGGCGGCAGCGCTGGCTCCGGAGCCGCTCCTGGTGCCGAAGCCGGTGCCGGTGCCGGTGCCGGTTCCGGCTACGGCCCGGGTTCCGCTTCCGGCCCCGGCTGTGGCGGCTCCGCCTCCAGGGGCTCCGGCGGCCCGTATGTCTCCGTCGTCTTCCAGCACCGTTACGGCTCCGGCGCCGCACACGCCCGCGGGCTGCTGCGCTCCGGCCGACTCGGCGCGCCTCTGGTCGCCCACTGCCAGACCACCTGGTATCGCGACTCCGGCTACTACTCCGTTCCATGGCGCGGCCGTTGGGACACCGAGGGCGGCGGACCCACCATGGGTCATGGCATCCACCAGATGGATCTGCTGCTGCATCTCCTCGGCGACTGGAGCGAGATACGCGCCATGGCGGGGAGGCTGGTGCACGACGTCGAGAGCGAGGACGTCTCGACCGCGCTCGTACGGTTCGAGAACGGCGCCGTGGCGACCGTCGTCAACAGCGTGCTCAGCCCGGACGAGGTGAGCCGCATTCGCATCGACTGCACCGACGCCACAGTGGAGTTGACGCATCTCTACGGCTACGGCAACGACGACTGGGCGTACACCCCGGCCCCCCATGTACGCACGCAGCCGGAGCGGACCACACACTGGCGCACTCCGGCGGCCGCCGTGCCCAGCTCGCACGCTGCCCAACTCGGGGGTTTCCTGGACGCGTTGGAGCAGGGCGAACGCCCCCCGGGCAGCGGCCCCGACGCCCGCCGCACCCTCGAATTCCTCGCGGCGCTCTACAAGTCGGCCTTCACGGCCGCTCCTGTACACAAAGGTGAGATCACACCGCAGGACCCCTTCTACCTGGCCATGCACGGCGACCACCCCGACTGGGCACCGAAGGAGCACCGATGAGCGCGTCCAGCGCCCCCCGCCCCTCCCGCGGCATCGCGAACCGCGGCATCGCCGACGGACGTCTGCCGGTCACCGTCACGCACACGCACGGCGAGCGCATCCGCGTCGCCGCCGACGGCACCGAACTCCTCACCTATGTCTACGCCCCGGACCCGGTGGCGTTCGAGTCGCGCAAGCCGTACGTACATCCGCTGCGCACCCTCGCGGGCAACCAGGTCTCCGGCTACCGGCCCAACGACCACCGCTGGCACAAGGGTCTCCAGATGACCGCGAGCCATCTGTCGGGCCAGAACTTCTGGGGCGGCAACTCGTATGTGCACGGCGAGGGTTATCTGCCGCGGCACGAACTCGTCGGCTCCATGCGGCACGACGCGTTCGAGACCTTCGAAGTGTCCGATGACAGGCTGGACTTCACCGAGCTGCTCACCTGGGTGGAGAACGGCGGAGAGGAGTGGGCGCGCGAGCGGCGCACCGTCGCGCTCCACTCGGCCGACGCACGCACCGGTACGTACGCGGTCGACTGGTCGATCCGGCTGACCAACATCCGCGGCGAACCACTGCACTTCGGGTCGCCCACCACTCACGGCAGGGAGATGGCCGGATACACGGGCCTGCACTGGCGCGGTCCCCGCGACTTCACCGGCGGCCAGGTGCTCTCATCGGCCGGGCCCGGCACCGACGAGGAACTGATGGGGCAGCCCGCCTCGGAGTACCCGTGGATCGCCTTCGTAGGCGAACACGACGACGTGGACGCCCACTCGACGCTGGTCTTCGCGCATGCGCCGGACAACGAGGACTCGGTGCACGCCTCGCACTGGTTCGTACGCTCCGAGCCCGTGCCGACGGTCGCGTTCTCCTGGGCGTTCTTCGAGGAGTTCGTGCTGCAGCCGGGCGAGAAGTTCTCGTACCGCTACCGCGTCCTCGTGGCGAACGGAGCGTGGGACGTGGACGGTGTCGAGCGGCTGCTGAGGGCGGTGCCGTGGTGAGCGCCCGACTGCCCGGCGGAATCGGCCTTTCGCACATCAGCGCCTACGACTGGGAGGCGGCGGACGGCGTGTGCGGCGGCAGCCCGCACGTCCATCTGGCGTGCACCGAGGCGTATGTCGTCATCGCGGGTGAGGGCACGGTGCAGACGCTGACCGTCGAGGACGGCTTCACCGAGACGGCGCTGGAGCCGGGTGTCGTCGCATGGTTCACGCCGGGGACGGTGCATCGGATGGTGCGCGGGCCCGGCGGTTGCCCGGGCGGCGTCGGGCGCGGCGGTTGCGCGGGCGGCGTCCGGCACGGTGGCGACTCCGGCGGCCTGCGCGTCACCGTGCTGATGCAGAACGGCGGACTGCCCGAGGCGGGCGACGCGGTGTTCACGTTCCCGCCCGAGGTGCTGGCCGATCCGGACGCCTATGCCGCGGCCGCGTCGCTGCCCGCCAGGGAGGGCCCCGACGCCGAACGTGCGGCACGCGAGCGGCGCGACCTCGCCGTCGACGGCTATCTGAGGCTCCAAGCCGCCGTGCGGGAAGGCGACTTGCGGCCCCTGCATGCCTTCCACGCCGCCGCAGCCCGCCTCGCCGGCCCCCGAGTGGCCGCGTGGCAGCGGCGTTGGCGTGCGGGCGCGCTCGCCGCCGCCGAACTCACCGGGCAGCACCTCGTCGCGCTCTCCTCGGGTGACGCCTCACATCTGTCGACCGCACGAGTCCGCTCGTCGGGGCCCACACGGAGAGGCGGCTACGGCATGTGCGGGCGCCGCGACGAATACGAACTGCCAGGCGTCACACTGCCGTACCAGGGCGAGTAGCTCCGAACACCCGCGCGGCGCGAACTGCCCACATCCGCCGGGCAGTTCGCCGCGACCCGAACGCGCGACCCGAACGCGCGACCCGAACGCGCGACCCGATCGTGGGGCCGATCGCGGACCCGACCGGGGCCCTTCCGCATCCTTTCCGAAGTCGTCCTCCCTCTGACCAGGCCCGCACTGATCGCCACCGCGATCTTCACCTTCATCTGGACATGGAACGACTTCTTCACCCAGCTCATCTTTCTCTTCGAGCCGGACAAGTACACACTCACACTGGCGTTGCGTACTGCGTCGACACGTCGAGTCAGTCCGCATACGGGCCGTTGTCCGCGATGTCGGTGTTCGCGCCGCCGCCCATCGTGCTGTTCTTCCCGGCCTTCCAGCGGCTGCTCGCCGAGGGCATGGCCGACTCCGGGCTGAAAGGCTGACCAAGCGTGAGCACTTCGCGGACACACCGGGAGCGCGGCGAATGAGCCGCCCCCGGAACGGTGCGCGCGGCGCCGTACGCAGCGGCCCACGCAACTCCGCGCGGCGCACCGCCCGGAGCACACCGCCCCGGTTACCCCCCTCCTCCCCGGCGTCCCCGCCGCCGGCCCTTGTCGAGCCCTCGGTACGGCGGCAAGCTGTCACGAATGAAAGCGCTTGCTGCCCGCAGTTCCCGACCGGGCTCAGTCCGATGACGCGGATCCGAAGGAGACGACCACGTGACACGCAGAACCGTGCGCATCGCCATGAACGGCGTGACCGGACGCATGGGGTACCGCCAGCACCTCGTACGCTCACTCCTCGCCATACGCGAGAGCGGCGGCATCGACCTCGGTGACGGCACCGCGCTGTGGCCCGAGCCCGTGCTCGTAGGCCGCCGCGACCTGGCGCTGAAGGCCATCGCCGAGCGGCACGGCCTCGACGAGTGGACCACCGACCTCGACGCCGTACTCACCGACGGAAGCATCGACGTCTACTTCGACGCCCAGGTCACCAGCGCCCGGGAGTCCGCACTGCGCAAGGCCGTCGCCGCGGGCAAGCACATCTACACCGAGAAGCCCACCGCCACCGGCCTCGACGCGGCCCTCGCCCTCGCCCGGCTCGCCCATGAGTCGGGCGTCCGGCACGGCGTCGTACAGGACAAGCTGTTCCTGCCGGGCCTGCTCAAGCTCAAACGCCTCGTCGACGGCGGCTTCTTCGGGCGAGTGCTGTCCGTACGGGGCGAGTTCGGCTACTGGGTCTTCGAGGGCGACTGGCAGGACGCACAGCGCCCGTCCTGGAACTACCGCTCACAGGACGGCGGCGGGATCGTCGTCGACATGTTCCCGCACTGGGAGTACGTGCTGCACGGCCTGTTCGGCCGCGTGACCTCCGTACAGGCGCACGCCGCCACCCACATCCCGCGCCGCTGGGACGAGCGGGGGCAGCCCTACGACGCCACCGCCGACGACTCCGCGTACGGCATCTTCGAACTCGAAAGCGGCGTCGTCGCGCAGATCAACTCCTCCTGGGCGGTACGCGTCAACCGCGACGAACTCGTGGAGTTCCAGGTCGACGGCACCGAGGGCTCGGCCGTCGCCGGGCTCCGCCGCTGCCGCGCCCAGCACCGCTCCGGCACCCCCAAACCCGTATGGAACCCGGACCTGCCCGCCACGGAGTCCTTCCGCGAGCAGTGGCAAGAGGTCCCGGACAACAGGGAGTTCGACAACGGCTTCAAGGCCCAGTGGGAGCTGTTCCTGCGGCACGTCGCGCTCGGCACGCCCTACGAGTGGGACCTCCTCGCGGGCGCACGCGGCGTACAGCTCGCCGAACTCGGCCTGCGCTCCTCGGCGGAGGGCCGCCGGCTGCCCGTACCGGAGCTGTCGCTGTGACGCCCGTCGCTGTGCCGCTGGTCGCCGTGCTGCCCGTCACCTTGGCGCCTGCCGCTGTGACGTCTGCCGCTGTGATGCCTCGCGCCGTGACGCCGCCGTACCCGGTCACCGAACGATGGGAAGGGACTTCGTGATCCGACTGCCCGACGAGAACGGGGCGTTGCGCACCTACCGGCCACGGGCCGAGCCCGCGGACGCCGTCCTGGGGCCGCCCGCCGCCGCCCGGCCGCCCTCCTCCCGCACGGTGTTCGCCGCCGCGCACGTCGTCGCCGACAGATTCCGCGCGAACGCGGAGGGGACCGGCGGGGAGACCGGCGGCCGGTCCGCGGCGCTCGACTGGGACGCCACACTCGCCTTCCGGCGCCATCTGTGGTCGTACGGCCTGTGCGTGGCCGAGGCCATGGACACCGCCCAGCGCGGCATGGGGCTCGACTGGCGGGCGGCGGCCGAGCTGATCGAGCGCTCCGCCGCCGAGGCAAGAGCCGTGGGCGGCCGTATCGCCTGCGGCGTGGGCACCGACCAACTGCCGCCGGGTACCCACGACTTGACGGCCGTGCGCGGCGCCTACGAGGAACAGGCCGAGCTGGTCGAGAAGTGCGGCGCACAGCCCGTGCTGATGGCCTCACGCGCACTCGCCGCCACCGCCCGGGGCCCCGGCGACTATCTCGACGTCTACGGGCATCTGCTGCGCCAGACCGCCCGGCCCGTCGTACTGCACTGGCTGGGGTCCATGTTCGACCCCGCTCTGGAGGGCTACTGGGGCAGCAGCGACCTCGACACCGCCACGGAGACCTTCCTGCGGATCATCGAGGAACACCCCGGCAAGGTCGACGGCGTGAAGGTCTCCCTGCTGGACGCCGAACGCGAGGTGGTGCTGCGGCGGCGCCTGCCGGAAGGGGTCCGCTGCTACACGGGCGACGACTTCAACTACCCCGGACTCGTCGCGGGCGACGAACTCGGCCACAGCGATGCCCTGTTGGGCGTCTTCGATCCGCTCGCGCCCCTCGCGGCCGACGCCGTACGCCGCCTGGACACCGGCGACACCGAGGGCTTCCGCGCGGTACTGGACCCCACCGTCGCCCTGTCCCGGCATCTGTTCCGGGCGCCCACCCGCTTCTACAAGACGGGCGTAGTGCTCCTCGCATGGCTCGCGGGCCACCAGGACCACTTCGTGATGGCCGGCGGCATGCAGTCGGCACGCTCACTGCCGCACCTCGCCCGCGCCTACGAACTCGCGGACGGGCTCGGCCTGTTCCCCGACCCGGGGCTCGCCGAGGGCCGTATGCGTCGCCTGCTCGAGGTGCAGGGGGTCGAGGCGTGAGCGGGGAAGAGGGAGCGGGCGCCGACGAGGGCGCGGGCGTGAGCGACGGCGCGGGCGCGCGTGCGGGCGGTGGCGCGAGGACGGGCGAGGAGGATGCAAGTCGCTGCGCTGACGCGGGACTTCGCCGCTTCTCCGTGAACCAGCAGACGGTCAGGCAGCTCGCCCTCCCCGAACTCACCGCCGCGTGCGTCAAGCTCGGCATCACCGGGGTGGGCCTGTGGCGCCAACCCGTCCAGGACTACGGTCCGTCGGCGACCGCCCGGCTCGTAAGGGACGCGGGACTGACCGTCACCTCGCTGTGCCGGGGCGGCTTCTTCACCGCCTTGGACCCCGGCGAGCGCCGCCGCGCCGTCGACGACAACCGCGCCGCGATCGACGAGGCCGCGACACTGGGCACGGCCACGCTGGTCCTCGTCTCAGGCGGACTCCCCGACGGCAGCCGGGACCTCACGGGCGCACGGGAACGTATCGCGGACGCCCTCGCCGAACTGGCGCCCTACGCGGGCGAACGCGGCGTGCGCCTGGCGATCGAACCGCTGCACCCGATGTTCGCCTCCGACCGCTGTGTGGTCTCCACGCTGGCGCAGGCGCTGGACCTCGCCGAACGCTTCCCGCCGGAGCAGGTGGGCGTCGTCGTGGACACCTACCACGTGTGGTGGGACGACCGGGCCCCGGAGGCGATCGCCCGTGCGGGCGCGGGCGGGCGGCTCGCAGCCTTCCAGCTCGCGGACTGGGTGACGCCGCTCCCCGAGGGCGTACTCCTCGGCCGCGGCCAACTCGGCGACGGCGCCGTCGACTTGCGCGGCCTCCGCGAACTCGTCGACGCGGCGGGCTACGAAGGCCCCATCGAGGTGGAGATCTTCAGCCCCGCCCTGTGGGCGCGCGACGGAGTCGAGGTCCTGACCGAGACCGTCGACCGCTATCTGCGCCATGTCGCTGCGGAGTGCCATGGCGCTTCGGAAGGCGATCACGCCACGGAAGGCCATTTCGCTTCGGAAGGAGGCGAAGAGGGGTGAACCGGGCCCGCATCGGAAGGAGGCGAAGAGGGGTGAACCGGGCCCGCTTCCGAAGGAGGCTGAGAGGGGTGAACGGGGCAGGGCACGGGGCGTATCCGGCCGCGCGAACCGTCCGGACCACGGGGGACGCACACTGAACAGAAAATTCCGGATCGCGTGCAACCCTTCCGGGAGGGTGTGGGTCTTACCTGGTGCTCGGGCCCGTCAGGGGGGATGAAGGGGCCGAGGGGGGCGAAGGGGCCCGGCCGTTGGAGCACGGCAGCCGGGCCCCTAGAAACTCTCCGCCCAACGGGCCGCCCCCGCCGCCGACGAACCTCTTCCAGGCCGTTCGTCGTGCTCACCTGCACGCCGCCGCCTGCCGGTTCAACACCCGCCCAGAGCCGGGCCGTTGGAGACCGGGCGATCTACGCGCGCAGCGCCAAGTCGAGCCACCCGGGGGGCTTCGTTACCGGTGGTCGCACCGCTAGTGTCCGCGGGTGCAGGTGCGTAAGCGGATAGTGGTGCCCCCATAACAGCTCTGGAGTTGCGCATGCCGACCACATGCCCGCGTTGTGGCACACGATCACCCGAGACGTCCGAGGCCTGCCGGGAGTGTGGCCGCGATCTCTACCGCGTCTCATATCCGGCCCCGACGGCCGCCTTCCCGTTCAACCTGCGGCCGTTCCGTGGACCGGTACGGCTCACCGCGAGCGTGGCGCTCCTCGTCATAGGTACGGGAGTAGGCACGGGGCTCCTCCTTCAGGGCGGCGAGAACGAGGTACCAGTCTCGAAGAACCGCCTCCCCGCCACGGCCGTCCCCCGCGCCCCCAGCCCCTCGGCCGAACCTTCCACCCCCAAGCCGTCCAAGACGAAGACACCCAAGCCGACCCCCACCACGACACCGCCCCCGAGCACGCCCTCGGCCAAGCCCACCCGGAAGCAGCCGCCGGGACGGCCGCTTCCCGGAGTCCCCGAAGCGGAAAGGGCGCTGGAGCTGGCCGACAAGCTCACGAAGCAGTGGGGGCACCCGGGCAACCCTCACTGGGAGCGGCGCTGAGGGGCTGACTACGCCACTGTCCCGCACACGGCCTGCCGGGAGGCGGGCGGTGCACCCGGCATGGAGCTGCGCCTGATGGAGCGCAGGCCGGGGGTTCTGCTTCTCAGGCAGGGATCCAGCGGAGGCGAGTGTGGGCCTGGACGAGCTGCTGCAAGGGGCGTTGCAGATCCACGATCTGTATGACGAGGTCAATCGGCATGAGCGGGGCCGGGTGTGGACACGGGAGGAGTTCATGCTCGGTTTCATGGGCGATGTCGGAGACCTGGCCAAACTGGTGATGGCCGCGGAGGGCGCACGGGAGGTGCCGGGCGGGCGGACGGCGCTGGAGCACGAACTCGCCGACTGCCTCTGGTCGGTGCTCATCCTGGCGCACCGCTACGACGTCGATCTGGAAGCGGCATTCCACCGCACAATGGCAGAACTCGACACGGCCATTCGTGCTCGGTTGCCGGAGAAACCGGGGCCTGCCATCGCGCCAGAACCGGCCGCTGCCATGGACGCGCCTGAGGAGAGACGGGCGGATGAATAGACAGCCGATGGATCTCGACGCCTACGCGGCCCGCGCAAGATCCGGGCCGTGCTTCGTGTGCGCGTATGTCGCAGAAGAGCCGGATTATCAGCACGAGGCGGTCTACGAGGATGTCGCGCACGTGGCCTTTCTGGACCGGTGGCCCACCGTGCCGGGCAAGGTCCTGGTGGCGCCGAAGGCCCATGTCGAGCACGCAAGCGAGAGCGCATTGAACGTGCAGGGGCGTTGCCGGGAGTCCCAAGATCGGAGCTCCGCATGTAGAGAGCGTCCTCCGAGGGATCGGCCACGAGATTCCCCGCTCTTGCTCTCGCCCTGTAGTACGACGCTTCCGTCACGAACTCTCCCCGAGGCTGTCGCGTGATGCACTGCCCGTCAGGGCGCGCCTGCACTCCCGCAGCACGTACGTGCCGAAGTCGGGCGCGAGTTCCTCCGGGCCACCTCGGTCGGCCGCGCCCGGGTCCCATACGACGACGGGTGCCTCTCCCGCCTCGTCCGTACGGGAGACGTCCAGTGACACCAGACCACCCATGCCGTCGTACTGGATCACCAGAAGCTCACGAGGGAATCGGGGGTCCTCTCTGGCTTGCAGCGTTTCGTGGACGGTGCCGAGCAGGGCGTCGCCCATCAGGGGCGTCCGAAAGACGCCGAGGAATTCCGTGCCGTCCGCCTCGCAACTGCCCAGCTCCGCAAGGAACCTCCGGTAGGAGGGCGGGAACTTGGCCGCCAGTCGCTCTTCGGCCAAGGAGATGTCCTCGGCGTTGAGCACGCCCGTCCAGTTGGCCTTCTCTGGATGTGCTTCCAGGAGGCGGACCAGTTCGGAGACCAGATCCTCGGCTCTCACTTCCTGCGCCCTTCTGTGGCTTGAGAGCGGGAGGCTGCTCGCTCTTTTCGAGGGATGCCGTCAGCGGATTGAGAAAACCACCTCTACAGGAACGTCCGTGTCGTCCTGCTTGGCACCGACCAGCAGTGTTTGCTCGCGGAGCGACCAGGCTTCGTACGAGATGAACTCTTCGGCCTCGTCTTCGAACTCGCTAGGCGAGAGCGCGCTTGAGAACGCTTCACGGACTTGATCCGCATACTGGGGCACGATGCTTTCAGCCTCGTCGTAAAGACGCTCCAGGCCCTCTTCCTCTGCGAGCACCTCGTCGTCCACCTCTCGGCGCCACACGAGGATCTCTACTTCCAGATGGGCAGGGAGCTGCTGAATCCACGACGAGACCGATTGCTGAAATCACTACGGCCATTTGCTTATCGCGCTCATTCCATACCTGGGACCTGATGCACTGCCAGCGAACCGTCGCCATGGCCCCAGGGGGCTTTTCCCGCCGCCGATACGGGCTGCTTCCTCCGTCGTCAGGGCACTTCGACCGACGGCGGTACATGGTTACATCGCGCCACTGACGCGACGGTCAGAAACCCATCGGGTTGCGATGGGGTACCGCGTCCGGATCGGTCGACCAGACCAGGCGCAGCTCCAAATCGTCCCTGCCGATGAGCTCGCAGAGCAACTCCACCGCCCAGCCGTTCCAGTAGACCCCCCGTGGGAAGCCGGGCACCCGAAATGCCGCGTACTCCAGAGGAAGCCTCTCCGGGAGGAAGACGGCCTTCTCGATGACGAGTGTCGGTTGCAGCGGTGCGGAGGAGCGATCCGGGTCAAGGCAATCGACCACGTGCTCAGCGACATACAACTCGTACTTGCCCTCCGGTTCGCCGGAGACGGAGACCGGAAGAAAACTTCCTCCCGGTGAGAAGCGATCGCGGACCTTGTCTGCGACTCGTCGGCTGAGTACCGGGGCTCCGAGACTGCTTGAGGGGTAGTCGATCTCCCGGAAGTTCGGGGGGCCTTGCCACTCCGCCGTGACACGTGTCGGCATCTCGGCGGGGTCCCCGTGGGTCTGCCAGCGGATCAACGGCCAGTCGTCGACGAGGATGCTCCTCAGACCCTCCTTGAAGGGCGGAAGAATGCGGTACACCGAGAGTGGGGTCGCGGTCACGTCACGCCGTCCAATGCGCTGAGGGGCCAGGCTGTCCGGTGATGAGTTCCGACTGTACTTCACTGCCGATACGGCGCAGTTCGGAACGGAGCGTGTTGGCGATGGTGTCGTTGCTGTGTCCCATCGCCTGCAACTGGCCGACAGTGCCTTGCAGATGAGTGTCGAGCCGCTGCAAATAGGCGCCTCTGTGCGTGTAGTTGTGTGGCGTCGGGTGGTCGAGCGGGATGCCATTGGCGGCATCGTTGATGTCGACTCCGTATTGCTGGAGAAGACCTCGCGCCCGGGCGCCTGGTGCCCAGTGCCCCTGTTGCCCGCCTGAGGGAACGATATGGGCGGCCGCTTGCCCGGGCCCGGGGGCCCGGCCCTCGGCGGCCATGTTGTCGCGAAGGATCTTGGCGTTCTGCTTGCAGGTGAGCAGCCCAAGCAGATCGATCCATGCCATCGGATTGACGACGTAGCCGAAGGGGTTGGGCGCGGGCTCCAGGCCGAGGGGGTCGAGACTGGTGAAGCGTGCCGTCTCCGGGTCGTAGTGACGGAAGTAGTTGTAGTGCAGTCCTGTTTCGGGGTCTGCGTACTGGCCGGGGAACCGCAGTGGGGTGTAGGCGCTGGCGTCGGCGTTCCAGGCGGTGCTGCCCCAGCAGGTCGACTGCTTGTGCCAGGCGATGGTCCCCGTTTCGTCGACGAGTTCGGTGGGTGTGCCTACGAGGTCTGTGACGATGGCGAAGAAGCGACTGTCGTACTCCTCCTGGCTCAGCGGCTTGCGCTCGTGCTGCGCGATGGGCTGGTGGCCCTCGTGTTCCCACGTGACGGTGATTCCGGTCGACGAATCGGTCTGCTCGGCGAGGGAGACCAGGTCCCAGGCGAATCGGGTCTCCTCGACGATCTGGGCACCGTCCTCCGCCAGCCGGTACTTGGCGGTGCGCCGTCCGAGCGGGTCGTACCGGTAGTGCCACACCGTGCCGTCTGGTGTGGTGCAGGAGGTGAGCCGGTCCTCTGCGTCGTAGGTGTAGTTCCACACGTCCGGCTTGCGGGAGATGCGGCTCTTGCGTCGTTCGACCAGCCGTCCGGCCTCGTCGTGGGAGTAGTGGACGCGCCCGGCCGAGAGCAGCCTGGTGCCCGAATAATCCCGGTCTCCCGCTGCGTTGGCATCGGCGGCAGGGTGCTGCCAGTCGGCGTAGGTCTGGTTTCCCTGCTGGTCGTAGGCGTAGGTCTCCTGATGCCTCCCGGTAGTGAGACTGAGAGGTCGCCCCACCGGGTCGAGGTTCATCTGCTCGGTGACACCCGAGACTTGCTCGGCGAGTGTCTCCAAGTAGCCGTCGGCGCGGTAGGCGTGGGACCGGTCCCGCATCGTGTGCGTACCCGCAGCCAGGGTGCGCCGCGTCAGGCGGCCTGCGTCGTCCCAGGCGGAGGTGATGCTGGTTTGTCCGGCGGGCCCGAGCGTCCGCGTGAGCTCACGTCCCAGCGGATCATGTGTGAAGGCGAGCGCGTGACCGTCGAGTTCGAGGCCGACACGGTTGCCGACTTCGTCGTAGGTGAGAACGGTGAGGGCTCCGGACGGTGTGGTGCGGCTCGTACGGCGGCCGGCGGCGTCATAGGTGAAAGCGGTGGTCCGGCCCTCGACCGTCTCGGCGGTGATGCGGCCGAGCAGGTCGTATGTGATCTCCAGATCCGATGTCGGCGAGGAGGCGGACAGCAGCCGTCCTGCGGCATCGTGCACAAACGAAGTGACCGTGCCGGCAGCGTTCTTGGAGACCGTGCGGCCCATCACATCCAGTTCGAACGAGATGGTCTCCCCGAGGGGCGTCGTACGTGCGATCAGTCGGCCTGCTGCGTCGTACTGATAGTGCGTGGTACGGCCGTCGAAGTCCGTTTCGGAGGTGAGACGGCCTGCCGCGTCGTACGTGTAGTTCCAGGCAAGGCCGGATGGAGACGTCACGTCTGTCAGGCGGAGTTCGGTGTCGTAGGTGAAGGAGTGCTGAGCGCCGTCGGGTGTGGTGCGTGAGGCGATCTGGTCGAAATGGCTGTAGGCGAACTCCGTGAGCCCGCCGTTGGCGTCCGTGAAGGAAAGGCAGTTGCCTTCTCCATCCCAGGTCCACCGCTCCACCGTGCCGTCGGCCTCTGCGCGCTGGGTCGGTTTGCCCTCGATGGTCCACTCCATCGCCGTGGTCGCGCCGTTCGCTTCGGTGAGGCGGCTTGATCTGCCGAACGCGTCACGGACGCAAGCAACGCGTCGGCCGAGTGCATCGGTCACGGCCGTGATGACCCCTGCGGGATTCGTCTCCACCGTCGAGATTT